>NZ_JAFMOT010000167.1:0-88337 GCF_019049695.1 Rahnella perminowiae
CGTTTTCATTTTAATGTTATTCAATGTAAATATTATAAACCGATACAAATCACAAAAAGCAAAAGGAATTTACTTGTTTGTCTAAATCAAAATAAGAATGTATTTTCTAAATAAGTAAAATAATGGATTTTAGGAAACATTGATATGGTTGATATAATGAGTGCACTCAGTATTGAAATCTATGTTTAATAAAATATTTATTGAAAGTCATTTTCAGAAGGAAAATATCATGACGACAAGGAATGAAGACTGGCATCAGGCAGATATTATTGCAGCACTGAGAAAGAAGGGCACCACACTCGCAGCAGTATCACGATCAGCAGGCCTGAGCTCTTCGACACTTTCTAATGCCTTATCACGGCCGTGGCCAAAAGGAGAATTGCTTATCGCTGGTGCTTTGGGTGTCCATCCCTCGCTGATCTGGCCTAGCCGGTATTTTGATCCCAAAACCTCACAAATCATCGAACGCCGTTGCCGTCCGACCCATGAAACACCGCGTTAAGAAAAGCAAAAGCCGCCAGTTAACCCGGCGGCTTTGTTCAATGATCACTTATTAATAAACTGTTCACCGAGCTCAATATCTTTGCGAAGAATATCCAGCATAGAATCCAACGATTGTTGTTCAAACGCACTGAGCTGACCGACATCGATAAGTTCTGCAATACCATTTTTGCCTAACAGAACGGGTTGTGCGAAAAATCGGGCATGATCGCCTTTACCTTCCACATAAGCACATTCCACCACATTATTTTCACCCTGCATCGCCCGTACCAGTGAAAGTCCGAAGCGTGCAGCCGCCTGCCCCATCGAAAGCGTCGCAGATCCGCCACCGGCTTTAGCTTCCACCACTTCAGTCCCGGCATTCTGAATACGTTGAGTCAGAGAAGCAATCTCGCTTTCAGTGAAAGAGATATCAGGGATCTGGGACAATAAAGGCAGAATCGTCACACCAGAGTGGCCGCCGATAACCGGCACTTCGATATCTTCCGGTGGCTTACCCTTCAGTTCAGCCACGAAAGTATTGGAGCGGATGGTATCCAGGGTCGTTACGCCAAACAGTTTGTTTTTGTCGTAGACACCAGCATTTTTCAATACTTCCGCAGCAATCGCGACTGTGGTATTTACCGGGTTAGTAATAATGCCGATGCAGGCTTTCGGGCAGGTACTGGCAACTTGTTGGATCAGATTGCGCACAATCCCGGCATTCACATTAAACAGATCTGAACGATCCATACCCGGTTTACGTGCCACCCCCGCAGAAATCAGGACGATGTCGGCCCCTTCCAGAGCGGGTTTAGCATCTTCACCACAGAAACCTTTAATTTTAACCGCGGTAGGGATATGGCTGAGATCGACGGCGACACCCGGAGTGACCGGTGCGATATCATATAATGAGAGTTCGGAACCGGAAGGTAGCTGGGTCTTGAGCAGAAGCGCGAGGGCCTGACCGATACCACCCGCAGCACCTAGAACTGCAACTTTCATCCTATACTCCTTTTTTATCATTAACTTATAAGTGTCGTGGAATTAATTGGGTGTGACCTTAATCACTTACGCCGTTAAAAACAATCGCTTACCTGCAGAGAATCTGAGGTGGGTCGTTTAGAAAGTAAAAAAACACCTCCTGGTCGACCTTTTCCGCTTTTAATCACTTTTTATCGGAAAGCTTCATCATTAAAAGTAGCACCACAAAATAGGCCAGGTTAATAAATGGTTAAATTCGGTCCAATGTGAGAGCTGAATCGAGATCATGAGAGTAAACTCTTGTGCAATATAGCTCAGCCGTAATGCAAAATTTTGGCATATTCATGAAATCATCGTGGGAAATTCGTCACTTACATTCCTTGTCGCAAGCTTAATTAATGATTTTTGCAGTTAACCTCTGTTGCATAAAAATTCAATTATCTGCATAATCAGCCCCACTATGATTCAGAGACCAGGGTGCAAAATGCGTAATCCTGCTAAACAGGAAGATTTGATCAAAGCCTTCAAAGCGCTGTTGAAGGAAGAGAAATTCAGTTCTCAGGGCGAGATTGTTGTCGCTCTTCAGGATGATGGTTTCGAAAATATCAATCAGTCAAAAGTCTCAAGGATGCTGACAAAATTTGGTGCCGTCAGAACCCGTAATGCGAAGATGGAAATGGTGTACTGCCTGCCTGCTGAGATTGGCGTGCCGACAACGACCAGCCCTCTGAAAAATCTGGTGCTGGATATCGACTATAACGATGCCGTTGTGGTGATCCGAACCAGCCCGGGAGCCGCACAACTGATCGCGCGTTTACTTGACTCCCTGGGGAAATCCGAAGGGATCCTCGGAACCATTGCCGGCGATGATACGATCTTCACGACACCGGCCCGCGGATTTAGCGTCAAACAATTACACGATGCGATTCTTAGTTTGTTTGAGCAAGAGCTATAGGGCTGCAACATTTTGCTCCTTTTGACGCCCTCATTCTGTGCCTGAGGTCAGAAGATCACTCCCTCTGACCTCATTCAATACACTTCCCTTCATTTATTACTGCCTTTGCGTTTATCAAAACAGCCGCCCGCACACCCCCATTTCGGTTAAATTCCGTCACAAACCACGCCATCCCGTCACATAAAGTTTTCCAGTATGTGATTCACAGCAAAAATAAGCACAAATAGTCAAATTCATTCAACTTATTGATTTTACGAAAAATTAACCTAAAAAGACCATTTTTTACTCTTTTTTTATGCTTTTTTGTTATTAAAAATACAAATAGTTGACATATAACAACCCAAATTACTATTAGCCCGCTATTAATTTATACCGTGACTAGATGTATACTCATTTCCGTGGTGTGAAGCACCAGTTGTTAGAAACATAATAAAATCGACGAGGTCAAAATCATGAAAGTTAAAACTACTATCGCAACATTAAGCATTCTCTCTGCATTGTCATTTGGTGTTTTTGCAGCACAACCTGTTACGCAAGAACAAGCTTCAACAATGCAGCCAACAGGCATGATCAGCGTCAGTGGCGTAGCCGGCGCCCCATCAGATATCCGTCAGGCGCTGTCAGATAAAGCCGATACCAAAGGTGCTAAAGCGTTCCGAGTTATCGAAGTTCGTGAGGAAGGTAACTACCACGCGACCGCAGAAATTTACCAATAAGTTCAGGTAAAAGAAGCGAAGGGGCCTGAATGACTCAGGCCCGCGCAATGCGCACTAAGAAGGATTTGTCACTGCACCATCTACGTTCCCGCACGCTTTACGTGCTCCTGAACCCGATATTACAGCCCTGATAAATCCAAACCTCAATTGACGTTGCTCTCTGATGAAAAGCACCAACGTCTGTATATTCAGGAAAATATCATGAAAATTATTACCACTATTGCCGCACTTAGCCTGTTGTCTGCTGTTTCTTTTGCTACCTCTGCCGCGCAGCTTGTCACAAACCAGCAAGCAGAAAATCTGCGACCTATGGGCACGATTAGCGTCAGTGGCGTCAACGGCGTGCCAATGGATATCCGCCAGCAGTTGTCTGATAAAGCTGAAAGCAAAGGCGCGAAATCTTTCCGTGTGATCGAGGCTTATAACAACGGCGCTTATCACGCGACAGCAGAAATCTATCAATAAGATTTCTGAGTTTCTCACTGAGATAAAACCACTGTTTGAGTATTTATTGAATTAGCGTTACCGGGTTTCAACAGCCACAAACCAGTGATAATGAGCGCTGTTGAGGCTGGAAAGAAAGTTGACACTGCCACTGCCTGACTCTCTTGCTAACGATACCCTCGTCGTCCTGTCCGACGACACCCTTTGGCCCTCAACTTTTCGAGGGCTTTTTTTTGCCCGTTAATGACTTGAATGACTTGCTCCGGCCACTCACAGACATAAAAAAAGCACAGCGACTGCTGTGCTTAACTCTCATAATGCGCCAGGATTATTGCTCCGGGACGGTTTTCGCTTTAACAGCCAGTGCCGCCAACAGCTTTTCATGTATGCCACCAAATCCGCCATTGCTCATGACCAGAATATGATCGCCAGGCTGCGAGGCCTTAATCACCATATCCGCCAGAGAATCGACATCTGCACTCCAGTGAGCTGGCTGAATACAATGTTCAGCCACTTCGGCCACCTGCCAGGGAATGTGCTGTGGCTGTAAAAGGAAAACTTCATCAGCACGGCCCAGCGAAGGTGCCAGTTCATTTTTACTCATGCCCATTTTCATGGTATTTGAACGGGGCTCCAGCACCGCCAGAATACGCGCAGTTCCGCCGACTTTGCTGCGCAATGCAGCAAGCGTCGCCAGTATAGCCGTCGGATGGTGAGCAAAATCGTCGTACACGCAGACGTTATTTTCTACGCCGCGCAATTCAAGGCGACGGCGGGCATTAATGAAATCGCCAAGTGCCCTGCAGGCATCTTCCGGCTTCACACCCACATGGCGTGCAGCAGCAATCGCCATCAGACCGTTATGCATGTTGTGCTCGCCAACCAAACTCCAGTTCACCTGCCCGACGGCTTCGCCATGCAGATAAACCTCGAAAGTGCTGGAATCCGGCGTCAGTTTTTTCGCATCCCATACACAATTTTCGGCATCACCGACAAATTCCTGCTCACTCCAGCACCCCATTGCCATCACTTGTTTCAGCGGCGTGTCGTGCTCAGGCAGAATGATTTTCCCCTTGCCTGGCACCAGACGTACAAGATGGTGGAACTGTTTCTGAATCGCTTTCAGATCATCAAAGATGTCAGCGTGATCGAACTCAAGGTTGTTGAGGATCAGCGTACGCGGGCTGTAATGAACGAATTTGGAACGTTTATCGAAGAACGCACAGTCATATTCGTCGGCTTCCAGCACCATAAACGGGCTGTTGCCCAGACGCGCGGACACCTCAAAATTGCCCGGAACGCCACCGATGACATATCCGGGTTCATAACCACAAGCCTCCAGGATCCACGTGACCATGCCGGCAGTGGTGGTTTTACCGTGCGTCCCCGCAACAGCAATGACCCAGCGCTCTGGCAGGACATGATCATGTAACCATTGCGGGCCCGAGACATAAGGGATCCCCTGCTCCAGCACGGCTTCGACGCAAGGATTACCGCGCGTCATCGCGTTGCCGATGATCACCAGATCCGGTTGAGGATCTAACTGGGCAGGATCGTACCCCTGGATCAGGTCGATTCCCTGATTTTCCAGCAGCGTACTCATCGGTGGATAAACGTTATCGTCCGAACCGGTTACCTGATGCCCCTGTGCACGTGCCAGCATCGCCAGCCCGCCCATAAACGTGCCGCAAATCCCAAGAATATGAATGCGCATATATTTTCCATTAATGCCTTTAAGTCAGCCGCTATTCTAACGCTCAGAATCCTCCAGAAGAAATGGATTTGCCTATGATTCATCCATATATTTGGGCTAAACTGCTCACGTTCTTGTGAAATTTTTATTAACGTACCGTTATCTATCCTCGATTCAGGGAAAGTGTCATGAAAACGTTAGGCGAATTTATTGTTGAGAAGCAGCAAGATTTTCCACATGCAACGGGTGAACTCACGGCGTTACTTTCAGCAATAAAACTCGGCGCTAAAATCATTCACCGTGATATCAACAAAGCGGGTCTGGTCGACATTCTGGGTACCAGTGGTGCAGAGAATGTGCAGGGTGAAGTACAGATGAAGCTTGATCTGTACGCCAATGAAAAATTAAAAGCCGCAATGAAGGCGCGTGGTGAAATTGCCGGTATCGCATCGGAAGAAGAAGATGAAATTGTCATTTTCGAAGGTGAACGCGCTGAAAACGCAAAATACGTCATTTTGATGGATCCGCTGGATGGTTCTTCAAACATCGATGTTAACGTCTCTGTCGGAACAATTTTCTCGATTTACCGCCGTACTACCCCGCTGGGCCAGCCGGTAACAGAAGCTGACTTTCTGCAACCGGGGAACCGCCAGGTTGCCGCAGGCTATGTGGTGTATGGATCCTCCACCATGCTCGTTTACACCACCGGCGCAGGCGTGCATGCCTTTACCTATGATCCTTCACTCGGTGTTTTCTGTCTCTCTCATGAAAAAGTCTGTTTCCCTGAAAAGGGCAATATGTACTCAATCAACGAAGGCAACTACATTAAATTCCCGCTTGGCGTTAAAAAATACATCAAGTATTGCCAGGAGCAGGATGAAGCGACGCAACGCCCTTATACCTCACGCTATATCGGCTCGCTGGTGGCAGATTTCCACCGCAACCTGCTGAAAGGTGGCATCTATATTTATCCAAGCACGGCCAGCCATCCGAACGGAAAACTGCGTCTGCTGTATGAATGCAACCCAATGGCTTTCCTGGCCGAGCAGGCAGGCGGTAAAGCCAGTGACGGTAAAAACCGTATTCTGGATATCATCCCGCAGAAACTGCATGAGCGTGCACCCTTCTTTGTAGGCAACTGTTCGATGGTTGAAGACGCAGAACGCTTTATCGCCCAGTTCCCGGATGAATAACTGAACGACATATCAGAATCATCACAACATGAGCGTGGTCGCTGTGTAGCTTCGCATTGACCTGAATGTAAAAAGGTGACCTTAGGGTCACCTTTTTTATTGTTTACCGTTCAGGATTTCTGTTCTCAGAAATGATCGGCGCGATTGAGTTTAAATACCGCCATGCTTTTTGCCAGTAACTGCGCCTGCTCTTCCAGTGAACGCGTGGCTGCTGTCGCCTGCTCCACCAGCGCGGCATTTTGCTGCGCCACCTGATCCATCTGCGTAATCGCCACGTTCACCTGTTCGATGCCGTGCGTTTGTTCTGTCGTCGCGATAGAAATTTCACGCATCAGGCTGGTCACACGCGTCACTTCGCCGGAGATTTCCAGCATAGTGTCTGCAGCGGATTTCACCATCTCTGAACCTTCAGCGACCCGGCTTTCAGAATCCACGATCAGTTCTTTAATCTCTTTGGCAGATTGAGCACTGCGTTGCGCCAGGCTTCGCACTTCACCCGCCACCACGGCAAAGCCGCGGCCCTGCTCACCTGCACGCGCAGCTTCAACCGCCGCATTCAGCGCCAGAATATTGGTCTGGAAGGCAATGCCATCAATGACCGTAATAATATCGCCGATACGTTTTGAGCTCTCTGTGATGCCCTGCATTTTATCCATGACCTGATGGACGACCTCACTGCCTTTATTCGCAATCAATGACACACTTTGCGCCAGCTGATTAGCCTGGTCAGAGTTTGCCGCATTCATGCGAACGGTTGAAGTCAGTTGTTCCATACTCGCGGCAGTTTCCTCCAGCGACGCTGCAGATTCTTCGGTGCGCTGCGCCAGGTGGACGTTACCGGCAGCCAGCTCGCGCGAGCCGACATCGATCTGATTTCCGGCATCACGTACGCGACCGACAGACAACGCCAGTGAATCCTGCATCTGCTTCATCGCTTTCAGCAGACGCCCCATTTCGTTATTACGGGAATCATCTATTTCGTGGGTCAGATCGCCCCTGGCGATATATTCAAGCTGCGCGATAGAGAAATTCAGCGGATGCATAATGATTTTTTGCAACGCGAACCACGCCAGCACAGCGATAATCAGCGCGATGATAAAACTCGTGATAATCACCGTCAGCTGAATACGTGCATTGGCGCGGGCCTGTTCGATCCGCTGACGGGTGTTATCTACGGCGTAGGTACGGAAATCCGCCAGCGCTTTATCATAAGCATTGCTGTAAGGCGTGATTTTATTTTCCAGCACATCGTAATAGCCGTCTGCACTTTGCGCCTGGATTGCTGCCAGCAGCGGCATTAATCCGTTAGCTTTATAGGCATCATAGGTTTTCTTCACCGCATCGGATAAATCTCTGCCTTGCTGAGTATCATCCTGGATGCTGACAAATTTCGCCAGATCGGCATCGGCTTGTTGGATATAACCGGCAATGCGGTTCGCTGTATTTTTCGCATCATCCATCATGCCAATTTCCAGCTGACGCACCGCCACACCGCTGGCAACACGCGTGCGCAGCGAAAAACTGTAGCTGTCGGCCAGTGAACCCAGTTCATCGCCCTGAAGCTGGTTAATGTGTTGCAGCGAAATCGCACTTTGCCGGATGGCATTTGCACCCAGTACGCTAACCAGCAACAGAATCAATGTCATAACTACCAGCAGGCCAATCAGACCGGCTTTTACGCTCAACTTATTCAACATACGGTGTTATCCAGCCATTCAGGTGAAAAGGAGTTGCATCAGATGGGTAGGGATCAGGTTAATCCTGATTTTTTGTTTGAATATTGTTATCGGCAATAGTTTGAATATCTTGATAAGAAATGGAAAAACAGGCAGTTACGCGGAAAAATGTCAGGCAAGTAAATTTTACTGCCAGGACGGAAGATTCAGCCGGGGTTGAACAGCAGGTCATGCCGGGGAATGCGCATATACGATTCGATGAAAAGGGCGGGAAATCGCGGGAGAGTTGGCTATAATGTGCAGCACTCTATTCCTGGTTCAACGAAGGAAACCAACAATGAGCTTACTGAATGTGCCGGCAGGCAAAGAACTGCCAGAAGATATCTACGTAGTGATCGAAATCCCTGCAAACGCAGACCCAATCAAGTACGAAGTAGACAAAGACACCGGTGCACTGTTTGTAGACCGTTTCATGTCTACTGCGATGTTCTACCCGTGCAACTACGGTTACATCAACCACACGCTGTCTCTGGATGGCGACCCGGTTGACGTTCTGGTTCCAACACCATACCCGCTGCAACCAGGTTCTGTGATCCGTTGCCGTCCGGTAGGCGTTCTGAAAATGACGGACGAATCTGGCGAAGATGCGAAAGTTGTTGCGGTTCCGCACACCAAACTGAGCAAAGAATACGATCACATTAAAGATGTGAATGACCTGCCAGAACTGCTGCGCGGCCAGATCACCCACTTCTTCGAGCAATATAAAGCGCTGGAAAAAGGCAAATGGGTCAAAGTTGACGGTTGGGCAGATGCTGCTGCAGCAAAAGCTGAAATCGTGACCTCTTTCGAACGTGCTAAAAACAAATAAGTTTTCTGCCGTTTGAACGACCAACGTTCGGATAAAAAAACACCGCCAGATGGCGGTGTTTTTTTATGTATTAAGCGCTGTCAGACAACGATTATTTTAAGACGACCTTGCTCAGATTACTCACTTACTGCTTCGTTACGCTTAACCCAGTCGCCACCCTCAATTCTCGGCACACCATCCAGTGAGCGAATGTAGAGGTAAATCCAGGCGCTGCCATAAGGTGTCGAAATCAGCTCACGACGATAATCTTTCGTATTACTTTTCAGCTCATCTAACTCAGCCATAATGGACGAGTTAATGCGGTAAACTTCGCAATAGACTTTGCCTTCCCCTGGTATAACAGCAGGATAATGACCCAGATTATACAGGGCGTACCCTTCCAGCTCATGGTCACCCAACCATTGAGCATTCGTCATCCAATGACTGTTGCCTTGCTTGCGTCGTAAGCTACCGTAAACAATTATTCGCATGTTTATATTCGTATAGTAAAAGTCACATGAATTAGAACTCAAACTGATAGAGCAAATCCAATGCCTGATCGATGCCCGATACCGCCTGCAGGTAAAGTTTGGGCATCAACCGGTAGCGCAGGGTGAGCGTTGCCAGTGAGTCGAATATTCCGACGCCATATTTCACCTGTAAGCCCGGCAAAACATAACCACTGACCACGACCTGAGAGCTGTCTCCCACGCCCTGAGTATCCAGCGCCAGATTGCTGACACCGAATGCCTCGCCGATTTTACCCACAAGTTTACCACTTTGCGCAACCCCTAACCCGATAAGGGCTGAAGTCATTGCGCCGCTGTCTCCTCCGGAGTTGTCTAGTCCTTGCCCGCGAAGCAGGTAGGACAAGGCTTCCTGCTGCGACATCGCCGGATCTGAGAATATTTCAAGTTTAGGCGCATCAGCCTCACCGGTCACTCTCAAACCAGCCACTACATCATTTTCTGTCGCATCCGGGTTGCGGATCGCTTCCAGATTCAGTAGCGGTTGGTCCGCCGGACCGGAAAACAGCAACTGGCCTTTACGCACAATAAGATCCTGCCCGTAGGCATGGAAGCGTCCGGACGGAATATTAATTTGCCCGTTCAGTCCCAGACCTCGGCTGTCCTGTGCCACTTTCAGCGCACCTTCCAGCCGGGCTTTCAGGCCAAAGGCATCGAGGCGGACATCTTTACCAATGTTCACCATCAGATTGCTATTGATCGGAATAGAGGCTGAAGCCGGTGCGATCGGCTGACGCTGATCGTTGAGCATCACTTCATCCGACGATACGCCTACAGCGCTTTCCGGTAACTCCTGCACCGTAATGCGCGCCCAGGGAATATCTACCGTTCCGTTTAACGAGAACAACTGCGGTGTGGCATCAAACACTAAATCCGGCGAAACGTCCAGACGGACCATCGGCGGCACGGAAACCCGCACTTTGTTGCCCCGGGCCGCAATCCGGGCGCGCCAGGCGTTAAGCTCACTCCAGTCGGCGTTACCGTTCAGTTCGAGCTGGCCCTGTGCCGTTTTGATTACCCCTTCCATGATGGAAGACATGCCGTTGAAATTGATGCCTATATTGGCATCAGTGATATCAAACGGCATAAATTGCGCGTCAAAATCCACATCGGTTAGTGCCAGTTTGCCGAAGACCAGCGGCTTCTGTGCATTGCCGCCGAGACGCAGACTGGCATTCAAAATACCCGAGGCTTTTTCACCGTCCATCAGCGCGGGCTGCAGCAAGTCCATTGAGATACGGGCAATATTCACATTACCGCTGAGGTTACGTTTTCCCTGCGGATCGGCAATCTGGATGCTGCCGTCAAGCTGACCGTTGTGAGTGATTTTAATCAGCCAGTCGAGACTGGCACGCCCGTTGTTCAGCCCGGCGTTCAGATTCAGCGTATCAAATGCTACCGGCAGCGGGCTGCCCTGTACCAGTTGCTGAACTTTGACACCTTTACCCACCAGTGAAACGCTGGCCTGCGGCAGACCACCTTCCGCTTTCCAGCTCACATCGGCTTTCCCACTGAAAACACCACTCAGTTGTGTGTCATCTGTCAGGAAAGGTTTGATCATCGCCAGGTCAAAACGGTTGAGTACCACACTCGCCTGTCCGCTGGCGCCGGCATCAATTGTTTTCGGCACACATAAATCCGCGTTCGGGTTTTGCCAGCAATGCGGGCCAACGGTAATTCGCTGCTCTTTATTGAAATAATCCAGTGCAACCGAACGGTTCAGACGCCATTGTCCGACCGGGGTATCAAACAAAGTATTGGTGATACTGCCTTTCCATTCCTCGGTCGCACGGTCAAAACTACCGTTCAGCGCCAGGTGACCTGAAACCGGTTTGCCCTCAACTTTTAACGTCAGTTCATGTTTTTTCTCGTCACCTTTGGCATCGAGATTGATATCGGTAATATCCAGCGCATCCTGTTTAAGCTGCTGAACACGCACGGCAAGGTTGCCCTGGATCTGATCGGTAGAGCTGACATCGCCTTTAATATCCACGCGGCGCACCGTCAATGCCTGCCATTTCAGACCCGTCGCGGTCAGATCCGCCAGCAACTTCGGTGCCTTGAGATCCCCGCGCAGTTGCAGCATTCCCTTCACTACGCCGCCCAGCCCCGGTAAAGCGCCATCAAGATGCGGCGCGTCCACTTTGGCGTCCAGATCCCAGGTATCGCTGAGTGTGCCTTTTACATCCAGATTGTTGCGGCCCAGTTCCAGGTGCAGTTGTGGAATATCCCACTGACCGTAACTGTTTCCACGCACGTTACCCTGCGCTTTAACGGCGTTTTGCTTAACATTCCCGGTCAGGTCCAATACGGGGATCTGCATCTGCCACGTACCGCCATACAGGCTGCCGCGCGTGGTGATTTTGCCCTGCAACTTCGACGGCCAGTCCGGATATTGTTTGGCTGTGTTAATGCCGGTCAGCTTCAGTTCACTGTTCCAGCTGATGGCTTTACTCCAGTCCACCACACCGGTCAGGTCGGCATTCCCTTCCAGCGCGGCCAGACGCAGTAACTTCAGCCTGAACTGCTCAACATTGCCTGTACCGTCAAGCGTCAATGTGGCAGGCGGGATCTGATCGCCTTTGAAATCGGAACGTAGCGAAAGTGCGTAACCGGTCGCTTTACCGCTGACGTTAAACGTGAAACCTTTCACCTGATATTGCGGTGTACCGGTCAGCGGCCATTGCAGCGCATCGCTGCTGAGTTTCAGGTCCAGCGGCAATCCGGCTTCTGCCAGTTGCGTTTGCAGCGCAAGCTGAGCACGGACCGGGCCGGAAAGATTTAGACCAACATCCAGCTTATCGCGCAGCCCGCCCGCCACTTTCAGTTTGATCTTCTCGCCTTTCAGCGGATCGATATTCACGGCGGTATTGACGGTCATTTCAACCGGCCAGTTCTGGTTGAGTGTCGCCTGCCCCACACCATCCACCGAGCCCTGCGGCGAGCGAACGATCAGTTTATCCAGCGTCACACGCTGATTTTGCGTACTGGCTTTCAGCTCGAAACGGGTGATCAGCACATCAGTGTCACCGGTGAGGCGCAGGTTTTCGGCGAGAATTTGCTGAATATCCAGATCGACCGGCAGACGGAAATCAGGGAGCTCAGGCAGCAGCGGTTTGGCGAACAATGCCTGCAAGGTTTCACCCAGCGGCTTCTCCGGCACGACCGCCGCCGGTTCCGCTGGTTTGCCGGTCGCTTTTTCGACGGCTTTATCCTGCGCGGCCTGCACCACTTCCGGTAACGGGCTGACCGGCGTTTTCGGCAGCGCAATCAGTAATCCGCCAATGCGCGTGGGCATCAGTTGGATTGCGCGGCCTTCCCAGCGGGCCCCTGTACGGAATGACGCCAGAGAAATAGCCCGGTCATCCAGCGTGATATTAATGTTATCCAGCGTCAGTAAGCGCAACGTGATCGGATACGGCGTGCTGAGATTGGTCAGCGGCTCGCTGTTTTCGGGCTCAGGTTGTGCGGCGGCGGGTGTCATTTTTTGGGTATTGACCACCACATTAACGTCTTTAACCCGCAACGCATTGACGCACAGCGCGCTGTTTTTCAGGCAGGAGAAATCAAGGGAGAGGTGAAACTCCCCGGCTTTGACATCAACGCCCGGCATTTCGTAATGCACACCTTTCAGCGTCAGGTCACGCCACCCACCTTCGGTACTGGCAATGTTCAGCCCCGGCACAAAGCGGTTAGCGCCGTTGATTAACAGATGCAGGCCGGTTTGTGTGCCGACCAGAAAGGCCACCAGGCTGATTAACAACACCAGGAAAATCAGGAATCCCAGGCAGATCTTTTTAAATAAACTCATAATTCCGGACCCAAGCCGATATAAAACTGCAATCCATGCTCATCTTTGTCACCCACAGGGGCGGCAACATCGAGTTTCACCGGGCCGATCGGTGAAGCCCAGCGCACACCCACACCCGCACCGGTTTTGAAATCGTTTTGTGTAATGTCATTAACCGCCTCGCCGGAATCGACAAACACCGCACCCCACCATTTTCCGGTTACGTTGTACTGATATTCCACCGAACCGGTGCCCAGATAGGACGCACCGGTCAGTTTGCCTTCGTCATCCCGCGGAGAAATGGATTTGTATTTGTAGCCGCGAATGCTGCGGTCACCCCCGGCGAAGAAGCGCAGGGACGGCGGCACACGCTCAAAATCGTTGGTTTCAATCCAGCCGAGATTGCCACGAAATACGAAACGATGTTTGTCAGCCAGCGTACGGATCCAAACGTTTTGCGCCTGAACGACTGCAAAATCGACGTCAGACCCCCAGGTGGTGTTGGACACATCAAGAGAATAACGCTGGGAATCGCCCCAGGTTGGCATCAGGCCGCCGCGCTGACGCGTGCGGTTGAGACTGACGCCCGGGTAGATCAACATGGTGGTATTGGTGACGCTACCCTGCGTAAAGTGATCGAGGCTCCAGCGCAGATTGACCGCATGTTGCCAGCCGCTGGAAAGATCCCAATAACGCGCCAGGTTCACCGTCGTGGAATCTGAATTGGTATCGTTAAGATCTTCACGTTTGAAGCCGCCCTGCACCAGATAGTATTGTTCCAGCGGGGATTTCAGCAGCGGAATTTTATAACTGAGATCTAAAGATTGCTCCGGTCCGGAAAGCGTGGTTGAGGTTTCAAAACTCTGCCCGCGATCGTTAACCCACGGTTTCTTCCAGTTGGCCGTCACCCGCGGGCCGATGTCCGTGGAATAACCGATACCGGTTTCGATCGTATTTTCGGTACGCGGTGACACCACGGCATTCAGCGGCAAAGTTTTCGTGGTTTTGGCATCAGTAAAATCTGGGGACACGACAACGGAATTAAACCACCCGGTAGCAGACAGGCGACGGTTAAGTTCAGCCAGTTGCGCGGTGGTGTAATAATCGCCCTGATGGAATGGCACCAGATTTTGCAGATATTCATCACGGATCTGCGATCCCTGATAATGGACGTCACCGAAGCGGTAACGCTCACCGCTGTCGAACTGAATGTCCCAGAACGCTTTGTGTTCATCTTCGATGACACCCAGCTGGCTTTTGCGCATCGTGGCGTCAAAATAGCCTTTGCGCAGGGCAATGCCGGTCAATGCGCTTTTGAAATTGTCGTACGTCCCGTGGTTTAAAATCGTCCCTACCGCAGGTACATCGCGCTGTTTGAGCTGTTCGAATTCATTATCTTTTTCCGCCTGCCCTTCAATCACTACGCGGGTGCCAGCGATCTTTACGGGTATTCCCGGTGTCACTTTGGCAATCAAAACCGGACGCCCCGGCGGCGGCGTTTCACGGTAATCAAAATCGATGGTCGGCGAATAATACCCCAGTGGCCGTAAACCCTGCTCAATGGCGGTACTCACACGGGCACGGAACCGTCCGTTAGCCCCGACTTCATCGCTTTGAATTGATGATAAACGAACGCGGACGTTCCTTTCTAAATCGCCATCCAGGCCTTCCAGTTGCAAACGCACCTTCGCTGCCATGGAAAGTGAGGGGGCCAGCAGTACCAATAACAAACCCAGTTCACGATATCGTGGCACACGCACTCCTGCTAAATTTTACTGTCCTGTTAAAATATCAGATGCCCGCCGGAGATTATCCGCCCGTCTTTGGCAGATTCATCTTTTTAACGTCTGATGAAAGCATTTTAGTGCTAATCCTCTGAAAATGTTCAACGACGAAGCAACGTCCTCCGTATTGTGTGCAAAGACGCAATCAGATACAACTAACACTGACCTGTGGTCGTTGTTATTCGTACCAACTTTTTGTTACAAACCTCGTTCACTAAAGCAACAACTGGAGTTTCCCGTGGTGCAACTTTCCGATAAAACGCAGTCTGTCACTCAGGCAGAAGCGTTACCTGGCCGTACAACCCCTATGCCGGTGGCGACCCTTCATGCAGTAAATGATCATTCAATGACACATGTCCCTGATAACATGGAAGTCGCGATTTTTGCGATGGGCTGCTTCTGGGGTGTAGAACGTTTGTTCTGGCAACAGGAAGGGGTTTACAGCACGGCAGCCGGTTACAGCGGCGGTTTCACACCGAACCCGACCTATCGGGAAGTGTGCACTGGCCAGACAGGCCATGCGGAAGTCGTGCGTGTGGTCTTTGACCCGGCGGTAATCAGCTACACAAAACTGCTGCAGATTTTTTGGGAGAATCACGACCCGGCGCAAGGCATGCGTCAGGGCGGCGATATCGGCACGCAATATCGCTCCGCGCTGTATGTGCTGAGTGCAGAACAGCAGGATCAGGCGCTGGCAAGCCTGGCGAGTTTCCAGCAAGCGATGGACGAAGCGAACGATAAACGCACCATCACCACGGAAATCACCGAAGCCCTGCCGTTCTATTATGCAGAAGACGAACATCAGCAATATCTGTTTAAAAACCCGGAAGGCTACTGCGGATTAGGCGGCATCGGCGTCTGTCTGCCGCCGCAATAATGCGGCATTTTTAAGCGCTGGCGGCAGTCTCAGTGCTGCTGCTATACTATGCGGGTCACAAATGTGGCACTTGAAACTATTTCTGGCAATTATCTTTGTTTTTCATTCTTAACGCTTTTTTCTTCTGAACAACTTTTTAATGGTTTTCTTAAAATGGTGTTCTTTAAGCAACAAAAATAATGAGTGCCTTTCCCTGCCGGTTAAGTTCGGTGTTAAACGGATAGATTATGTTAAACAGTATCTTACTGATTCTCTTATTAATCGCGATCAGTGCCTTTTTCTCGCTGTCTGAGATATCGCTGGCCGCTTCCCGCAAGATAAAACTTAAACAGTTGGCAGACGAAGGAAACGTCAATGCCGCCCATGTTATGAAATTACAGGCGACGCCTGGTTTGTTCTTTACGGTTGTGCAAATTGGCCTCAATGCCGTCGCGATCCTTGGTGGTATTGTGGGTGATGCCGCATTCTCCCCTGCTTTCCAGACGTTTTTCATCCGCTTCATGTCGCCTGAACTGGCGGATCAAATCAGCTTTATCTGTTCCTTCGTGTTGGTTACCAGCTTGTTTATTCTGTTTGCTGACCTGACACCGAAGCGCATCGGTATGATTTCACCTGAGTCGGTTGCCGTCCGTATAGTCAACCCGATGCGTTTCTGTCTGATGATCTGCCGCCCGATGGTGTGGTTCTTCAACGGAATGGCCAATACGATCTTTCGCATTTTCAAACTACCGATGGTGCGCAACGACGACATCACCTCCGACGATATTTATGCGGTGGTAGAGGCTGGTGCGCTGGCGGGTGTGCTGCGTAAGCAGGAACATGAGCTGATTGAAAACGTGTTTGAGCTGGAATCCCGCACTGTACCGTCTTCCATGACATCACGTGAAAGCGTGATATTTTTTGACCTGCGTGAAAGCGAAGAAAGCATTAAAGAGAAAATCGCCACCCACCCGCATTCCAAATTCCTGGTATGTGACGGTCATATTGATCAGGTTGTCGGTTATGTCGATTCGAAAGATTTACTGAACCGCGTGCTGGGTAACCAGAGTTTAATGCTGAGCAGCGGCGTGCAGATTCGCAATGCGCTGATTGTGCCGGATACCCTCACGCTCTCCGAAGCGCTGGAAAGTTTCAAAGCGGCGGGTGAAGACTTTGCCGTTATCCTCAATGAATATGCGCTGGTAGTTGGCATAATCACGCTTAATGACGTGATGACAACCCTGATGGGTGACCTTGTCGGTCAGGGCATGGAAGAACAGATTGTGGCACGTGACGAGCATTCATGGCTGATCGAGGGGGGGACACCTATCGAAGACGTGATGCGCGTACTGCATATCGAGGAATTCCCGCAATCCGGCAACTATGAAACCATCGGCGGCTTTATGATGTTCATGCTGCGTAAAATCCCGAAACGCACAGACTTTGTGAAATTCGCCGGCTATAAATTCGAAGTGGTCGACATCGACAGCTACAAGATTGATCAGTTACTGGTGACGCGTATTGTCGATCAACCGGTGACCCCTCTGTTGCCAAAAACGCCGCAGGAAATTAAAGACGAGAAGAAAGCGCAGGGGTAAGGCGTTTTTTTGCAAGCATGGAAAATTCAAATATCAGAAACACTAACGGCTCCTGCAGGGAGCCGTTTTTTTTTGCGTACGCTGCGAAATCGCAGTGACAACACGCAAGGCCATTAGCCCATTTCTGTCTGTAAATGCGTAACCTGCCGGTTAACTTCAGACATCACGCTAAAATGGCGCTTATCACGAACCTTGGGCAACAAAATCTTGCCATGGTCAAACTCAAAAGCGCCGACGTCCTTGATATACAAACGTCCACGAAACAGTGTCTTAACGTACTTTGCGACTTTCATCGGATTGTAACGCTGGAAAATTCTCATTTTTCTATTGTTCTCCGTTAAATCACTACAGTACCGGCCACGTCGCAGGGCGACAGATACCGGGACAGAAAAATATAGTGAAGAGACCTATAACATAGCAGGGCAGTCAGGCATTGCCAGTGGATTTAACTGCTTTTACATTGCTTTTCAGTATTGTCTTAAACCCTGACATTCAAATGCAGTATAACCCTGCCTTATGTGGCAATTTTGTAACCAGCAACACAAATTTAACATACCAACAGGACAGACCACTTACAGCGTCCTATGATTGGCGTGACTGTTCTTTTGTGCCCCGGAGAATCTATGCTTTTAAGAAGTCTTTTTGTGATCAGTTTTATGACATTTTCGCTTTTTGCCTCTGCCCACAACTTTACCGTGGGTCAGCGTCTGGCACCGGTCGGGGTGGATGATAAAGGCGAACTTAATGACATTAATGATGTGTTCAGTTACAGCAAATGGAACAGCGCCAAACTGCCTGGAAAAGTGCGTATCGTGCAGCACATGGCGGGAAGAAGCAGCGCTAAAGCGTTGAATGAGCCATTGATCAGCGCCATCAGAGCAGCAAACTTACCGCATGACCGTTACCAGACCACCACTATCGTCAATACTGACGATGCTATTATCGGCACCGGCCTGTTTGTGCGCAAAAGCATTGAAAGTGGCAAACGTGAATTTCCGTGGTCGCAGGTGATTGTCGACAGCAACGGCGTGGTGAAAAAGGCGTGGCAACTGCAACCGGAAAGCTCGGCGGTAGTGGTGCTGGATAAAAACGGAGTGATTAAATTCGCTAAAGACGGACAATTGTCGCCGCAGGATGTTCAGCAGGTGATTACGTTGGTGGATAGCCTGGTAAAAGAATAAAACGTGAAAACCCCGGCCACAAACCGGGGTGTCATATCAGAATAAAGACACTCTGAAGCCCGGATTCAGGAACGACTCGCGTGGCACATAGTTCAGCGTCTGGCCTTTCCAGTCATGTACCTGCGCTCCGGCGGCCAGCGCGACAGCATGCCCGGCACCGGTATCCCAGATATTGGTCGGCCCGAAGCGCGGATAAAGCTGCGCAGCCCCTTCAGCCACCAGACAAAACTTCAGTGACGAGCCAATCGCCACAGTCTGATGCTCGCCCAGTTGTGCCAGATAATCCTGCAATTCAGGGTCATTACTGAAGTGTGAACGGCTGACAACCACCAGCGGCGGATGTGCTTCTTTCACGGCAATCTGCTGACGCACGCCCTGCTCTTCTTTCCAGGCTTTGCCTTCTGCAGCGCTGTACATCACTTGGGTCACCGGCACGTACACCACGCCTAACACCGGAATACCGTCTTCGATCAGCGCAATATTCACAGTGAATTCACCGTTACGTTTCAGGAATTCTTTGGTGCCATCCAGCGGGTCAACCAGCCAGTAGCGTGTCCAGGTCTGACGTTCACTCCAGCTTTGCGGATCTTCCTCCGACAGCATCGGCGTTTGTGGATCCAACCTTTGCAGGCCGGCTTTAATCACGTGGTGCGCGGCAATATCGGCTGCCGTGACCGGTGAATCATCTTTTTTATGGCGTGCGTCGAGCGGTTGTTCACCGTCATACACCGCCATGATCGCGTCACCGGCATCGCGCGCTAACTGACAAATCTGCTCTAACATCGTTTACCTCAGGGCATTAATTCTCATGACTAAAGCCTAGTTTTTTTTACTACGAATAGCTATCCCGTAATGTAGTCAGCCCATAAAGTTGTTATATCTCACATTTATCCATGACAGCTGATTACATTCTCATCAAACTTTGAGATACATATCCGGTTTTTCTTTACGGGCATCATCCCTTTCTCTGGAGGCAAGGCAATGAATAAGCGTCATCTGACGTTATCCCTGCTGGCGGCACTGACGGCGGCATCCGTTCAGGCGTCACAGGTGGATCTGCGCATTATGGAAACTACGGACCTGCACAGCAACATGATGGACTTCGATTATTACAAAGATAAACCGACCGATAAATTTGGACTGGCGCGCACTGCGAGCCTGATCCATGCGGCACGTAACGAAGCAACCAACTCAGTATTAGTCGACAACGGTGACATCATTCAGGGTAGCCCGCTGGGCGATTATATGGCGGCAAAGGGCCTGAAACAGGGCGACGTCCACCCCGTATATCTGGCAATGAACACACTCGGTTACGCCGTAGGCAATCTCGGCAATCACGAATTTAATTACGGTCTGGATTATCTGCAAAAAGCGCTTGCAGGTGCAAAATTCCCTTATGTGAACGCCAACGTGATTGATGTGAAAACCGGTAAGCCCCTGTTCACGCCGTTCCTGATCACCGAAAACGCGGTAAAAGACAGAGAAGGTAAATCCCATAATCTGCGCATCGGCTATATCGGTTTCGTGCCGCCGCAAATCATGGTTTGGGACAAAGCCAATCTGCAGGGCAAAGTCACCGTGGCGGATATCACCGAAACCGCTAAAAAGTGGATCCCGGAAATGCGTAAGCAAGGTGCCGACATTATTGTCGCTATTCCGCACTCCGGCCTGTCGGGCGATCCTTATAAAACCCTGGCAGAAAACTCGGTCTATTACCTGAGCCAGATAAAAGGCATCGATGCCATCCTGTTCGGCCACGCGCACGCCGTTTTTCCGAGCGAAGAATTCGCGAGCATCAAAGGCGCGGATATCAGACAAGGCACGCTGAATGGCGTTCCTGCCGTCATGCCGGGCATGTGGGGCGACCATTTGGGCGTCGTGGATATGGTACTGAACAATGACAGCGGCAGTTGGAAAGTCGAAACCGCCAAAGCCGAAGCGCGCCCGATTTACGATAAAGAGCAGAAGAAATCGCTGGCGGCGGAAGATCAGGGTCTGGTGAAAGTACTCGCCTCCTCTCACGACGCAACGCGTAAATTTGTCAGTAAGCCAATCGGCAAATCCAACGACAATATGTACAGCTACCTGGCGCTGGTTCAGGACGACCCGACGGTACAAATCGTCAATAATGCGCAGAAAGCCTATACCGAACATTTCATTCAGGGCGACCCGGATTTAGCCGGTCTGCCGGTACTGTCTGCTGCGGCGCCGTTTAAAGTCGGCGGCCGTAAAAACGATCCGGCCAGTTTCGTGGAAGTGGAAAAAGGCGAACTGACTTTCCGTAATGCAGCGGATTTGTATCTGTATCCGAACACGCTGGTGGTGATGAAAGTCACCGGGCAGGAAGTGAAAGACTGGCTGGAATGCTCCGCCGGGCAGTTTAATCAGATTGACGTGAACAACACTAAACCGCAGTCGCTGATCAACTGGGACGGTTTCCGTACTTATAATTTCGACGTCATCGACGGCGTGAATTACCAGATTGATGTCAGCCAGCCGGCGAAATTCGACGGTGAATGCACGCTGATCAATAAAGATGCGGAACGTATTAAAAACCTGACCTACAACGGTAAGCCGATTGACCTGAAAGCCACCTTCCTGGTTGCCACCAATAACTACCGGGCTTACGGTGGGAAATTCGCAGGTACCGGCGATACGCACATCGCGTTTGCGTCACCGGATGAAAACCGTTCTGTGGTTGCGGCCTACATCGGCGCCGAAACCAAAAAAGCGGGCGCAGTCACGCCAACGGCAGACAACAACTGGAAGCTGGCGCCAATTCAGGCATCGCAGCCTCTGGATATCCGTTTCGAAACCTCGCCTGGTGAGAAAGCTGCAAACTTCATCAAAACCCACGCTCAATATCCGATGACGGCAACAGGCCCGGATGCCATCGGTTTCGAGATTTATCGGGTCGATTTGCAAAAATAATGCTCCCTTTAAACGCCCCGCCTGGGGCGTTTTTTCTTCCTGTACTTCCTTTGAGCTATAGCCGTGACTTAAACATGCATTTATAATGCATGTTATAGATTCTTTCATTTAACGAGGCTTCATCATGGACTATCGCGACCAACCCCTTGGCGCTCTGGCTGTTGCCATTCCGCGTGCTACACGTTTGTTCCGTCAGTACGATCTCGATTTTTGCTGCGGTGGTAAACAAACCCTGTTGCGCGCGGTTACCAAAAAAGAGCTGGATATTGATCTCATCGAACAACAGATTGCTGAAATTGCCCAACTGCCGGATACCTCTACTGACTGGAAAACCGCACCGCTGGCGCAAATTATCGATTTTATTATTCCACGCTACCATGACCGTCACCGTCAGGAGTTGCCGGAACTGATTCTGATGGCCGGCAAAGTGGAACGGGTACACGGTGACAAATTACCTTGCCCGCACGGACTGGCGGTTCAACTGCAACTGATTCTGGAAGAGCTGACCAGCCACATGATGAAAGAAGAACAGATCCTGTTCCCAATGATACGCGGCGGAATGGGCCGTCAGGCCGCCGGTCCGATCTCAGTCATGGAACGTGAGCACGATGATGCGGGACAGATTCTGGAAGAGATTAAACGCCTGACCAATGGTGTAACGCCGCCTGACGGGGCGTGTGTGACCTGGCGGGCACTGTACGCCGGTATCAACGAATTTATCACCGACCTGATGGAGCATATCCATCTGGAAAACAACCTGTTGTTCCCGCGCGCGCTGCGTGGCGAATAAGTCAGGTTTCAGCAACAGAAAAGGGCGCATAAGCGCCCTTTTCTGTTGCTGTTATCCCTGAGGAATTACAGAATTTCCAGCAGCTCAACTTCAAAGATCAGTGCGCTGTATGGAGGGATGGAAGCACCCGCACCACGTTCACCGTAAGCCAGGTTATGTGGGATATACAATTCCCATTTAGAACCTACCGGCATCAGGGTCAGTGCTTCGATCCAGCCTGCGATAACACCATTGACCGGGAATTCAGCCGGTTCACCACGCTGTACGGAACTGTCGAACACAGTGCCGTCAATCAGTTTACCGGTGTAGTGAACACGTACACGATCCTGGCGGCCCGGGATTGAACCTTCGCCCTGAGTGATGACAGAGAATTGCAGACCGGATTCGGTGCTGCTCACGCCTTCGCGCTGTGCATTGGCCGCCAGAAATTCCTGCCCCTGAACAGCCAGAGCTTCCTGACGTTCACGACGAACAGTATCAGCACGTTCGTGGACTTCACGCAGCGCGCGGTGAACCACGTCAACAGGAACGGCTGGCGTATTCCCTTCCAGCGCATCGCGTAAGCCTGCCAGCAGTGCGTCAGGCTCTAAGCCCTGCAAACCTGATTCCTGCAATTGTTGACCGACCTGCAGGCCGATACCGTAACTTGCCTGCGCTTCTACGCTGTCAAATGAAGGGGTAGTCATGAAATTTCCTTAGCTCTTAAAAATATCGAAGGCGCAGCATAGCAGCGCAAGGCTTTTGGGTAAAATCCTCTGTAAGGCAACATGACAGCAGACGCAGTTCCTTCCCCTTTTCGGGAAATTTTTCGCATTTGATAGCCTTCAGGGCATCGTTTGGGTGATATTTGTGCTTTGTCCCTTTCCGCATCAAGCAGTTAAACAGCTATACTAGGCAGCAACAGGCAGTCGACATTACGACAGTTAACAAGAGAGGTCGTCATGGGCAGAATCCCGCCCAGGAGAAGGAAAGCCATCCGTATTTATCAACCCATGTTGAGATCCTGGATTGCCATTATGAAAAGGCCGATGCGCGACACCACAGCGCCGCAGAGTGAAAGTGAGAGTGAAATCACGTCTGCAGAAACGGAGACCGGAACTTCCGCCTCAACCCGGGGCAAAACGCTGCTGAGCAAAATCTGGCATATGAGTGACGATTTTCACTGGTTGTCGCCCCTGCCATATGCACACCGCCGCGGCATTATTCTCGCTGTCCTGGTGATTCTGCTGGCGTTGTTGTGGCCGTATACGCCAGAAAATACCTATACACCGTCGCAATCGCAACAACCGACCAGCATCCCCATGCAGGCCGATTTGCGTAACGATCAGGGTCGTACTACGCAAATGGCGCAGCCTGAGCCTGTTCAGCCGCAGAGTAATGACAACAGCGGTACATGGCGCAGTTATCAGGTGCAATCGGGTCAGACGCTGGCACAGTTGTTCCGCGATAATAATATGGCGGTCAATGATGTATTTTCGATGGCACGGGTAGAAGGAGCGGACAAACCGCTGAGCACTCTGAAGACCGGGCAGGAAGTGAAGATACAGCGTGATGCACAGGGAGTGGTCATGGCCCTGCAAGTGACAACTGATCAAAATGTTACGGTGACATTTACCCGTCAGCCGGACGGCAGTTTCCAGCGCGGCAACTGATCCGTTTTTTATCCTTTCCCTGTCTGTACATTTTCCTGAACGCAGAAAAGCAAAACGCCGGCACAAGGCCGGCGTTTCACGGGTTAACTGACGCGTTATTACGCTTCAGCAACCACAACTACGTTCAGTTTAGCGAATACGTCGCTGTGTACCTGGAACTCAACTTCGTGTTCACCAGTGGTACGCAGAACGCCATTCGGCAAACGAACTTCGCTTTTAGCAACTTCAACGCCAGCAGCAGTTACTGCATCAGCGATATCGCGGGTACCGATAGAGCCGAACAGTTTGCCTTCGTCGCCTGATTTAGACGCGATGGTTACTGAACCCAGTTCGTTGATTTTAGTTGCGCGAGCTTCAGCAGCGGACAGAACGTCAGCCAGTTTAGCTTCCAGCTCTGCACGGCGTGCTTCGAAAAATTCAACGTTTTTCTTGGTAGCAGGAACAGCTTTGCCCTGTGGTACCAGGAAGTTACGAGCGTAGCCCGCTTTAACGTTAACTTGATCACCCAGGCTGCCCAGGTTTGCTACTTTATCAAGCAGAATAACTTGCATTACTTTATCCTCTCAAAGTCGTTAATAGACAGTGGCCGATTACTGATGACGATCAGTGTATGGCAACAATGAAAGGTAGCGAGCGCGCTTGATGCAACGAGCGAGCTGACGCTGGTATTTTGCACGAGTACCGGTAATACGGCTCGGGACAATTTTACCGCTTTCGGTAATGTAGTTTTTCAGTGTAGCGATGTCTTTGTAATCAATCTCTACAACGCCTTCCGCGGTGAAACGGCAGAACTTGCGACGACGGAAATAACGTGCCATTAGGCTAGTCTCCAGAATCTATCAAATCAATCTGCTCGGCATGTAACACCACTTTATTCAGACCATTGCGCCCTTGATGGCAGCTAATGAATCCGGTAACAGTGAGTTGCGTGCCGACCGTTATACTGTGAGTTAATGCTTGTGACGCTTGTCCACTGACAACCACGGGCATTCTGCACCATGCTTGTCGGTTGAATCCGGCTTCCTGCTGCGATGATTTATGCTCTAGCACAAACTGGCAATGCGGAATGCCCGAAGGACTGACTTTACGAATGGGGGTCTTGCACACAGTGCCTGACAACACCAGACGATTCGCCGTCACGGCAATTACTCTTCAGAATCCCCAGCTTCAGCATCATCATTAGCTTCAGCAAAATCTTCACGACGATCACGACGTTCGTCTTTTGCTTTAACCATTGGAGATGCTTCAGTTACCGCGTGTTTAGTACGCATAACCATGCTACGGATAACGGCGTCGTTGAAGCGGAAGTTAGTTTCCAGCTCATCGATCGCTTCCTGCGGCGCTTCAACGTTCAGCAGAACGTAGTGCGCTTTGTGCAGTTTGTTGATCGGGTAAGCCAGTTGACGGCGGCCCCAGTCTTCCAGACGGTGAATCTGACCCGCAGCGTTAGTGATTACTGCACTGTAACGCTCGATCATGCCCGGAACCTGTTCGCTTTGGTCAGGGTGAACCATAAAAACGATTTCGTAATGACGCATCGAATTGCTCCTTACGGATTATTCAGCCTCCTGTCAGGGTCAACCGCGGCCCATGGAAGCAAGGAACGTGTTTGTGTGCGGTCGAAAAAATGACGCGCAATTATATGTACAGCCTGTGGGAAACTCAAGGAGAAAGGCAGATTAATTTCTTTACAGCTTTTCGGCAAAGAAAGCTGTGGCTTCAGCCAGCGCATGAACCGAGACTTTATGCTTTGCACCGGCCTCAGAAATAAAAGTCAGATGGGTATCCGCGCCACTTTCAGCCAGCTCCTGCCGCAAACGCTGGCTTTCGCCAAACGGCACCACATCATCTTCTTCACCATGCCAGACAAACAAAGGAATATCTGCGATTAATGCTGCTTTACCGCTGAAATCCAGACGCAGTAAAGGCGCAATCTCGCGTTCAAATATGTCACGCTGCACAATGCCACCGGCATTGTAAGCAGGGAAAAGATGGTGGGATAAACGCGCAAAATAACCAGAACCCATCAGGTTTGCCGCCGCTTTAATCCACGGGAATTTGATCAGCGCTGCCATGGTGGTCATGCCGCCCATAGAAACGCCGCCGACGCCTAAACGCTGCGGATCCGCCAGACCCCGTCCGACAAACGCTTCTTTTAGCAAGGCCAGCTCATCAATATTGTTCTGTAAAATATGCCAGAAATTCGCCAGACAGCGCTCTTCACTGTGTTCCGCACGTGCGCCGTGCATTAACGCATCAGGCAGGATCACTCGAAAACCCGTTTTCGCCAGTGTGTAGCCGAAATACGAGTAAATCTCTTTAGAAGACAGAAAACCGTGATAGAAAAAAATCGTCGGGAGTTGCTGCTGATACTGGCCGGCGGGCACGGCATGAATCACCTGGATCCCGTCAATATTTTCTTCGTACATCTCAACCATCGTATCTTCCCCTGCGTATTTAGAAAAAATTTCGGTCTCTGTCGGTGTTGATATTCTACGGGTCTGAAAAATCGCGACCACAACCTTTTTCGTATGGTTTATAACCCGTTATTCGAAACCCGCTTTTTCAGTGGGCCAGCCTTAATCCAAATTCACACATTCGCATTTATTTCATTGATTCAGATCAATTTAAAATGAAATAAATAGTTACATTTGAACATTAATCCTTTCCCGTTATCCGCCGTTAGTGCGCTATCAGAAGCTAACGGGAAAAAACCATGAAAAAAGCATCAAAACGTGCATTTCGACGGTGGAGCATTGGCGCAAAACTGGCCAGCATCGCCTCTCTGCTCGTCGGAACCTTATTTATTATTTTCACTTTGTCACTGACGCATTCTGCCGGAAAGCAGGTCAGTGAACTGACCGTTAACGCCATTTCTGAACAGGTCACCGGCGTGGTAGATATGATTGAAATGTACAACGCCAGCCTGAATGCGGAAGTGGACAGCTATACGCGTCTGTTCAGTCATTTTCTGCCGTCGGATTTCGAACTGGACACTACCAGCCCGATCATGGTGGGTAATCAGTCCACACCGGTCATTAAAGCAGGTGGTACGCCACTGAATCTGGACAGTAAAATCCCTGATGATTTTCTGGCACGCACCGGCGCAATTTCTACGATATTTGCCCGACGCGGCGATGACTTTATCCGCGTAACCACGTCCCTGAAAAAACAGGACGGCAACCGCGCTATTGGCACGTTGCTCGACAATACCAGCCCGGCTTATGCACAGATCATGGCCGGACAATCCTTTAACGGACTGGCGACGTTATTTGGTAAACAATACATTACCAAATACCAGCCGGTGCGCGATGCGCAGGGCAATGTGATCGGGATTTTGTTCGTGGGTGTCGATATCACGGCAGAATATGCCGATATGCGCCAGAAAATCCTGTCCAAACGTATTGGTGAGAAAGGGTATTTCTTTGTGCTCAACAGTGCACCGGGGAAAGATCGGGGTAAATATCTGGTTCATCCGACCGGGGAAGGTAAAACCCCTGCGTGGCCTGACGGCGAGTTACAACAGGTCATGTCGCAGCCAAAAGGCCAGCGCGAATACATGGATGCGGCCAGCCAACATCAGCAATTTATGGTATATGCGAATGTTCCGGCCTGGCATTGGGTGGTCGTGGGCAGCACAGATAAAAACAGCCTGATGGAACAGGTCAACAGTACGCGCAATCAGTTTCTGCTGATAAGCCTGCTGGCGCTGGCGTGTTTTGCGGCTCTGTTTATCGGACTGACCCGCAAACTGGTCAGCCGCCCGCTGAGCGAGGTCGTGCGTATCGCACAACAATATGCCAGCGGGGACCTGCGCGCGCGCGCTGAGACGCAGCGCATCGATGAAATTGGTGCACTGATGCATGCCATGGACGGTATTGGTCACGGGCTGGAAAAAATTGTCGGCGAGGTACGGCAGGTTTCGTCTGAAATCATGATGAATACCCAAGGATTAGCGCACGACAGCGATCAGATCACTCAGCAAATCGGCACACAAGCCAGCAGTCTTGAAGAAACATCGGCCAGTATGGAGCAGATTACCGCTACCGTTCAGAACACTGCGGACAACGCCACACAGGCCACACAGCTGGTGCAACAGACCGATAAAGCGGCCACCGTTGGCGCGGAGGCGGTGAATCAGTCGGTCATGAGCATGGAGGCGATTAAACACGCTTCAACGCGCATCGCGGATATCACAACCGTTATCGAAGGCATTGCCTTCCAGACTAATATCCTGGCCCTTAATGCCGCCGTAGAGGCCGCCAGAGCCGGTGAGCACGGACGCGGATTTGCGGTTGTCGCCTCGGAAGTCAGGGCACTGGCGCAGCGCAGTTCAAATGCCGTGAAAGAGATTGAAAATCTGGTCGCAGATTCCCTGAATAAAGTCGAAGACGGCCATCAGAGCGCGGCCAAAACGCAGGCAAACATGAGCAATATCTTACAGGGCATTAATCAGGTAAAAGTGCTGATGAGCGATATCGATGTGGCAGCACACGAACAGTCTTCCGGTATTTCGCAGGTAAATATTGCCATTATGCAGATTGGCAAAGCGACGCAGGAAAACGCCACACTGGTGGAAAATTCCCAGCAAACTGCGGCGGCACTCAGTGAACAAGGTCGCCATCTCTCACAACTGGTCAGCGTCTTTAAAATTTCCGAACGATAGAATGCGAGTCTGCGCGGCAATAAATGCCACGCAGACTCGCCAGCATACCGGTGAAAGGGCTACACTTTGATCATTACCCTTTTACCGGAAATCACGATGACATTTCTCCGACGCCCTGCCCTGCTGCTTTTACTGGTGGCACTGAATGGTTGCAGTCATCTGACGCAAACCGTACCGGTTGCACCGCCTGCACCGACGGACAAAGCGCAGGAAATTACCCGGGCGCAAACCTCCACGCTGACCAAAATTGGTAATGTTACTGCTGACGTAATTGGCAGCCCGATGGATGCCGAAGCCGAAATCCAGCGCAAAGCCGACGCTGCGGGTGCCCGTTACTACGTGATTATGTTTAACAGCGAAACCATCATGCCAGGCCGCTGGTATTCTCAGGCCATACTTTACCGCTAAACGTTCGTTATTCAGCGCCGATGGCGCGGTTGAGCAGTAACTGACATAGCCGTTCCGGCAGTCGTGTTTCTCCGCGCGGATCCAGCACCATGCGACACCACGCATCTGCCACCGGTGGCGACGCAAACGCCAGCATTTGCGTCGCTGTCATCAGGTTACATAGCTGGCCGGTCAGCCAGCGCCCTTGCGCTTCTTCCGGCGCATGCAGCCGGTGTAAAAACTGGCGTGACACCCGGTCAAAGATGCGGTTTTGTCCGCGCACCTGCTGCAAAATCTGCTGAACCATTTCCGCACTGGCAGGCAGCTTTTTCAGCGTGCGCAACACATCAAGACACATGATATTTCCCGACCCTTCCCAGATACTGTTGACCGGCATTTCGCGATACAAACGCGGTAACTCGCTATCTTCGCAATAGCCAATCCCCCCCAGCACTTCCATCGCCCCGGCTACAAACGGCATCCCCTGACGGCAGACTTCGAACTTCGCAGCGGGCGTGAGCAGGCGGCATAACAATTGTTCCGCCGGATTATTGCGCTCTCCGCAAGCGGTAGCCAGACGCATCAGTAGCAGGGTTTGCCCTTCCAGATATAACGCCATCCGGCTGAGTGTCTGACGCATCATAGGCTGTTCGGTTAAGGGCTTACCAAACACCTGTCGCTGGAACGCATGATACAACGCTACGGACAATGCCCGGCGCATCATGGCGTGGCTGCCCAGCGCACAGTCAAACCGTGTATGACCGCCCATTTTGAGGATATGACGAATGCCTTCACCTTCCTCTCCCAGCAACCAGCCAGTGGCGTTCTGAAACTCCACTTCACTGCTGGCATTCGAACGGTTACCGAGTTTGTCCTTCAGCCGCTCAATGCGGATAGCATTGCGTGATCCGTCAGGCAAAATCCGTGGCAAAAAGAAACAGGAAAGTCCGCCACCTGCCTGCGCCAACACCAGATGTGCATCACTTTGCGGCACGGAGAAAAACCATTTGTGCCCCACCAGGTGATAAGGTTTTCCGCTACCGCGGCCTTCCAGCGCTGTCGCCCGCGTGGTGTTACTGAGCACGTCCGAGCCCCCTGTTTTTCCGTCATGCCCATACCGATCAGCACGCCTTTCTTCTGATCGCCGGCTTGCAGATGCGGATCATAACGGTCAGATAACAGGGGTTTCATCCAGCCACTGAAATCCGGCGGAAGATATTTTTGCAGCAGCGGGATCGCACCAAATGTCATTGTCACCGGACATAGCGTCCCCGCTTCAACCTGGCCGTGAAGAATAAAACGCGCTGCACGCGCCACTACTGCTCCCACCCGCGCCTCTTCCTGCCACGGTAAATTGTGCACACGGTTGGCGATCAGCCCCTGCATCAGCAGATGCCATGCCGGGTGGAAACGCACGTCATCAAGACGCTCGCCGGTAGCGTCATAGCGCAAAAGATCAGGCGGATTAGCATTCGCCAGCCTTCCCAGCTCAAGCGATTCCGCAGAACCTAATTGTTGCCCGAGGGACGCCAGCACATCTGCATCCCAGCCCGCCTGCTGGCGGGAAACCGCTTCACGCAGCGGCGTATCGGAAAGAAATAAATTACTGTTACTCAGCGGCTTGGGTTGATTGAAAACCCGGTGTGTTTCCCAGTCCATCGCCTGCTCCCTGTCAAAAGGATATGGCGTAAGTATGGTAAAAATCGGGGAATTAACAGGCGGACAGATCACAAACGCAGAAATGCAAACGGGAGCCCTGAGGCTCCCGTTTTAATCAGCGCAAAAAATAACAATCAACTCTTCTTCAGACCGCGCTGGCGAACCGCTTCGAACAGACAAACACCGGTGGCTACAGAAACGTTCAGGGAAGAGACACTCCCCGCCATGGGGATGCTGATCAGCTCGTCACAGTGTTCGCGGGTCAGCCGGCGCATGCCTTCACCTTCCGCCCCCATCACCAGTGCCATCGGGCCTGTCATTTTACTCTGGAACAGATCATGATCGGCCTCACCGGCCGTGCCGACGATCCAGACATTATGTTCCTGCAGTACGCGCAATGTACGCGCCAGATTGGTCACGTTGATCAGCGGCACGTTTTCAGCGGCACCGCTGGCGACTTTCTTCGCAGTGGCATTCAGTTTCGCAGAACGGTCACGCGGAACAATTACCGCGTGAACCCCGGCGGCATCCGCAGTACGCAGACAGGCGCCCAGGTTATGCGGGTCCGTTACGCCATCAAGCACCAGCAGGAACGGACAATCAAGGCTTTCGAGCAACGCAGGCAGGTCATTTTCCTGATACTGACGACCTTCACGCACACGCGCGATGATCCCCTGATGCACAGCACCTTCGGATTTCTCATCCAGCCACTGGCGGCTCGCCACCTGGATGACAATACCGCTGGCTTCCAGCTCGTCGATCAGCGGTTTCAGGCGTTTATCGTCACGGCCTTTCAGGATAAAAACTTCCAGAAAGCGTTGCGGATCGTTGTCGAGTAAGGCTTTAACGGAATGAATACCGTAAATAATTTCGCTCATGATGCTCTTTAAAATAGACTTGCGGACAGCATGCTGTCCGCAATTTAGTAAGGATAGTTACAGACGATTCTATCATAGAAGAATCGTCAGAAAGGATTAGCTGTCAGACTGCTTTTTCTTCGCGCGTTTGGCTCTGGTCGCCGCCGCAATTTTTGCGGTTTTGTCAGAAGGCTTTTTGGCTTTCTTCGGCTTACCGTCTTTACCCACAGCACTGACTGCTTTTTCTTTCTTAGGTTTTGCCGGTTTCGCATCATCTTTGCGGAATGCGCTGTCCGGTTCAAAGTTCACGTTTTTCTTAGCGCTGCGGCGACGGCCAGCGTTGGCTGGCGCAGCAGAACGCAGGGTACGTTCGCCCCCTTTTTTCGCGCGGTCACGCGCGGTTTTGCCTTCGCCCCGCGCTTTGCGGGTGCTGGACACCAGCGCGAAATCGATTTTACGTTCGTCCATGTGCACCGCTTCGACGCGAATTTCTACCGTATCGCCCAGGCGGTAAACCGCACCGGAGGATTCGCCCACCAGACGCTGGCCGATGTTATCGTAACGGTAATAATCGTTGTCAAGCGATGAGACGTGCACCAGACCGTCAATGAACAGATCGTTGAGGCGTACGAAGAAACCGAAGCCAGTGACACTGGCGATAATGCCGGTGAAGACTTCACCCACATGATCCTGCATGAAATCGCATTTCAGCCAGTCAGCCACGTTGCGGGTGGCTTCGTCCGCGCGGCGTTCCGCCATCGAACAATGCTCACCGAGTTGCAACATATCTTCGTAATCACTGTGCCAGCCACCGGTCGGCGTCCAGCGATCTTTCAGCGTGCCATGCTCTTTCGCCAGCAGATACTTGATCGCACGGTGCAATGCCAGATCCGGATAACGACGGATTGGCGAAGTGAAATGCCCGTAAGACGGTAACGCCAGACCAAAGTGGCCACGGTTTTCCGGATCGTAAATCGCCTGTTTCATCGAACGCAACAGCATGGTTTGCAGCATTTCGCGGTCAGGACGGCCGGCCAGTTCATCCATGATCTGAGCATAATCCTTCGGCTCAGGCTTCATGCCGCCGCCCATCACCAGGCCCAGTTCACCCAACACGCTTTTCAGCGCGGAGATATGGTCATCGCTTGGACGGTCATGCACACGGAACAGTGCCGGTTCGTTATGTTTTTCAACAAAACGTGCGGCAGCGATGTTCGCCAGAATCATGCACTCTTCAATCAGTTTATGAGCATCGTTACGTACAGTCGGCTCGACACGTTCGATACGACGCTCAGCATTAAAGATAAATTTCGCTTCTTCGGTTTCGAACGCAATACCGCCGCGCTCTGCACGCGCCTGATCCAACATTTTGTACATGGTGTGCAGTTCAAGCAAATGCTTAACCAGCGGCGAATATTGCTCGCGCAGTTCCGGATCGCCTTCGATGATGCGCCAGACTTTGTTGTATGTCAGACGTGCATGAGAGCTCATTACCGCTTCGTAGAACTTAGAGCTGGTCAGCTTACCCTGGGCGGAGATCGTCATCTCACAAACCATGCACAGGCGGTCTACCTGTGGGTTCAGGGAACACAGGCCGTTGGACAGCACTTCCGGCAGCATCGGGACAACCTGCGACGGGAAGTACACCGACGTAGCACGGCTGCGGGCTTCATCATCCAGCGCCGTGCCGTGACGGACGTAATAGCTCACGTCGGCAATGGCCACCCACAGGCGCCAGCCACCGCCGCGTTTTTTCTCGCAATATACGGCATCATCGAAGTCGCGCGCATCTTCACCATCAATGGTGACCAGCGGCAGACTGCGTAAATCGACACGGCCTTTTTTCGCTTCTTCCGGCACCTGTTCGCTCAGGTCTTCGACCTGTTTCAGCACCTGTGGCGGCCAGACGTGGGGGATTTCATGAGTACGCAGAGCGATATCTACCGCCATGTTGGTACCCATTTTATCCCCGAGGACCTCAACGATTTTACCGACCGCTTTAGTGCGTCGGGTCGGACGCTGTGTCAGCTCAACGACCACCATATAGCCCATGCGTGCGCCATTAATGGCGTCAGCCGGGATCAGGATATCAAAGCTCAGGCGGCTGTCGTCAGGCACCACAAAACCGGCGCCAGCGTCAGTAAAGTAGCGACCCACAATCTGGCTGGTTTTCGGCACCAGAACACGCACGATGCGAGCTTCACGGCGGCCTTTACGGTCGGTTCCGACTGGCTGTGCCAGTACCACGTCGCCGTGGATGCACATTTTCATTTGTTCCGCAGAAAGATACACATCGTCTTTCTTTACGCCTTCAAGGCGCAGGAAACCGTAACCATCGCGATGACCGATGACCGTGCCTTTCAGCAAGTCAAGACGCTCAGGCAGCGCGTAACACTGGCGACGGGTAAAGACTAACTGCCCGTCACGCTCCATCGCGCGCAGACGGCGACGCAGGGCTTCCAGTGCTTCTTCTCCGGAGAGATTAAGTTCGTTACCAATTTCTTCCCGGCTGGCTGGGGTTTCACGTTTGGCGAGGTGTTCCAGAATAAATTCACGGCTGGGAATAGGTGATTCGTATTTTTCTGCTTCTCGTTCCAGGAATGGATCTTGTGACATAGCGGTTCCTCCGTTGTCATCAGCAGTTTGTTGAAAGTCTTTCATTCAACAAGCAATAATTGGTAGAGCGTTGAGTTATCTTTGACCATATCGGCCAAAGTGTACTGATTCAGCTCATCAAGAAAATGTTCTACAGCAGTGTGCAGGACTTGTTTTAGCCGGCATGCAGGCGTGATATGACAAAAATCACTGGCACAGTTGACCAGCGAAAGAGGTTCCAGCTCGCGCACCACGTCGCCAATGCGGATGGTCTCTGCGGGCTTGCCCAGCTTGATACCCCCGTTCTTTCCGCGAACGGCTGTGACCAGACCAGCACGGCTCAACTGATTAATGATTTTCACCATGTGGTTACGCGATACACCGTAAACCTCGGTGACCTGCGAAATGTTGGTCATCTGATCGTCCGGCAATGACGCCATATAAATCAAGGCTCTCAAACCATAATCAGTAAAACTCGTTAACTGCACACATACCTCTGGGTAGCTATTACCCGGTCTTTCCACGTCAGCAATGACAACAGGGTGAAGATGATTGTTTATTATGACACTTTGATGATAAACCAGCCGCGAACTTTGCAGCTAATCATTTAGATAGTGGATGGTTTATAGAAAGTAAACAAGCGAAGGGAGTCAGAAAAAAACAAACCGGGCAATTTTGCCCGGTTATGACGTCTTTACACAATCAGCTCTGGCTGTTATGCATCAAACGGGTCACGCAGAATCATCGTTTCGCTACGATCCGGGCCAGTAGAGATAATATCAACCGGCACTTCAGTCAGTTCTTCGATACGCTTGATGTAATTCAGCGCTGCCTGTGGCAGGTTTTCCACTTCTTTCACGCCAAAGGTGGTTTCGGTCCAGCCTGGCATAATTTCGTAGATTGGCTCGATACCTTCCCAGCCTTCAGCAGCCAGCGGCGTGGTGGTCATTTCGCGGCCATCAGGCATGCGGTAACCGACACACAGCTTCACTTCTTTCAGACCGTCCAGCACATCCAGTTTGGTCAGACAGAAACCAGACAGGGAGTTGATCTGCACAGAACGACGCACCGCTACGATGTCCAGCCAGCCACAACGACGGCTACGGCCAGTGGTCGCACCAAACTCGTTACCTTGCTTACGCAGGAACTCGCCGGTTTCATCAAACAGTTCAGTCGGGAACGGACCTGCACCCACGCGGGTAGAGTAGGCTTTCACAATGCCCAGCACATAATCAACATAACGTGGACCAATGCCCGAACCGGTGGCAACGCCGCCAGCAGTGGTATTGGAAGAGGTGACGTACGGATAAGTCCCGTGGTCGATATCCAGAAGCGTGCCTTGCGCGCCTTCGAACATGATCAGGTCACCACGCTTACGCGCGCCGTCCAGCAGCTCAGACACGTCAACAACCATAGCCGTCAGGATGTCGGCAATCGCCATCACATCATCCAACGTTTTCTGGAAATCAACGGCTTCTACTTTGTAGTAGTTAACCAACTGGAAGTTATGGTATTCGATGATTTCTTTCAGCTTGATAGCGAAAGTTTCTTTGTTGAAGAGATCGCCTACGCGCAAACCGCGACGAGCCACTTTATCTTCATAAGCCGGGCCAATACCACGACCGGTCGTACCGATCGCTTTATCGCCACGCGCTTTCTCACGCGCCATGTCCAGTGCGACATGGTAAGGCAGGATCAGCGGGCAAGCTTCAGACAGTAACAGACGTTCGCGTACAGGGATGCCACGAGCTTCAAGTTCGCCCATTTCTTTCATTAAGGCGTCAGGAGCCAGAACAACACCGTTGCCGATGATGCTGGTCACGTTTTCACGCAAAATGCCAGACGGAATTAAATGAAGAACGGTTTTTTCACCGTTGATAACCAGAGTGTGACCGGCGTTGTGACCGCCCTGATAGCGCACAACATATTTAGCCCGTTCAGTAAGCAGGTCTACGACCTTGCCTTTCCCTTCATCACCCCATTGAGTGCCGAGTACGACGACGTTCTTACCCATCTCAAGAATCACCAGGTTGCTTAAAAAAGGATTCTAACATCTCATTCTGTGCTTTCCAGCACTTTTAGCACACGTTTGCGGGAAAAATTTTAATTGCGTGCTACCGGTCTCAGCGAGACGTGACACACCGCATGTAACAAAACCTCACCCTCCCACACGACTACGCAACATGTAGTAAATTACGAAGCCTGCAACCACAAGACCACCGCCAAAACGGCGTAAAACCGTGTCCGGAAGATTCGCCAGCGAAAGGATCATTTTTCTCCACGTTTTTGGATAAATCATTGGTCCCAGGCCTTCAAGAACCAAAACTAATGCCAGCGCCAGCCAGATTGTCGAATTCATGATGAGTCAGTCTCGCAACATCCCTTCTTAAAAGAGAGGGTTTCAGAAAAGACAAAAGGCCCCCTAAGGGACCTTTTGGAAATTGCAGAAGCAATTATTTATTTTTTTCAGGTGACTTCATGAAGCGGAAGAAATCGCTGTCAGGGCTTAACACCATGACGTCGTTGCCGCTCTTGAAGCTGGCCTCGTAAGCACGCAGGCTACGGATGAATGCGTAGAAGTCAGGATCCTGGCTGAACGCGTCAGCAAACAGTTTCGCCGCTTCGGCATCCCCCTCACCACGGGTGATACGGGCAGTACGTTCTGCTTCAGCAACGGTACGTGTTCTCTCGTAATCCGCAGCCGCCTGGATTTTAGTCGCCTCTTCTTTACCCTGGGAGATGTGACGCAATGCCACCGCATTACGTTCAGCACGCATACGATCGTAAATCGCGCTGGACACTTCTTCCGGCAAGTTGATTTGTTTCAGACGTACATCCACCACTTCAATACCCAATGCCGCCATGCTGTTCGGGTTCACCGCAGGTTGTTTACCTTTGGTTTCCTGCTCAACACGTTTTGCTGCAGAGGCAATCGCATCATCGGCTTCAGTGGTTGCTTCAGGCTCATCGCCTACGCTACCGGTGTTCAATGCATCACGCACATCCAGGGTCAGACGACCACGGGAATCGGTCACGATGTCTTTTACGTCAAGACGACCAATTTCAGAACGCAGACGGTCACTGAATTTACGCTTCAGCAGGATTTCTGCCTGAGACACATCACCGCCGCCCGTTGCCAGGTAGTAACGGCTAAAATCACTGATACGCCATTTCAGGTAAGAATCGACGATTAAGTCTTTCTTCTCGCTGGTCACGAAGCGATCAGCCTGGTTATCCATGGTCTGGATACGCGCGTCGAGCATTTTAATGGATTCCACGAATGGAACTTTGAAATGCAGGCCCGGTGCATAAACCAGCGGTTTGTTATCACTGTCGCGCAGAACTTTGCCAAAACGCAGCACGATGCCACGCTGACCTTCCTGGACCACAAACAGTGAGGCATAAAGCGCCACCAGCACCACAACGACGATAAGTAAAAATGACTTACGCATTGTTATTCTCTCCCTACGCGAAGTGTATCGTCACGCTGTGCATTTGCACGGCGCTGGTCCATGACACTGCCAGACGAACGGGAACTGCTGTTATCGGCACTGCTTTTACTATTACTGCTGGTCAACCCAGGAACGGAAGGCAACAGACCTGTTTCATCATTCTTGCTGGTATCATTTGCAGCAGCGTTATTTCCGCGCAACATTTGATCCAACGGCAAGACCATCAGGTTATTCCCTTTATCACTCACCAGCACTTTACGGGTGTGGCTGAGCACTTTTTCCATGGTTTCGATATACAGACGTTCGCGGGTAATTTCAGGCGCAGCTTTATATTCAGGTAACAGTTTGGAGAAACGGGCCACTTCACCCTGTGCTTCCAGAACCGTACGATCTTTATAAGCTTTAGCATCTTCCAGCAAGCGCTGTGCTTCACCGTTTGCCAGAGGCTGGATCTGGTTCGCATAAGCTTCTGCTTCACGAATAGACTGTTGCTCTCTTTCACGGGCAGCGATCGCATTATCGAAGGAAGCTTTCACTTCTTCCGGCGGACGCGCAGTCTGGAAGTTGACGTCCTGGATGGTGATACCCATTTTGTACGGACGAATGGTTTCTTCCAGTACGCGTTGGGTATCACTACGCACGGTGGTACGGCCTTCAGTCAGGATTTTATCCATCGTATATTTGCCGATAACACCACGCAGTGCGCTGTCCGTTGCCTGGCTCAGGCTATCGTCAGGGTTGGCGACGCTGAACAGATAGGCTTCAGGATCCGTCACGCGGTACTGCACGTTCATTTCAACGCGCACAACGTTCTCATCGGATGTCAGCATTACACCAGACGCAGCCAGTTCACGTACCGATTCTACGTTCACCGCACGCACCTGATCGATGAAGGTTGGTTTCCAGTTCAGGCCCGGTTCAACCAGATGGCTAAACTTACCAAAACGGGTTACCACGCCACGCTCAGCTTCTTTGATGGTATAGAAACCCGTTGCAGCCCAGATAACCACCACCGCAGCGACCGCGATGCCAGCAATCCGGGTGCCACTCATTCCATGACCGGAACCGGTTGGCGTACCGTTGTTGTTATTGTTGTTACCTGAACCTTTTCCGCCGAAACCACCCAGTTTTTTGCTGAGCTTACGGAAGATATCATCCAGGTCAGGTGGCCCCTGATTACGGCCGCCTTTGTTGTCGTTATTTCCACCAGAATTTCCACCAGAGTTGCCGCTATTATTGCTGCTGCCCCAGGGGTCGCGGTCCTGTCCGTTATTACCGGGCTGATTCCACGCCATGTTATAGCTCCATTATTCTATGATTGGTGTTCTTCAGGCTAAATCAGACAGGCTCTGGTTGCGGACATAGCTTTCCAGTTCCTGCTCTTGTTTGCAGAGGCGACGCCAGTCAACGATGGGCATTCGCACCACCAGACCAATACTGCCATCCTCTTCAATCCATTCTTTTTCAATGGCCTGAAGCTGGTAAAAACGGCTACGAAGGCGGCCTGCTTCCGGCGGCAAGCACAATTCATGCTGCGCGATTTCGCCAGAGAGTCGCTCCGTTAATGCCTGAAAAAGCAACGGAATACCTTCATCTGTCACGGCTGAGAGCCAGACCCTGACCGGCAAATTCTCCTCGTTGCGGTCGATACGCGGGACAAAGTCATCCAGCATATCTATTTTGTTCATCACTAACAGCGCAGGAATTTCATCTGCTTCGATCTCTGCCAGCACCGTATTCACCGCGTCAATATTTTCTTGAACCCGGATGTCCGCTGCATCAATTACATGGAGTAACAGAGATGCCTGTCGGGTTTCCTGCAATGTTGCCTTAAAAGCCGCAACCAAATCATGGGGCAGGTGACGAATAAACCCTACGGTGTCCGCCAACACGGTTTCCCCGACATCTGCCACCATAATACGGCGCAGTGTAGGATCGAGCGTAGCAAACAACTGATTGGCCACATAAACATCGGCCTGCGTAATACGATTAAAAAGTGTAGATTTCCCGGCGTTGGTATACCCCACCAACGACACCGTCGGAATATCTGCACGAACACGTGAACGGCGACCCTGTTCACGCTGCTTAGCCACTTTTTCAAGCCGGCTGAGGATCAAAGTGATTCTGTCGCGCAGTAAACGGCGGTCAGTTTCGAGCTGGGTTTCACCCGGGCCACGCGCACCAATGCCGCCGCCCTGTCGTTCAAGGTGGGTCCAGCCGCGAACCAGTCGGGTAGCGATGTGGCGTAATTGCGCCAGTTCTACTTGTAACTTACCTTCGTGTGTCCGGGCCCGCTGGGCAAAAATATCTAATATCAATCCGGTGCGGTCGACAACGCGACATTCGCATAAGGCTTCCAGGTTTCTTTCCTGGCCGGGAGACAAGGCGTGATCAAACAGGATGACAGAGGCGCCCGTTGCTTTGACGGCATCTGCGATTTCTTGGGCCTTTCCTTCACCGACAAAGTATTTTGGGTGCGGTGCCTTGCGGCTCCCGGTGACGACTTGCAACGCCTCTACACCTGCAGAAGATACCAGCGATTCAAATTCGCTCAGGTCTTCCGTGTCTTTGTCTTGCGAGAAATAGATATGAACCAGTACGGCCTGCTCACCGGCTTCATAACGGTCAAACAAGCTTGCGACCTCTCATTGGGAAAAAATTCGCCAGCCGGGGGTGCATAAGCATAATCGGAATACTTATGAACCCCTTCGTGGTTGACCAACGTTGCGCTTTATTCAGCGTCATCGTTTTCCTGCTGCGGCTGTTGCGCAGACGGAGTGCTACCATGGTGATAATTGTTGGTGCTGCCCGTACCTGGATTATTGCTATGATGTGACACCGGGCGGGAAGGCACTACGGTGGAGATAGCGTGTTTATACACCATCTGGCTAACCGTATTTTTTAACAGAATGACAAACTGGTCAAAAGACTCAATCTGGCCTTGCAGCTTAATACCATTCACCAAGTAAATAGAAACCGGAACACGTTCACGACGCAATGCGTTCAGGAACGGATCTTGCAAAGATTGCCCCTTAGCCATTCTATCTTTTCCTTATTAGTTTGTTGTTTGTAACTTTGAGCCTATCAGCTCGAAAATAAATCACATAAAAAATTGCGCGCTGAGTACTGATCAATTGTACACAATCACCCAACCTATGCACTAACAACCTGAATTACACGGTTTAAGGCTTCTTCTGGCTTCTCAGAATCGAGCCATTCGACACCCTCCCAACTTCGTAACCAGGTCATCTGACGTTTGGCCAGCTGTCGTGTCGCGCAAACACCACGATAAACCATTTCATCGTAATCGAATTCACCAGACAAATATGACCACATCTGGCGATAACCCACACAACGAATGGAAGGCAAATCTGTATGCAAATCGCCCCGGGCTATCAGCGTTTTGACTTCGTCTTCAAAACCATTGGACAACATCTGGCTAAAACGTTCCTCGATCCGCGCATGTAAAAGTTCACGGCGGGTCGGCGCAATCGCAAACTGATGGACACGATAGGGTAATGTTTCACCCGAAATTTTAGTCAGTTCCGTTAAAGTTTTACCCGAAATAAAAAAAACTTCCAGTGCTCTGGACAGTCTCTGTGGATCATTCGGATGAATTCGCATAGCCGCAACGGGATCGATTTCACGCAACTGGTCATGTAACGCCTCCCAGCCCTGTTCCGCCGCCTGCTTTTCAATACGTTCGCGCACGGCAGGATCAGCCGGTGGCAACGGGGAAAGACCTTCAAGCAACGCCTTGAAATAAAGCATAGTCCCACCTACCAATAACGGGATCTTATTGCGCGAGGTTATTTCTGCCATTTCCCGCAATGCGTCTTGACGAAAGTCAGCCGCCGAATAAGCCAGTGCCGGGTCGAGGATATCGATCAGCCGATGCGGCGCCTCCGCCAGTTCTTCTGCCGTGGGCTTCGCCGTACCAATATCCATCCCCCGATAAATCAGGGCAGAATCGACGCTGATAAGCTCGACAGGCAGGTGTTTCATCAGCGATATCGCCAGTGCTGTTTTACCGGATGCGGTCGGCCCCATAATAAAGATGGCCGGGGGAACTGCGTGTTTTTCAGAATCAGTCATGCTTAAAAGCCGCCAGTGCGGGCTGTAAATCAAGAGGTTGCAGAAGGCCGGACGGAGGCGATTTCACCAATTGCGGGCAAAGACGCTCAACATCCGTGAGTAATTGTATGGCTTGTGAAATTGTCCAGACCTCATGCTCGCAGCCGCAGTGGCGGGCAAACCACATAGCTACCGCATCAGAAGTCACCTCCTGCTGAACAGCAAGATAACCTAACAGATCAGGTATCAACTTTTGTAAATTTTGTTGGCGTAATGGTAAAGGTACCGCGCGAACCGTCACACGCTGTGACTCACTGAGCATTTCTAAACCAAAATGCTGTAATAGCGCCTGATGCCGTGCCAGCACGGTCGTCTCTTCTTTTTTCAGCGTCAGCTTCAGCGGAATTAATAACGGTTGTGGTCGCAACCCCTCTTCGGGTGGTGTCAGCTGCGCCCATTTCAGCCAGCGATCAGCAACCGGTAATGCCAGCAATACCAGATTTTTGCCGCGCTCAAGTAACGCATATTCCGAGGAACATACCGTCAGCACACGCCCGAAACTCTGGCTGTGTGATTCCAGTGCCGGTTCCGTCAGTGTACGGGCCGCCGGAATGGCTGGCTTAGCGGGCGGTGCCGCAGCAGGTGCCGGTTCCTGTAAAGAAAACGACGCCGGCGCAGGTTGCAACAAACGTCCGTAAGCCTGGCTTTCTGAGGGATTGTAAGCGGGCTCCGTGTTGCGGTAAGCAGGTTCACGGGGCTGGCTGACGCGGGCTGTTTCAGGAAATACATTTTCACGTGGCGGATTGTTTTCACGTGGCGGATTATTTTCCCGCGGTGCCGGCGTTTTATGTTCTGCCGGTTGCGAGAAATGATTGCCGCCCGCAGCCTGACGGTTTTCCTGCTGCCAGCGCGGTGTATCTGCCTGAAGTTGTGGTTCATCAAGCACGGGAGCCCCCGTCTGCTGCAATACGGACATCACCGCCTGATAAATAAAATCATGCACCAGCCGCGACTGATGGAAACGCACTTCGTGTTTGGCAGGGTGCACATTCACATCCACCTGATGCGGATCGACATCCAGATAAAGCACATATGCGGGCTGCTGATCGTCCTTGAGCTGATCCTGATACGCCTGGCGGATCGCGTGATTAATGAGGCGATCTTTCATCATGCGGTTGTTCACATAGCAATACTGCATATCACTCAGGCTGCGTGAACCGGCCGGATCCGCCACCCAGCCACGGATCGCCAGATCACCATGACTCCATTCCACGGCCAGTGCGTGCTCGACAAATGTCGGGCTGCAAATACTGGCCAGACGACGGGAGAACTGTGCCGGGTCTTTCACCGCACGATACTGACGAATAAGTTTACCGTTGTGGCTGAGGTTTACAGAAACGTCAAAGCGCGCCAGTGCAATCCGCCGGACAACTTCATCGATATGGGTAAATTCGGTTTTCTCAGTACGCATGAATTTGCGGCGGGCGGGCGTGTTGTAAAACAGATCCAGCACTTCAACCGTCGAGCCTTGCGGATGTGCCGCCGGTTTGACGGTTACCGCCATATCACGCCCTTCGGCATACGCCTGCCAGGCTTCATGCTGTTCAGCGGTGCGTGATGTCAGGATCAGGCGCGATACAGAGCTGATACTTGCCAGCGCTTCGCCGCGGAATCCGAGGCTCAGAATGGCTTCCAGATCATCAAGACAGGTAATTTTACTGGTGGCATGACGTGCCAGCGCTAAAGCCAGATCGTCTTTGCCAATCCCACAGCCGTTATCGCGAATGCGGATAAGTTTGGCACCACCACGATCGATATCAATATCAATACGCGTCGCGCCCGCATCAAGGCTGTTCTCCACCAGTTCCTTCACCACGGAAGCCGGTCTTTCGACAACTTCACCCGCTGCTATCTGGTTAGCAAGTTGTGGCGGCAGTACCTTGATTGGCATAGCGGCTCCTGTGGCAGCGGTCATTTACCGCCTATGACTGAGGAATAGTTAAGGTTTGGCCGAGCTGTACCTCGCCAGACTTCATATGATTTGCGGTTTTGATGTCATTCATGCTGACACCATATTGGCTGGCGATCGCCGACAGCGTATCGCCGCGTTTCACTTTATGTTTCGCGGGCTTCTTCGACGTTTTTGTTGTCGAAGCAGGTGCGGCGGCTGTTGAAGATGTGCGGGTTCCCGCAGGGACTTTCAATCGCTGACCGACCCAGACACCGTCTTTTTTCAGTTTATTAAGATCGCGCAGCGCCGCGTTTGTCGTGCCGTAGCTGTTCGCGATCCCGGTCAGGGTTTCACCCCGGGTCACTTTGTGGATCTGCGTGGCACCGGCTGCACCGGCAGTCACTTCAATCGGGCCAGGCTGGTTAGCGGCAGTACTGGCTGTCGCGCTACTGTCTGCCGCCGCTGCTGATGAGGCCAGCAGCGGACGGTTTTCGACCTTTGGGCCATTTTGTATCGGATGCGACTGGAAATAATTACGCAGGCCGATGTGGATAGCCCTCGCAATTTTATCCTGGTACGCGCTGCTGCCCAGCAGCCGCTCCTCAGTTGAATTACTGATAAAGCCGGTTTCCACCAGCAGGGAAGGAATATCAGGCGAACGTAAAACACCTAAACTGGCATGTTCCGGCTTCGCTTTATGCAAAGAGCCAACAGAGCGCAGTTCGCGCAATACACGGGTCGCAACGTCATAGCCCACGCGCTGTGAATGACCAAACTGTAAATCCAGCACCGCCTGACTGAGATACGGGTCTGAAGCGGTATTTGCCAGCACATCCCCAGCGCCGCCGAGCAGTTCTGACTGTTTCTCGTGTTGCTCCAGCCAGTTCCCCATTTCACTGTTAGCACGACGATTCGATAACACCCAGACTGATGCACCGCGCGCACTGCGGCTCGGCGCGGCATCAGCGTGAATAGAAACCAGCACATTAGCATTTTTCTTACGCGCTACATCGGAACGGCCCATGACCGAAATAAAGTAATCCCCGTCACGGGTTAATACCGGCTGGAACATCGGGTCTGCATTAAGAATCGCCTGTAATTTACGGGCAATTGAGATAGTGACATTTTTTTCTTTTAGCCCGCCAGCGCCGATTGCGCCCGGATCCTGCCCGCCATGACCGGCGTCAATAGCGACAATAATTCTGCTGTCACTGGTCGACACGGTAGAAGAACGTGAATTATCCGGCGCCACCGTCGTCGCGACGACTTTGGTCTGATCATGGGTAAACGGATTTGATTTCGCGGAAGGCGTAACCATTCTGCCCACATTTGGCGAGGACGTGTTGGTCCCCACGGCAACCGGTGCACTCCGACGTGCCGGAGCAGCGGCGTTCATGGTCAGCACCACGGTGTACTGGTTGCCATCTTTCTGTTTTGTGGCGTTGGTTCGGACTTTCTGATTCAGTTCAAATACCAGACGCTGACTCTGCGCATTGGGCGGCGTACTGGCACGTACGCGCGTCACCAGATTCTGTCCGTTAAAATTCAGCGGCAGGCCTTTCATCACGCCGTCCTGACGGATATCCATGACCACACGTTCAGGGTTGTGCAGCGGAAAAAAAGAGTAATCCGGTGAACCATCAAATGAAATCGTGACGGTAGATTGCGTGGCACCGTTGGAAACATTGATGTTTTTCATGCCAGCCGCAAAAACCGGCGAGGCCAGCACGGCAAACAACATCAGCGCCGATAACAACGTCATCATCGTCGCTGAAATATAAAGAGAGGTAAAACGTGAGTTCATCGCGTGATCATCCTTGCTGTTGAACACGATGCAGCAATTTTATGCCGGATTCAGAAACCGCCGCCAACTTTGCGGTGCGCCCGGTTGGGGAATAATCCAGCGTCAGTTCAATATCCGGTTCAGGCAATACCCCTGCACCCTGCTGTGGCCATTCCACCAGGCAAATGGCGTCCTGTGCGAAATAATCGCGGATCCCCATGAACTCCAGTTCTTCCGGATCAGCAAGGCGATATAAATCAAAATGATAAACAGCAATCTTATCCAGCTGATAAGGCTCTACCAGAGTGTAAGTCGGGCTTTTCACATTACCCTGATGGCCTAATGCCTGAAGAAACCCCCGGCTGAAGGTCGTTTTACCGGCTCCCAGATCGCCATAAAGATGGATAACCGCTGAGCCTTCGCAGGCTTTCGCCAGTGAAGCACCTAGTTGCAGCGTTGCCGCTTCGTCGGGTAAAGAGATATTAAGTTGATTCATTCAGTGATATCTATTTCTTCAGGTCTGGATTAACTAACGGGGCAATCACCGCTAAAAGATCAGTTGCCAGCATACCGCGCGTTCCCTGCCGGTGGGCAATTTCGTCTGCGGCAGCGCCATGAAGCACTGAGCCCGCGCAGGCCGCATCATATACATTAAGTTTCTGAGCCAGCAATCCGCCAATAATACCAGAAAGTACGTCGCCCATGCCGCCGGATGCCATTCCGGCATTGCCGACATCCGCTATCGCCATCTCGCCACGTTCGCTGGCAATCAGCGTGCCTGCACCTTTAAGCACTACCACGCCACCATATCGCTCAGTGAGCTTCCTGGCGGAAAGTAAGCGGTCACTCTCAATATCTTTCACGCTGCAACCCAGCAATCTTGCCGCTTCGCCCGGATGAGGCGTCAGTACACGATTTTGCCGTTTCCGCGGGTTGATTGCCAGCAGGTTAAGCGCATCGGCGTCCCATAAGGCTGGTTTATCCCAGTCTGCCACACGTTCCACGGCCTGTTTGCCCCATTCTCTCTGACCCAGACCGGGACCGATAACGACTACCTCTGCCCACTCAAGCCCTGCATCCAGCGACGCAGCCGTGAGTTCCTGCACCATCAGCTCCGGTCTGGCAGTCAGTAGCGGTCCCGCATGTTCTTTGTGAGTAAGTACTCGCACCAGCCCGGCCCCGGTACGCAGCGCAGCCTCTGAAGCCATACGGATCGCGCCCGCAAAGCCGGTATCGCCACCCACCACCAACAAACGGCCATATTCCCCTTTATGGGAACAGGGACGTCGCGGGTGCAACCATTGGCCCAACTGAGTTGCATCCAGCCTCTGTAAGGGTGCCAGATGCCCGCCCAGCCAGCTTTCAAGTCCCAGCGCATCGCCGTGTAATTTCCCCGTATAGTCACGTGCCTGCCCGGTCAGCAAACCGGGTTTCAGAGCGATGAAACTGATCGTGTGCGTAGCATGCACCGCCTTGCCCGCGGCCTGACCGGTTTGCGCATCCAGTCCCGAAGGGATATCTAAAGAGATCACAGGTAAAGACGCTGAGTTGATGGCGTCAATCAGTGCGTCGTAAGGCGCGCGTGGCGCGGAAGATAAACCGGTACCGAGCAGACCATCGATAATCAGATCCGCATCCTGCGGCCATGGTGAATCCACCGGGTTAACCGTGCCGCCGCTTTTCAGCCAGCCCTCACGCGCTGTCTCTGCTTCTTCTGGCAGCTTCTTACTCCCCTGAACAGCCAGCAGTGTTACGCGTAGCCCTGCGTTTTTCGCCAGTCGTGCAACTTCAAAACCATCGCCACCGTTATTACCGTGACCACATAAAATCAGCCAGTGACGGGTTTGCGGAAACTTACGCTGCGCCAGTAAAAAAGCGGCTTTTGCCGCGCGTTGCATCAGTGTAAACAGAGAAATCCCCGTTTCCTGCGCCGCCTGTCGCTCAGCCTGTCGTAGCCAGTCAGCAGAAAATACGGAATGTGGTAAACTCGCCTCGTTTCGTTTTTCACGTTGGTTCGTCATGACACTCCCTCTCGATCTCGTTCAACTGGCTCAACATATCAAGCAATGGGGCCAATCGCTAGGCTTCCAGCAGGTGGGTATCTGCGATACAGACTTATCTGTGGAAGAGCCTAAACTGCAAGACTGGCTTAATAAACAATATCATGGCGAGATGGACTGGATGGCGCGCCACGGTATGTTACGCGCCCGTCCGCATGAATTACTGCCTGGTACGCTGCGGGTGATCAGCGTGCGGATGAACTATTTGCCTGCCAAGGCCGCTTTTGCCAAGACCCTGAATAATCCGCAGCTGGGTTATGTCAGCCGTTATGCCCTCGGACGCGACTATCACAAAGTGTTGCGCCAGCGCCTGAAAAAACTCGGCGATATGATTCAGGCATATTGTACTGAGCATGCTGATCAGACCGTGACTTTCCGCCCTTTTGTAGATTCTGCACCAGTGATGGAACGCCCGCTGGCGGCGAAAGCCGGTCTGGGTTGGGTTGGTAAACACTCACTTATTCTTAACCGTGAATCCGGCTCGTGGTTCTTTCTCGGCGAACTGCTGATTGATTTGCCTCTGCCCGTGGATCAGCCTCAGGAAGAGAAATGCGGAAAGTGCGTGGCCTGCATGACAACCTGCCCGACCGGTGCGATCGTTGCCCCTTATACTGTCGACGCCCGCCGCTGTATTTCCTATCTGACCATTGAACTGGAAGGCGCAATTCCGGAAGAATTCCGTCCGCTGATGGGTAACCGTATCTACGGCTGCGATGACTGTCAGCTGATCTGCCCCTGGAATCGTTATTCACAACTGACCGGAGAAGACGATTTCAGCCCGCGCGCCGCACTTCATGCCCCTGAACTGATTGAATTATTTGGCTGGACGGAAGAAAAGTTTTTGCGCATCACGGAAGGCTCGCCAATCCGGCGTATCGGACATTTGCGCTGGTTGCGCAATATTGCGGTGGCGTTGGGCAATGCCCCGTACTCCCGGGAGGTGCTCAATACACTGCAATCGCGGGAAGGTGAGAATGCGTTGCTGGATGAACATATCAGTTGGGCGATTGCACAGCAGGTTGAAAGAAGAAGTGAACATCAGGTGGAAGTGCAATCTTCACAGCAAAAGCGCCTGATCCGTGCGGTTGAAAAGGGTCTGCCAAGGGATGCATAACCCTTCCCCAAAGCGTTAATTGGAAAAGCGATATTTTCTGTGCATAAAAATAAAAATGCTTTGCCAATCAAGTGCAAAAAAAAGAGCAAGTGATCGTCATAACGTTTCGTTATAAATTAATTTTATTTAAAATCAAGGCATTAAATTTTATCAATATACCAAGCACAAAAAACAGACAGTTTAAAAAAACGCCTAATCCTGTGGATAAGTCTGTTTAAAACATTACTACAAATCGTGTAATGATCAGGTCATTTATGCACAGAAAATGCAGGAAGACACTATTAAGAAATGATTTTGAACTGAAGAAGAAAACTGGAGCGGGAAACGAGACTCGAACTCGCGACCCCGACCTTGGCAAGGTCGTGCTCTACCAACTGAGCTATTCCCGCATTGAGATGTCTGACATCTGCTGTACTGGCATTTGCCATAAATGTACAGGCTTTGAAATTTTGGAGCGGGAAACGAGACTCGAACTCGCGACCCCGACCTTGGCAAGGTCGTGCTCTACCAACTGAGCTATTCCCGCGTCGCATGGCACTGCATTATTTACGTCTTAAATCTTTAAATCTCAAAAGCTTAAAAATTTGGAGCGGGAAACGAGACTCGAACTCGCGACCCCGACCTTGGCAAGGTCGTGCTCTACCAACTGAGCTATTCCCGCTCTGCGCACTCAACGAAATTCTTCATCGGTACGGGGTGCGCATTATACGAGAAATCCTTTTTGCCGCAAGCCCCTGAAAGCAAAAAAACGTTTTTTTCGTTCAAGTGCCGATTAAACCATCAAAGCGACGATTTAATCAGCGAAACGCGATGATTTTGTGCTCCGTATGCCTTTTTAACGTTTTTTAAAATAAATCGCCTAAATCATTCAGGTTGCAGGAAGGCGGCAAACTCACAACAAATCGGTCAGTGATTCAGGTGAGAGAGTGCAGCCAACGCATCTGCAGCCTGAAGGATGACGGAGATTAAAGATTAATAAAATGTTCGCGGTAGTACGCCAGTTCAGCCACAGATTCACGGATATCATCCAGCGCCTGATGAGTATTTTGCTTCTTAAAACCACCCAGTACTTCCGGTTTCCAGCGACGCGCCAGTTCCTTCAGCGTGCTGACGTCCAGATAACGGTAATGGAAATAGGCTTCCAGCTCCGGCATATATTTAAACAGAAAACGTCTGTCCTGGCCGACGCTGTTGCCGCAAATCGGCGATTTGCCCGCAGGAACCCACTCTCGCAGGAAGTCGATAGTTTTTTGCTGGGCGGCATTGTCATCAAACGGACTGGCTTTGACGCGATCAACCAGACCGCTGCCGGTGTGGGTGCGCACATTCCAGTCATCCATCAGCGCCAGCTGCGCGTCAGACTGATGGACTGCCATGACCGGGCCTTCGGCCAGAATGTTCAGATGCGCGTCGGTCACCAGCGTCGCAATCTCAATAATACGGTCACGTTCAGGATCCAGACCGGTCATTTCCAGGTCAATCCAAATTAAATTCGAGTCATTAGCGGCCATGATGTGTCCTGTTACAAAGTAGAGAGTTGACGGAGTTCTCCGTCATTCGGGCAATTAATATAAAATAGCTGGTATCATAGTCGTTTTGGTCGCACCGAGCGATTAAAGCCAGTCAAGTGAGGCGCAGTGACTAAATCAAAACTGTCTAAAGGGCAACAACGTCGCGTTCAGACTAACCATCAGCGTCGTCTGACACAGACGGACAAACGCAAAGAGCTGGACGATTCTCTGCATGGCGAACCGCAGGACGGCGTCGTCATCAGCCGTTTCGGGATGCATGCGGACGTTGAAGCGGCCGACGGCAGCCAGCACCGTTGCAATATCCGCCGAACCATCCGTTCTCTGGTGACCGGTGACCGCGTGGTATGGCGCGCCGGCGAAAATACCAGTGTGAAAGGTATCGTCGAGGCGGTCCATGAACGAACTTCCGTTCTCACACGCCCTGATTTCTATGATGGCGTCAAACCCATTGCCGCAAACATTGACCAGATCGTGATTGTCTCCGCCATCCTGCCGGAACTGTCGCTTAATATTATTGATCGCTACTTGGTGGCGTGCGAAACGGTTGAAGTTGAGCCGCTGATTGTGCTCAATAAAATCGATCTGCTCGACGACGAAGGCCGTCAATTCGTTCAGGGCATGATGGATATCTACCGCAAAATAAATTACCGCGTCCTCGAAGTGTCGAGCCAGACCGGTGAAGGTATGCCTGCGTTTGAAAAGGCGCTGACTGACCGCATCAGTATTTTCGCCGGTCAGTCCGGCGTGGGTAAATCCAGTCTGCTGAACGCCCTGCTGCCACCGGATGAAAAACAAATTCTGGTGAATGAAGTGTCCGATAACTCAGGCCTGGGTCAGCACACCACGACAGCGGCGCGTTTGTATCACTTCCAGCATGGCGGTGACGTTATTGACTCCCCGGGCGTGCGTGAATTCGGTTTATGGCACCTTGCGCCAGAACAGATCACCCAGGGCTTTGTCGAATTCCGCCCTTTCCTCGGCTACTGTAAATTCCGCGACTGCAAGCATGGCAGTGATCCGGGCTGTGCAATCCGTGATGCCGTAGACCGTGGTGAAATAGCCGAAGAACGTTTCGACAATTACCACCGTATTCTGGAAAGCATGGAAGACGTAAAAACACGTAAAAACTTCGACGCACTTTAATACTAAGTGGTTGAATTAATATGTTAATGGCAATCGGGTAACGTTAACGGAAGTTGAACCGTTGATTTCACCCCGTTACAATCCTCCGCCATACAACACTGCATGCCCCTGAATACCATTCGGGGGCGCCTGCAAAATGGCCGGTACGCCGGTCATTCATATCATTCAAGAGGTTTTCCCCGTGCTGGACAGTATCAAAATCAAACTTCAATATTTACTTCCTAAACAAGGACTGACCCGTCTGGCTGGCTGGGGCGCAGATAAGCGTGCTGCCACGCTGACACATTGGGTGATCAGAGCATTTGCCCGTTTTTATAACGTCGACATGAAAGAAGCACAAAATCCGGATCTCAAATCATATGCCACGTTTAACGAATTCTTCGTGCGTCCGCTGCGCGAGGGCGCACGTCCGGTGGTCAGTGGTCTGGATATGCTTTGCCTGCCAGCCGACGGTGCAGTCAGCCAGTTAGGGGCAATTACCGGGGGCAAACTGTTCCAGGCTAAAGGTCATTTCTACAGTTTAGAAGCATTGCTGGCAGGTAACTATTTGCTGGCAGAGCAATTCAAAGACGGACAGTTTGCCACTGTTTATCTGGCACCACGTGATTATCACCGGGTGCATATGCCGTGCGACGGCGTGCTGCGTGAAATGATTTATGTCCCGGGAGATTTATTTTCAGTCAATCCGCTGACCGCTGCGAATGTACCCAATCTTTTTGCCCGTAACGAACGCGTCATCTGCGTCTTTGATACTGAATTCGGGCCGATGGTACAGATTCTGGTTGGCGCAACGATTGTCGGCAGCATTGAAACCGTCTGGGCAGGCTGCGTCACGCCGCCGCGCGAAGGCATTATCAAGCGTTGGACTTATCCGGCAGCCGGTGAAGAAGGTGCCATCGCGCTGGAAAAAGGTCAGGAAATGGGCCGTTTCAAACTGGGTTCCACGGTGATCAACCTGTTTGCCGCTAATCAGGTTCGCTTCATGCCGAATCTGAGTAATGGCACGGTGACCCGCATGGGCGAACCGTTCGCCGAAGCTCTGCGTGCTCCGGCAGCAGCAGCGGAACCTGTGGTAGCAGAAGCCTCTGTCACTACAGAAGCGCCAGCAGGTGTCGCAACCGCTGAACCGCAGGCTCCGAAAGATTATTAAGTTCGCGCTGAACTGACATACAGAACTGAAAAAAGGATATGACCGAGTGCGCCTGTTCCCCGCCTTGCTGATGAGTTTATTGCTGTCCCTGCCATTGATGGCGGGTGCAGCACCGACTGAAGATCAGCTCAAACAAGAGTTGAAACAGGCGGAAGCCAATAAAGAAATGGCCAATCAGACGCAGGTGGTTGAGGCGCTGCAAAGCGCACTCAACTGGCTGAATGAAGCCAGCGTTTCAGCCGGGCGCTCGGCGGAATATCAAAAGGTCATTGATGACTTTCCAAAACTGACGCAGGCCCTGCGCCAGGAATTGCAAAATCAGCCTGACAAGCCGCCCGCGCTGGATGACAGCATCTCCACGGCTCAGCTCGAGCAACAAATTCTGCAAGTCAGCAGTCAGCAGCTGGAAGAAACCCGCCAGTTGCGTCAGGAGCAGGACCGCTCCCGCGACATCAGCGACTCACTGAGTCTGATCCCGCAACAGCAATCCGAAGCCCGCAACGCGCTGAGCGACATCGATCAGCGCATACAGGCGGCGACCGCGACGGCAATCTCCTCACCGCTGGCACAGGCCCAGCTCAGCGCACTTCAGGCCGAATCTGCAGCGCGTAAAGCCAAGGTTGATGAACTGGAACTGGCTCAGCTTTCTGCCAATAACCGGCAGGAACTGTCACGAATGCGCACAGATCTCTACAAAAAACGCGCCGACTTTCTTGATCAGCAATTACAGGCCTTACGCAATACACTGAATAACCAACGCCAGCGGGAAGCTGAACAGGCGCTGGAAAAAACCGAGCTGCTGGCCGAACAGAGTGGTGAATTGCCGCACTCTATCAGTCAGCAGTTGCAGGCCAACCGTGAGTTGTCGCTGGCACTGAATCAGCAGGCGCAGCGGATGGACCTGATCTCCTCTCAGCAGCGTCAGGCCGCTGCACAAACTCAACAGGTACGTCAGGCGATTAATACCATTCGCGAACAGGCACAGTGGCTTGGCGCGTCTAATTTACTTGGCGAAACACTGCGGGCGCAGGTTGCGCGTCTGCCGGATATGCCGAAACCGCAACAGCTTGACCGCGATATGGGCCAGTTGCGCGTGCAGCGCCTGCACTATGAAGATTTACTGGATAAGCAGGCTATTTATCGCCAGGCAAGGCAGGATGACGGAAAACCGCTAACTGCGGCTCAGCAAAAAATTCTGGATGCACAGTTGCGGACGCAGCGTGATTTGCTCAATTCCCTGCTTTCAGGTTGCGATACCCAAATTCTTGAACTCACCAAGCTGAAAGTGGCGAACAGCCAGCTGGTGGAAGCGCTGAATGATGTTCATGATGCCGCCCACCGTTATCTGTTCTGGGTGGCAGACGTCAGCGCCATCGGCATTTCTTACCCGGTGCAGGTCGCGCATGATCTGAAACGTCTGCTTTCACTGGATTCACTCAGTCAGCTTGGCGGTGCGTCGATGATGATGGTCACCAGCAAAGAAACGCTGCTGCCATTATTTGGAGCACTGATTCTGGTGATTATCAGCATCAGTTCGCGCAAACATTATTACGCGTTCCTGGCACGTGCCAGCAGTAAAGTGGGTAAGGTCACACAGGATCATTTCTCGCTGACCCTGCGCACCGTGTTCTGGTCGATTCTGGTCGCCATGCCGTTGCCGGTGCTGTGGGCAGCGCTGGGCTTCGGGCTGCAAAGCGCGTGGCCGTACCCGATTGCAGTTGCGATCGGCGATGGTGTCACCGCAACCCTGCCAATCCTGTGGGCATTTATGGTCAGTGCCGCGCTGGCGCATCCGCAAGGGTTATTTGTCGCCCACTTCGGCTGGCCGCAACGTGCGGTATCACGTGCCCTTCGCTACTATGCGCTGTCGATCTGGGTGCTGGTGCCGTTAATTATGGCGCTGATTACCTTCGATAATCTTAACGATCGGGAGTTCTCAAATACGCTGGGGCGGCTGTGCTTTGTTATTTTGTGTCTGGTGGTCGCGCTGGTCACCCACAGCCTGAAACGCGCGGGAATTCCGCTGTATCACGATAAAAAAGGCAACAGCGAAAACGTCATCAACAAAGCCTTATGGTGGATGCTGCTGGGCGCGCCCGTTGTGGCCGCACTGGCTTCGCTGATGGGCTACCTCGCGACCTCACAGGCGCTGCTGGCACGCCTGGAAACCTCGGTAGCCATCTGGTTCGTATTACTGGTGATTTACCACATTATCCGGCGCTGGATGCTGATCCAGCGCCGTCGTATTGCGTTCGAACGCGCCAAGCAGCGCCGGGCAGAAATGCTGAATCAGCGTGCCCGCGGTGAGGACGATGCCCATCAGGTCAGTACCAGTAATGAAGGGACGGTTGAGATTGAAGAACCCGTGGTGGATCTGGATGCTATCTCCGCGCAATCACTGCGACTGGTACGTTCCCTGCTGACATTGATCGCCCTGATCTCGGTGATCTTCCTGTGGTCTGAGATCCACTCGGCCTTCTCGTTCCTGGAAAATATTCATCTCTGGCAGGTGGCGTCTACGGTTCAGGGCGTAGAGAGCATGCAGCCGATCACACTGGGATCGGTGTTGATCGCCATTCTGGTGCTGATTATCACGACGCAACTGGTGCGTAATCTGCCCGCGCTACTGGAACTGGCGCTGTTGCAACATCTGGATCTGACGCCGGGCACCGGTTATGCCGTGCTGACCGTGACCAAATATGTGTTGCTGCTGATTGGCGGCCTGACAGGTTTCTCGCTGATCGGGATCGAATGGGCAAAACTACAATGGCTGGTGGCAGCACTTGGTGTCGGTCTCGGCTTCGGTTTGCAGGAAATTTTCGCTAACTTTATTTCCGGCCTGATTATCCTGTTTGAAAAACCGATCCGTATCGGCGATACCGTGACGATCCGCAACCTGACCGGCAGCATCACCAGGATCAATACCCGCGCCACAACGATCGCCGACTGGGACCGTAAGGAGATTATTGTGCCCAACAAGGCCTTTATCACCGAACAGTTCATCAACTGGTCGTTGTCAGATTCCGTTACCCGTGTGGTGCTGACTGTGCCTGCGCCGTCGGAAGCCAACAGTGAAGAAGTGACCGAAATTCTGCTCGGTGCCGCGCACCGCTGTTCGCTGGTGCTGGACATGCCTGCGCCGGAAGCCTATCTGGTGGATCTCCAGCAGGGGATTCAGATTTTCGAGCTGCGTATGCATGCCGCTGAAATGGCACACCGTATGCCGCTGCGCCATGAAATCCATCAGCTGATCCTGTCCGGATTCCGCGAGCATGGCATTACGCTGCCGTTCCCGCCATTCCAGGTGCGTATGGAAACACTGCACCGCGCGCAAAATGGCAATAACGCGACCTTTACCAGCAGCAGCGGCAGTGGTCGCAGCGGAAACAGTTCGCGCTCACCGGGCGACTTATAAAAGCCAAAAGAAAAGCAAAAAGGGCAGATCCTTCTGCCCTTTCAGATTGCTGACAAAGTCCTGACCCTGAGGTCAGGGCTGAACAGCAGAATCAGGATCAGGCGCGCGTCACCGGGAAGGCCAGCACATCGCTCAGGCTGGCGGCACCCAGTGCAATCATAATCAGACGGTCAACGCCCAGCGCCACACCAGAACACTCCGGCATGCCGTGCGCTAACGCATCCAGCAGATTGTTATCAATGGGATGCTGCGGCAGGCCGCGTGCCGCGCGTTTACGGTTGTCCTGCTCGAAACGCTGACGTTGTTCACGACTGTCTGTCAGTTCACGGAAACCATTTGCCAGCTCAATGCCTTTGTAATACACCTCAAAACGCTCGGCCACGCGGTGATCTTCCGTGCTGATTTCTGCCAGAGATGCCTGCGTCGCCGGGAAGTGATAGACGAATGTCGGCTTATCGCGGCCAATATGCGGCTCCACGCCCATCGTAAATAACAACTGTAACAGGGTGTCGCGGTCTTCTTCGGTGTCGGCAATATTGGATAAATCCAGTTTTGCCGCCGCTTCGCGCAGCTCAGTTTTATCGGCAGAGAGGGGATCAATACTTAAATGGCGGGTAAATGCCTGCTGATAAGACAAGGTTTCAGCACTGTCGCAATCGAGTACCTGCTGGAGCAGATCATCCACTTCATTCATCAGGCGGTACATGTCATAACGCGGACGGTACCATTCCAGCATGGTGAACTCCGGGTTGTGATGACGTCCGGCTTCTTCATTACGGAAACTGCGGCCCATCTGGTAAATCGGCCCGCTGCCCGCTGCCAGCAAACGTTTCATGTGATATTCCGGGCTGGTCATCAGATACAGCGTCATGCCGTCAGCCGCACCCGGCCCGACAAAACGCGTCTCAAACGGTACCAGATGAATGTCGGTCACCGTGGCCTGACTCATCGCTGGCGTTTCAACTTCCAGTACGCCGCGATCGGCAAAGAAACGTCGGATCTCAGCGAGGATTGCCGCACGCTTCAACAAATTGGCGACAGAAGCACTGGGTTGCCAGCTTGCTGTTTCGCTCATGGTGATTTACTCCGAATTCAGAAAAGTCATGCAGTCTACCCGCATCCCCGCAGGCAAACAATTATCTCATTTTGCGAAGCAAAAAGCAGAGAAAGCCCAAACCTGCATTCACATCAAATTACCGCTTCTACCCCTTTGGTATCATAATTCCCTTACAAACAATAAGAATATCAGCCATCGGGACAGCGCCTGTATGTCATCGGGGTTCACTAACTCTTCGAATATGAAGAGCTTTTCGCGGGTGTTTCAAACCCGATCTCATTGATGATAGTGGAGGAATGCAGTGCAAACCTTTAACGCCGACATTGCAATTATAGGTGCAGGTGGGGCGGGTTTACGCGCAGCAATAGCCGCAGCGGAAGCCAATCCCAACCTGAATATCGCGTTGATTTCGAAAGTGTACCCAATGCGCAGCCACACGGTCGCTGCCGAAGGCGGTTCTGCCGCAGTGACACAAGATCACGACAGCTTTGATTTTCACTTCCAGGATACTGTTTCCGGAGGCGACTGGCTGTGTGAGCAAGACGTGGTGGATCATTTCGTGCATCAATGCCCGACTGAAATGGCCCAGCTAGAACTGTGGGGTTGCCCCTGGAGCCGTAAAGATGATGGTTCCGTCAATGTCCGCCGCTTCGGCGGGATGAAGATCGAACGTACGTGGTTTGCAGCGGATAAAACCGGTTTCCACATGCTGCATACATTGTTCCAGACCTCGCTGAAATATCCGCAAATCAAGCGATTCGACGAACATTTCGTTCTCGATATTCTGGTCGATGAAGGCCAGGTTCGGGGCGTTGTCGCCATTAATATGATGGAAGGCACCCGCGTACAAATCCGGGCCAACGCCGTGGTCATGGCAACCGGCGGCGCTGGCCGTGTTTACCGTTATAACACCAACGGCGGCATCGTAACCGGTGACGGTATGGGCATGGCGTTCCGTCATGGCATCCCTCTTCGTGATATGGAATTCGTACAATATCATCCGACCGGCCTTCCGGGCTCCGGTATTCTGATGACTGAAGGTTGCCGGGGTGAAGGCGGTATTCTGGTCAATAAAGACGGTTACCGTTATCTCCAGGATTACGGTATGGGGCCGGAAACGCCGCTGGGTGAACCGAAAAATAAATACATGGAACTGGGCCCGCGCGACAAGGTATCGCAGGCGTTCTGGCACGAATGGCGGGCCGGCCGGACTATCGAAACACCGCGTGGTGACGTGGTGTACCTGGATTTACGCCATCTCGGCGAGAAAAAACTCCGTGAACGTCTGCCGTTCATCTGCGAACTGGCTAAAGCTTATGTCGGCGTCGATCCGATTACTGATCCGATCCCTGTTCGTCCTACCGCACACTACACCATGGGCGGCATCGAAACCGATGCGCAGTGTGAAACCCGCATCAAGGGTCTGTTTGCGGTCGGTGAGTGTTCGTCCGTCGGCCTGCATGGCGCAAACCGTCTCGGCTCAAACTCGCTGGCCGAACTGGTGGTGTTCGGCCGTATGGCCGGTGAAAAAGCAGCAGAACGCGCCGTACAAGCTAAAGACACCGGCAACAACGATGCGCTCGACGCACAGGTTCGTGATATCGAAAATCGTATCGCCGCGCTGATGGCACAGGAAGGCGACGAAAGCTGGGCAGCCATCCGCGACGAAATGGGTCTGGCGATGGAAGAAGGTTGCGGCATTTACCGCACCACCGAACTGATGCAAAAAACCATCAATAAACTGGCTGAACTGAAAGAACGCTTTAAGCGGGTGAAGATTCAGGATACCTCCAGCGTTTTCAATACGGATTTGCTGTACACCATCGAACTGGGGCATGGCCTGGAAGTGGCCGAATGCATGGCGCATTCCGCCCTGCACCGCCGCGAATCCCGCGGCGCGCATCAGCGTCTGGATGAAGGCTGTACTGAACGCGATGACGTGAATTTCCTCAAGCATACTCTGGCCTTTTATCAGCCAGACTCCGCCCCGCGTCTGGAATATGGCGACGTGAAAATTACCACGCTGCCACCGGCAAAACGCGTGTATGGCGGAGAATCTGAGACTCACGATAAAAAAGATAAGGAGCAATCACGTGGCTAAAATACGCAACCTGAAGGTTGAAATCATGCGCTATAACCCGGAAACGGACAGCGCGCCGCATCCGGTGGTGTATGACGTGCCTTTCGATGAAACAACGTCGCTGCTCGATGCTCTGGGCTATATCAAAGATCATCTGGCCGCTGATCTTTCCTATCGCTGGTCCTGCCGGATGGCAATCTGCGGCTCATGCGGCATGATGGTCAATCGCGTGCCGAAGCTGGCGTGTAAAACCTTCCTGCGGGAATATCCGGACGGTATGCAGGTGGAAGCGCTGGCGAATTTCCCGGTTGAGCGTGATCTGGTGGTCGATATGACCCACTTTATCGAAAGCCTGGAATCCATCAAACCTTACATTATCGGCAATACCCGCACGGTGGGTGAAGGCCCGGGTAAGCAAACTCCGGCGCAAATGGAGAAATACCATCAGTTCTCCGGCTGTATCAACTGCGGTTTGTGTTACGCCGCCTGCCCGCAGTTTGGTCTGAACCCGGAATTCATCGGTCCGGCCGCTATTACGCTGGCGCACCGCTATAACCTTGATAACCGGGACCACGGCAAGGCACAACGTATGCCGCAGCTAAACACTCAGAACGGTGTCTGGAGTTGTACGTTCGTCGGGTATTGCTCCGAAGTTTGTCCGAAGCACGTCGACCCCGCAGCCGCCATTCAGCAAGGCAAAGTCGAAAGCTCCAAAGACTTCATGATCGCGAGGCTGAGACCGCAATGAGGGAGGAAAATATGACAACTCAAAGTACGGGCAGCAAACGTAAGCCCTACGTGCGTGAGATGAAAGCCAGCTGGTGGAAAAGCTTACCGTTCTACCGTTTTTATATGCTGCGTGAGGGCACGGCGGTGCCGGCCGTGTGGTTCAGTCTCTTACTGCTGGCAGGGATTTTTTCGTTACGTAACGGGCCTGAAAGCTGGGCGGGTTTTGTGAATTTTCTGCAAAACCCGGTGGTCTTGCTGATTAACCTGATCGCCCTGCTTGCGGCGTTGTTGCACACCAAGACCTGGTTCGAACTGGCACCGAAAGCCTCTATTGTGATAGTGAAAGGCAAAAAAATGGGGCCGGAACCGGTGATTACCGGTTTCTGGGGCGTGACAATCGTCGTGACGCTGGTTGTACTTGTCATTGCACTGTTTCTTTAAGGAGGCGACATGAAAAATACTCTTCCTAAACGTTCAGACGAGCCGGTGTTCTGGGGATTATTTGGCGCGGGCGGTATGTGGAGCGCGATTTTCGCACCGGTGATGATCTTGCTGGTGTGCTTCCTGCTGCCGCTGGGCTTCTTCCCCGGTGACGCACTGAGCTATCCGCGCGTACTGGCATTTGCACAAAGCGGGATCGGGCGTTTGTTCCTGCTGCTGATGATCATTCTGCCTTTGTGGTGCGGGCTGCACCGGATCCATCATGCCATGCACGACCTGAAGATCCACGTTCCGGCCGGTAAATGGGTATTTTACGGTCTGGCGGCGATCTTAAGTATCGTGACCCTTATCGTATTGATCCGCCTCTGATCCGCAAAGATCCCCCTTTCCAGCGGTCATCTCTCTGGCCGCTGTTTTCATTCTTTCTGCACTGATTTTCCCTTTTTCTTTTTTGTTACCTACACTTAGAGAACATACTAAGGAAGGAAGGTCTATGCGTATCTGGTCAAAACTCAGCGTTATCATCACAGCACTTCTGTCGGTCGCGTGCAGCGTAACGCCGCCTGCTGACGTCAAAGTCGTCAATAATTTCGAACTCACCCGTTATCTCGGTACCTGGTATGAAGTCGCCAGACTGGATCATAGTTTTGAAAGCGGACTGGAACGCGTCACCGCTAATTACAGTTTGCGTGATGATGGTGGGGTAAAAGTGATTAATCGCGGGTTTAATCCGCAAAAGAATAAATGGCAGGAAAGTGAGGGCAAAGGTTACTTCACCGGATCGCCGGCGCGGGCGGCGCTCAAGGTGTCATTCTTCGGCCCGTTCTATGGCGGCTATAATGTCATTGAGCTGGATAAGGATTACCGGTACGCGCTGGTATGCGGGCCGGATAAAAGCTACTTGTGGATCCTCTCCCGTACGCCAACACTGGATGACCGCGTGAAGCAGCAACTTCTGCAAACAGCACAAGGCTACGGATTCGATACCAGCAAACTGGTGTGGGTGAAACAGCCTTAATTCCCGTGCCGTAAAAACAACACTGCCTGCATCAATGTGCAGGCAGACATCAACTTACTTTACTATTACTACCCGCCCGCTATTGCGCGCTTTTCTGGATCGCTTGCCCACCGGCAGACACATCTTCCCCTACACCACGCGTGGTATTGCAGGCGGTTAACGCGGAAGACAGGACAACAACAGATAAGATAGCGAGGATACTTTTCTTCAGCATATAAATTTCCTTCCTATAAGAGAATGTAAAGTACGACACTGTTAGTGTAGCTAACTTTCCGGATATAGAAGGCAACAGGCAGGATTTTAGGACATTTGGTAAAAAACGAGGCTGAAGAAATCAGCCTGCTTTGGAAATCGCACCACCCAGATGTTGGATGTCTTCACCGAAACCATGAACCGTGTTGCAGCCGGATAACGAAGCCAGCAACGTCACTGAAACTACGATAAACATTATCTTCTTCAACATGGTAAACACAATCCAATTCAAAAAGTTGGGGCTGGAAAGCTGCGGCAGGATTTACTCTGCGGCAGCTTTCATCCGGCGTAATAAATAAGTATCGAAAACTTATTTAACGCGGGAAACGTATTCGCCAGAGCGGGTGTCACAACGGACAATTTCGCCGATCTGCACGAATAATGGCACTTTAACCACGGCGCCAGTGCTCAGGGTAGCTGGCTTACCGCCTGTACCTGCAGTATCACCTTTCAGGCCCGGGTCAGTATCAACAACTTCCGCTTCGATGAAGTTTGGTGGCTGAACCGCGATAGGACGGCCATCCCACAGCGTTACGATACATTCTGCGTTGTCCTGCAGCCATTTAGAGGCGTCAGAAACCGTCTTCTCTTCAACCTGATGCTGTTCGAAAGTCTCAGGGTGCATGAAGTGGTAGAACTCACCATCGTTGTACAGGTAGTTCATGTTGGTATCTACAACGTCAGCGCCTTCGCATGAGTCGGTAGATTTAAACGTTTTTTCTACACGGGAACCGGTCAGCAGACGACGCATTTTAACGCGTGCGAAAGCCTGGCCTTTGCCTGGTTTTACGAATTCACTGGATTCGATAGCGTAAGGCTCGCCCTCGAACATGATTTTAAGACCCGGACGGAAATCGTTGCTAGAATAAGTCGCCATGATGGCCCTCTAATTTTAAACTGGTATTAGCCAAAAAAATGGCAAACATTGTAACCCTAAACACGCCATTTAGAGAAGATTGGTTGTATCAACTCGGCGATGTTATCACTGACCCGGATGAACTGCTTACTCTTCTGGCACTTAACGACAATGCAGAATTGCAAAGTGGGCGTGAAGCCCGTCGTTTGTTCCCGCTTCGCGTGCCCCGCGCCTTTGTGGCACGTATGCAGCCGGGCGATCCACAGGATCCTTTATTGCTTCAGGTATTAACCGCACGCGAGGAGTTTATCGCCGCGCCGGGCTTTACCACTGACCCGCTTGATGAACAACGCAGCGTTGTTCCGGGTCTGTTGCACAAGTATAGCAATCGCGCCCTGTTACTGGTGAAAGGCGGATGTGCGGTAAATTGCCGCTACTGTTTCCGCCGTCATTTCCCGTATCAGGACAACCAGGGAAATAAGGCCAACTGGGTTCAGGCGCTGGATTATATCCGCACACGCCCCGAACTCGATGAAATTATTTTCTCCGGTGGTGATCCGCTGATGGCCAAGGATCATGAACTCGACTGGTTAATCGGTGAACTGGAAGGCATCGCACACATTAAGCGGCTGCGTATTCATACCCGTTTGCCGGTGGTTATTCCTGCACGTATCACGGATACCTTCTGCCAGCGCCTGGAAAAATCACGCCTTCAGGTGCTGATGGTAACGCATATTAATCACGCCAATGAGATCGATAATGCATTACGCGCCAGTATGGCGAAGCTGAAACGCCATGGCGTGACGTTGCTTAATCAGAGCGTGTTGCTGCGGGGGGTAAATGATTCTGCCGAAGTGCTTGCCACACTGAGCAACGCGCTGTTTGACGCGGGTATTTTACCTTACTACATCCACGTGCTGGATAAAGTACAAGGTGCGGCGCATTTCATGGTGAACGACGACGAAGCGCGCGTCATTATGAAACAACTGATGAGTAAAGTGTCAGGTTATATGGTGCCGAAACTGACCCGTGAGATTGGCGGCGAGCCGAGCAAAACCATTTTGGATCTGCGCCTGAAGCAGTCTTAACACATCCTTCCTCCCCCCAATAATTCAAGTTGCAGCAAGGCGGCAAGGGATGGAGTCTCGATGAGCTTACTCAGGTAAGTGATTCGGGTGACTGAACGTAGCCCACTCACTTGCGGCTTAAAGTATGAAGGGGGGAATGCAAAAAGGGATGCCAGTGGCATCCCTTTAATATTTTTATCGCTCAGGCGACGACTATGGGCACTTATAAACCTGACCGACCATTTTGCTGTCAACCGGTGCAAAGCTGGACAGGAAATTCTGGGACGGGCTGTTAGCACCATAAATGGTGTTGCCGCCCATCGCTGCCGCTTTGTTGCGCAGGTCATTAGCTGCGCCACGCATGGAGCTGCCGTCACCGCCGGTACCGGAGAACCAGTTGCTTTGGGCACCGGTGACTTGGCCAAGCAACTGACAATTTGCGCCTGGTTTGTCGTCTGTGAATTTCACCTGCTGACCCGCTGCATCCAGTTGATGAGTGGTACTGCACCCGGCAAGCAGCGCGATAGCTGACAGGCCCAGTAACATTTTAATCCGCATCACTTTCCCCATTTGTTTTTGTAATCACATAAAGCCTATCAGAAAACACCTGGCTTTCTTAGGCATCCGTTGCCACGTATACCTAAGCTGGCGGTAACGGTAAAAATCCGAAAACCACGTAGAAACGAGTCTACACGTTAAAGGCCGGAGACAATGAGAGTTATCTTACTGAACCTGATAAAAAAGGGTCAAACAAAAAAACCCGGCCTTTTCAGACCGGGTTTTTTCAGTATATGAAGTCAGTGAGCAAAAAGCCCGCTGATTTCGCATACCTGCGGATGAACGCAGGGGGGATGATTACATCATGCCGCCCATGCCGCCCATGCCACCCATACCGCCAGCACCGCCCATATCGACTTTATCGTCTTTAGGCAGGTCGGTGATCATGCACTCAGTGGTGATCATCAGGCCAGCTACAGAAGACGCGTACTGCAGAGCAGAACGGGTCACTTTAGTTGGATCCAGGATACCCATTGCAATCATGTCGCCGTACTGTTCAGTGTAAGCGTTGTAACCGAAGCTACCTTCGCCTGCTTTAACGGTATTGGCGATAACAGAAGCTTCTTCGCCTGCGTTTACAACGATCTGACGCAGCGGAGCTTCCATTGCGCGCAGAGCAACGCGGATACCCACGTTCTGATCATCGTTGTCGCCAGTCAGGTTAGCCAGGGTATGAGCAACGCGAACCAGCGCCACACCACCACCGGCAACCACGCCTTCTTCTACCGCAGCACGGGTTGCGTGCAGGGCATCTTCAACGCGCGCTTTTTTCTCTTTCATTTCAACTTCAGTCGCTGCGCCCACTTTCAGAACGGCTACGCCGCCTGCCAGTTTAGCCACACGCTCTTGCAGTTTTTCACGATCGTAATCAGAAGTTGCTTCTTCGATCTGCTGACGGATCTGAGAAACACGGCCCTGGATAGTGGCTTCTTCACCCACACCATCAATGATGATGGTGGTGTCTTTGTTGATCACAACACGTTTAGCCTGACCCATATCTTCCAGGGTCGCTTTTTCCAGTTCCAGACCGATCTCTTCAGAGATAACAGTACCACCGGTCAGGGTTGCGATGTCTTGCAGCATGGCTTTACGACGATCGCCGAAGCCCGGAGCTTTAACCGCAGCCACTTTCACGATGCCACGCATGGTGTTCACGACCAGAGTCGCCAGGGCTTCGCCTTCAACGTCTTCAGCAATGATCAGCAGTGGTTTACCGGCTTTAGCAACGGCTTCCAGCACTGGCAGCATTTCGCGAATGTTAGAAATTTTCTTGTCAGCCAGCAGGATGAACGGGCTTTCAAGTTCAACAGAACCGGTTTCTGGTTTGTTGATGAAGTATGGGGAAAGGTAACCGCGGTCGAATTGCATACCTTCAACAACGTCCAGCTCGTCTTGCAGGCCAGTACCTTCTTCAACCGTGATCACGCCTTCTTTACCGACTTTTTCCATCGCTTCAGCGATCAGTTTACCTACGGTTTCGTCGGAGTTAGCGGAGATCGTCCCTACCTGTGCGATAGCCTTAGAGTCAGCGCAAGGTACAGACAATTTTTTCAGTTCTTCAACCGCAGCAACGACAGCTTTGTCGATACCACGTTTCAGATCCATCGGGTTCATCCCAGCAGCAACAGCTTTCAAACCTTCAGTGATGATTGCCTGCGCCAGAACAGTTGCAGTAGTGGTACCGTCACCCGCTGCATCGTTCGCTTTGGACGCGACTTCTTTCACCATTTGTGCGCCCATGTTTTCGAACTTGTCTTCCAGTTCGATTTCACGTGCAACGGACACGCCGTCTTTAGTGATGGTAGGTGCGCCGAAAGATTTGTCCAAAACCACGTTGCGGCCTTTAGGACCGAGGGTCACTTTTACTGCATCAGCAAGGATGTTTACGCCACGCAGCATTTTCACACGGGCGTCATTACCGAATTTTACTTCTTTAGCTGCCATTTTTAATTTCCCTTAAATTCGTTCTGTTCAGAAAAAAGTGGGTCGGGGGACAATCAGGCTTCAACAATGGCCAGAATGTCGCTCTCGGACATGATCAACACTTCTTCATTGTCGATCTTCTCAGCTTTCACGCCGTAACCGTCGTTGAAAATGACGATGTCGCCAACTTTCACGTCCAGCGCTTTAACTTCACCGTTTTCCAGAATGCGACCATGGCCGACAGCCAGGATTTCGCCACGGGTAGATTTACCTGCAGCTGAGCCAGTCAGAACGATGCCGCCAGCAGATTTAGATTCTACTTCTTTACGCTTGACGATAACGCGGTCATGCAATGGACGAATTTTCATTGATAACTCTCCTGTGAGCGGGTCCATATCTATTTTTAGGATTGAATGCCTGGCAGATTCCTGCCCGGCCTCGTGGTTTGTTTAATGGGGGCGATACCTCACCCTTCAAGGGGAAGAACAGAAAAAAATTTCTCTTTTTCTTTCGCTGCACGGATGACTAAAAATTGACCTCCGCAGTGCTTCCCAACAATCTTTTAACAATTAAGGCCACAGAGATTAGCGATCGCGGTGCTCTGTGTCGTCATCTTTTTTAGGTGAAACCAGACGTTCCTGCGTTTCATCCGTCCGCTGGAACTCGCCATCAAAGGTATTCCCTGTTGGCGCACTGCTTCCCCAGTTACCACCGGAACGCACAATATTCAAATGAGGCATCAGTTTAAGCGTCAGTCGTTTCTGGATCGGCGGTAGTAAGAGCAGCAAACCGAGGAAATCGGTAAAGAAGCCCGGTACCAACAGCAGAAACCCGGCAATGACCAGCGAAACACTTTTGACCATCTCAGCCGCCGGGCTTTCCCCAACCGCCAGTTTTTGCTGCAATTGCATAAACGTTTTCATCCCCTGATTCTTCACCAGGGACACGCCCACACAGGAGGTGAAAACGACCAGCAGCAACGTTGTTGCGACGCCCACCACCGCAGCCACCTTGATAAATAAGGTGATTTCAATGTAAGCCAGCAGGAATAACAGTAGTAACGGTAACCAGCGCACCGCATTCTCCTTGTAATTTGGCTCCGGAAGCGCTGTCGCAGCGGCATTCCAAAACCCTGAATAAGGGCCTGCTTGGGATCTTCGCTATCAAAGAAATGCAGGCTGACTACACTGAGATGGTGCTCATTCATTATCATTTCAAGCACCGGGCCTGATTTAATTGAGCCGGTAAATGAATTGTGAGAATTCTCACAGATACTAAAAACATGCACACTAATAGGGCAGGATAGTGATCTTAGTACGTGCAATTCATCTGGAGCAGCATATGATCGCCTTCGTTGCTAAAACAACGGTTGATCGTTTTAAATTTATCACGGCAAGTAACATAATTTTAAACATCGCATAACACATTCTGTACCGAAGAGAAGGTTCTCATGTCAAACACCATTCGTATCGAGGAAGACCTGCTGGGCACGCGCGAAGTTCCGGCAGAAGCTTATTACGGCATTCACACCCTGCGGGCGATTGAAAACTTCTACATCAGCAACACCAAGATCAGCGATGTCCCTGAGTTTGTTCGTGGCATGGTGATGGTGAAAAAGGCCGCGGCTCTTGCTAACAAAGAACTGCGCACCATTCCACGCCATATTGCGGATATCATTATTCAGGCGTGCGACGAAGTGCTTGATAAAGGCAAATGCATGGACCAGTTCCCTATCGACGTGTATCAGGGCGGCGCGGGAACCTCGGTAAATATGAACACGAATGAAGTGCTGGCGAACATCGGTCTTGAACTGATGGGACACCAGAAAGGCGATTACCAGTTCCTCAATCCAAATGATCATCTGAACAAATGCCAGTCGACCAATGATGCCTACCCGACCGGTTTTCGTATCGCCGTCTACGCGTCTTTGCTAAAGCTGGTTGATGCTATTTCCCAGTTAGGGGATGGTTTTGAGCGTAAAGCGAAAGAATTTGAAAACATCATCAAGATGGGCCGCACACAGTTGCAGGACGCCGTTCCGATGACGCTCGGTCAGGAATTCCACGCGTTTAATGTGCTGCTCAAAGAAGAAACTCGCAACCTGATGCGCACCGGCGAATTACTGCTCGAAGTCAACCTCGGGGCGACGGCAATCGGTACACGCCTGAATACACCAGAAGGTTATCAACAGCTGGCGGTAGAAAAGCTGGCAGAAGTCAGCAATCTGGCCTGCGTACCGGCAGAAGATCTGATTGAAGCGACGTCAGACTGTGGCGCGTACGTGATGGTCCACAGCTCACTGAAACGCCTGGCCGTGAAGCTTTCTAAAATCTGTAATGACCTGCGTCTGCTTTCTTCCGGACCGCGCGCGGGTTTAAACGAAATTAACCTGCCGGAATTGCAGGCGGGCTCATCCATTATGCCGGCCAAAGTGAACCCGGTGATCCCTGAAGTAGTGAATCAGGTGTGTTTTAAAGTCATCGGTAACGACGTTTGCGTCACGATGGCGGCTGAAGCAGGCCAGTTGCAGCTGAACGTAATGGAACCGGTAATTGGTCAGGCGATGTTTGAGTCAGTGCATATCCTGACTAACGCCTGTTACAATCTGCTGGAAAAATGCATCAACGGTATTACTGCCAACAAAGAAGTGTGTGAATTCTACGTTTTCAATTCAATCGGCATCGTCACCTACCTTAACCCGTTCATCGGCCATCACAACGGCGATATCGTCGGCAAGATTTGTGCTGAAACCGGTAAGAGCGTCAGAGAGGTGGTGCTCGAACGTGGCCTGCTGACAGAGGCGGAGCTGGACGATATTTTCTCTATCGAAAACCTGAAACATCCGGCCTACAAAGCCAAACGCTATACCGATGAAAATGAACAGTAACAGATTTCACTGCTGACCTTTTGAGGCTCGTTGTTCTGCGGAACAGCGGGCCTTTTTACTTTGCACGACACAACAATTACACAACAATTAATTATCAATTCCTTAAGGAATGCGGGGAATAGGGACGGACAACCATGTTAATTATCGAATTTATTATCGTACTGGCGGCGATTTTCCTCGGTGCGCGCTTAGGCGGCATCGGCATTGGTTTCGCAGGCGGGCTTGGCGTTCTGGTGCTCGCCCTGATAGGCGTTAAACCGGGAACTATCCCCTTTGACGTCATCTCCATCATCATGGCCGTGATCGCCGCGATCTCGACCATGCAGGTGGCTGGCGGGATGGATTATCTGGTGCAACAAACCGAAAAATTGCTGCGCCGAAATCCCAAACACATCACCCTCCTCGCACCTGTTGTCACCTATTTTCTGACGATTATGGCGGGCACTGGCAACATTTCACTGTCAGCATTACCGGTTATTTCTGAAGTCGCCAAAGAGCAAGGGATTAAACCCTGTCGCCCGCTTTCCACCGCCGTAGTTGCTGCCCAGATAGCAATTACTGCCTCGCCGATTTCTGCCGCAGTGGTGTACATGGCTTCCACCATGGAAGGTCACGGCGTCAGTTATTTGCATCTGCTGATGGTGATGATTCCGTCCACGCTGGCCGCAGTGATCCTGATGTCACTGATTGTCAGCGCGTGCTTTGACTCGAAACTGTCCAATGACCCGGTTTATCTCAAACGGTATGAAGAAGGCCTGATCCAACTGCGTGGTAATAAAGCGCTGGAAATCAAACGCGGCGCCAAACTTTCGGTATTGCTGTTCCTGCTCGGCGTCCTGACGGTGGTCGCTTATGCGGTCATTAACAGCCCGAGCCTGGGCTGGGTCGCGCAACCTGTGATGACCACTAACAGTGCCATCCTGATTATCATGCTCAGTGTCGCCACACTAATCACCTTGCTGTGCAGTATTGATACCGACGCCATTCTGACATCCAGCACATTCAAATCCGGCATGAGCGCCTGTATTTGTATTCTCGGTGTGGCCTGGCTGGGTGACACCTTTGTGCAGGCCAATCTCAGTTGGATCAAAGAAACGGCGGGCGGATTGATCCAGGTACATCCGTGGCTGCTGGCAGTGATCTTCTTCTTCAGTTCAGCGCTGTTGTATTCGCAGGCCGCCACCACCAAAGCCCTGCTGCCGATGGCCCTGGCGCTGAGTGTATCCCCCCTGACTGCAGTAGGTTCATTTGCTGCCGTGTCAGGTTTGTTCATTCTGCCCACTTACCCGACACTGGTTGCCGCCGTGCAGATGGATGACACCGGCACCACCCGCATCGGGCGCTTCGTTTTCAACCATCCGTTCTTTATCCCCGGCACCATTGGCGTATTCCTCGCGGTACTTTTCGGATTCGGTTTCGGCAGTATTATTCTCTGACAGTTTTCCGGGGGCTGCGGCCCCTGTTAAGCACTGCGGGACTTTCTGCTCAGCGATTGGTCAGGGTATACTCACAATTCATCAACGCGCGATGGCATGACGCCGTGCGCATCTTCTGTCGATTCACTCAGTGGCTGTTCATCTGCCGCGACAAAGAGAACTGTACTCCGCATGGATCACCGCATTCTTCGAATTTTCTTCCTGCTTTGCAGCCTGTGTCTTTTGCCGTTTCAGGCGAATGCCTCTTTATTTGGCAAACCCGCCGCGGCGCAGTTTGTACCCGTCGATCAGGCATTCAGCTTTGATTTTCAGCAGCAAGGGCACGATCTCAAACTGAACTGGCAAATCCGTGACGGATACTATTTGTATCGCAGCAAAATTGAGCTGGAGCCCAAAAATGCCCGGCTGGCAGCATTCCTGATGCCAAAAGGACGTGATCATCATGATGAATTTTTCGGTGACAGCGAAGTTTATGAAAATGCCCTGAACCTGACGGTTCCGTTGCGACAGGCCAGCGCGGATGCGACTGTTCGCGTGACTTACCAGGGGTGCGCCGCCGCAGGATTCTGCTACCCGCCGGAAACCCGTGAAGTGCCGCTGAATGCCGTCGCCGAACCGACGCGTGTCATCATGCCTGCACCGGATATCGCACCGGTTATCGCGACACCTGAAAAGCTATCCACACCACTGCCGTTTTCTCCGCTGTGGGCATTGCTGATCGGCATTGGGATTGCCTTTACGCCCTGTGTTCTGCCGATGTATCCGCTGATTTCCGGCATCATTCTCGGGCGTAAGCGCCCTCACAGCATGAAACGCATTTTCCTGCTGTCGCTGGTTTACGTGCAGGGCATGGCGCTGACTTACACGCTGCTCGGCATGGTCGTCGCCGCAGCCGGTTTACAGTTCCAGGCCGCGTTACAGAGCCCGTGGGTGCTGATTGTACTTTCGATGATATTCATTGCGCTGGCCTTGTCGATGTTTGGCGTCTTCAGCCTGCAATTGCCTTCTTCGGTGCAGACCCGTCTCGCGCTGTGGAGCAATGAACAAAAAGGCGGTTCACTGCCCGGCGTCTTTATTATGGGCGCACTGGCCGGACTGATTTGTTCTCCCTGCACCACCGCGCCACTCAGCGCTATCCTGCTGTATATCGCCCAGAGCGGCAATCTGCTGTCTGGTGCAGGCACGCTCTATCTCTATGCGCTGGGTATGGGCATTCCGCTTATCATCGCCACGATGTTCGGCAATAAATTGCTGCCCCGAAGCGGGCCGTGGATGCAATATGTTAAGGAAGGGTTTGGCTTTGTCATTCTGGCGCTGCCGGTATTCCTGCTCGAACGTGTGACTGGCGATGTCTGGGGGTTGCGTTTGTGGAGCCTGCTCGGCATGGCCTTCTTCGGCTGGGCATTGCTGCTCAGCCTGAAAAGTCACCGTGGGGTGGTACGCATCCTGCAAATTGTGTTTCTTGCTGCAGTACTGATCATCAGCCGGCCGTTGCAGGACTGGGCATTTGCACCCGCGGAAAATACAATGACACAGACGCATGCACTCAGTTTCCAGAAAATTCATAACGTGGCGCAACTGGATACCGCCCTTCAGGGTGCGGAGGGAAAACGTGTCATGTTGGATTTATACGCCGACTGGTGCGTAGCCTGTAAAGAGTTCGAAAAGTATACCTTCCCGGCACCAGAAGTGCAGAATGAACTGTCGGACACTTTATTACTCCAGGCGGATGTCACCCAAAATTCTCCTGAGCAGAAAGCGTTACTAACTCGTCTGAATGTTCTTGGCCTGCCGACAATTATATTCTTCGGGCCGGATGGTCATGAGTTGCCACAGTCGCGGGTTACGGGTTTTATGAATGCGAAGGAATTCAGCGCGCATTTGCAGAAAGCCCGCCCGTAAACGACACTACATTTTGAAGTACGCGAATTGTGAGGAGGCAAACGTGCTACGTGAACAAGTTCTCGATAAAACCCTTAATTTCCTGGAACAACGTGGCCTTGCAACATTGTCACTGGAAACTGTCGCCGAGCTGGTTGATGTTCCGCTCATCGAATTACGCCGTTTCTGGCCGGATGCCGAAGCCCTGCTTTATGACAGCCTGCGTTATCACGGTGAGCAGATTGATATCTGGCGTCGTCAGCTGATGCTGGATGAATCGCTTTCCGCGCCACAGAAATTGCTGGCTCGTTATAAGGTACTGGATGAGCAGGTACGGCAGCAGCGCTATCCGGGATGTCTGTTTATCGCAGCCTGTACGTTTTTCCCTGACAGCGATGCACCTATTCATCAGTTGGCTCAGCAGCAAAAACGAGCCTCCTACGACTACACCTTGTCGCTTTTACAGGAAATGGGCTCGGATGATGCGCAAATGGTCGCTCAGCAGATGGAACTGATCCTCGAAGGGTGTCTGAGTAAACTGCTGGTGAAGCGCCAGCTAAACGATGTGGAAGTCGCACGCCGTCTGGCAGAGGATGTTCTAAATATCGCCCGCTGCCGTGAACATGGTGCACTTTCCTGACTTACCCCTTCCGCTACCCGACGATTTCATCCTTTTTGCATGAAAAGTCAGCAAACAAACGTCTTTTATGTGTTTTAGACGACAAAGCCGTTGACGGCACATGCCCGATACGGTTTAATGCGCCCCGTTGCCCGGATAGCTCAGTCGGTAGAGCAAGGGATTGAAAATCCCTGTGTCCTTGGTTCGATTCCGAGTCCGGGCACCATTATTTAGAAGAACCCGCCTATGGCGGGTTTTTTGCTTTCCGCTAAACGTCAAAGTCTCACTTTCGTGACTTGCTTCTCACTTCTTTATTCATTTGCCCAAAATTCCCGTTTAATCCTGCTTAAAAGTTAGGCCGACGTCCGTTAACGGCCATATTCCCGCGTTTTAGACTGTTTACTTAGGCTGATAAGTATCCTCACAGCCCTACAAAAACAGGAACATCTCATGAAAATAATCAGGATTGAGGTATTGCGCGTTGCTATCCCGTTCAGCAGCGGCAGGGAAAAAATACAAGGGACTCAGACCGAGGCTTATAACGCAGCGTCTCCCGAGCTCAGCAGGATGGAAACGTTGCTGGTAAAAATCACGACTGACACAGGTCTGCACGGTTGGGGAGAAGGTTTCGGACATCTTTGTAATCCCATGACCGAAACTGCGCTGAACGGTCTGGTTGGGCGTTTTTTCCTCGGCCAAACCTGCCCGCAAAGCCCGCAGGAAATTGCCGTACTGATGCAGCAGGCCGAGGTTAACTTTCATGCTTTCGGGCGAACCGGTCCCGTGATATTTGCCCTTTCCGCTGTTGATATTGCGCTGTGGGATTTACTGGCGAAATGGCGGGAACAGCCGCTTTGGCAAATGCTGGGCGCAAAACGTCAGAAAATCGGCGTTTATGCCAGCCTGGTCAGTTATGGTAACCATCCTGAACGGGTAGCGGCAAAAGTGCTGAGTACTTATCGGGCGGGATTCCGCGCCATTAAGCTGCATGAAACGGCTTATCCGGCCATTGCCGCTGCCAGAGAAATATTACCTGCCGATGCTGAACTGATGATCGATGTGAACTGCCCCTGGACCGTGGAGGAGGCAGTGAAAAAGGCACAGGCTTTGCTGTCTCTTAATCTGGGCTGGCTGGAAGAGCCGGTCTGGCCACCGGATGATTTAGCCGGCCTGGCGGAAGTTCGAAAACAAGGAACGCGTATTGCTGCTGGCGAGAATGCAGCAGGCGTGCAAGGCTTCGCCGAACATTTCGAACGCGGTGCAATCGATATCGCACAGCCCAGTGTCAGTAAAGTCGGCGGTATCACTGCCATGTTGAAAGTATTTACTCTGGCTAAGCAATACCAAATCCGGGTTGTGCCGCACTGTTTTTATTATGGTGCCGGCCTGATGGCCACAGCCCAACTGGTCGCTATGCTCGATGACAGTGTAAGCCTGGAAGTGCCTTACATTCAGTGGCAAAACGCGCTTTATTCACAACTGAATTTCGAACCCTATATGCGGTTGCCGGACATACCGGGGCTGGGCTTTGAGCCGTCACTTTCCGTCATCAAGAAGTATCTCATCAGCTCGAAAACCCTTTCTCTGACTGCCGGAGCCGCTCATGCGTAAATCCAATTATCGTGTCGTGATCGCCCTGTTACTGTTCTTTGCCGGCATGCTCAATTATCTGGACCGCGCAGCGCTATCGGTAATGGCCCCCCTGATCAAGGGTGACCTGCACATCAATGATGCTCAAATGGGGATTTTGTTCAGCGCCTTCTTTATCGGCTACTGCCTGTTTTGCTTTATTGGCGGGTGGAGTGCAGACAAATTTGGTCCGCGCAAAGTCTTCGCCTTCGCTGCCGCATTCTGGTCAATATTTTGCGGTGCAACCGCGCTGGTGAACAGTTTCGCGCATTTGCTGGTCGTGCGCGTCATGTTTGGTATCGGCGAAGGCCCGATGGGGACCACCACCAACAAGTCGATTTCTAACTGGTTTCCGCGCAAAGAAGTGGGCCGCGCGGTCGGTTTTACCAACGCGGGTCAACCGTTGGGGGCGGCCATTGCCGCGCCGATTGTCGGGCTGGTCGGTCTGCATTTTGGCTGGCGTATTGCCTTCGTGGTGATTGCCGCGCTGGGCTTTGTCTGGCTTGCAGCGTGGATGACTTTTTTTCGTGATAAACCAGAACAGCATCCGCAAGTATCAGAGGAGGAAAAACGTCTGATTACCCGTGATCGCCCCGCAACACCGATCACCAACGATATCAGAGAAAAAGATGCACACAGCCTGTGGTATTACGTATTTTCCAAACCGGTGCTGGGTGTGGCTGCGGCCTTTTTCTGTTTCAACTATATCCAGTATTTCTTCCTGTCATGGCTACCAAGCTATCTCACTGATTTCCAGCATCTCGATATTAAGAGCATGAGTATTATCGGTATTTTGCCCTGGCTGGGTGCAACCGCGGGTTTCATCGGGGGCGGGATCGTCGCCGATATTCTTTTCCGACGTAGCGGGAATTTTCTCTTCTCACGTAAAGCGGTGATTTTCGCAGGTCTGATTGTGGCTGCCGGTTGTGTGCTGATGACGGCTTATACCCGCAACACCGCAGGCGCCGTAGCGCTGATTACAGTCGCCAGTATTTTTGCTTATATGACGCCACAGGCATGCTGGTCATTGTTGCAGGATATCGTTCCGGCGCACCGTATCGGAACGGCGGGCGGTTTTGTGCATTTACTGGCGAATCTGGCCGGGATTTTATCCCCGAGTATCACCGGATTTTTAATCCAGTACGGCGGGGGTTATCAGACAGCCTTCATCCTCTCAAGCGGTCTGGCGATCGTTGGAGTGATTGCAATGGCTATTCTGGTACGCCAGAGCAAAGTGACGGAATTATTTGGTAAAAAAGCACCGCCGGAAGAAATCGCAACCGGTCATTAATCCTCCGGTTTTATCCTGTATGCCCTGTTCAACCTGCAATTGAATTGATACATTGCGGGTTGAACATTGAGCAGATTTATAGGATGTAAAATGCTTTCGTCAGAACTTACGCTGTTCCCCCCTGCATTAAAAGCCGGCGACACTATTGGTTTTTTCTCTGCCTCATCACCGGTGACTGCCACCGCGCCCAACCGTTATTTGCGCGGGAAGAAATTCCTGGAAGACAAAGGATTTGTGCTGAAAGCGGGCACAATGACCGGCCAATATGATCACTATCGTTCCGGCTCCATTCAGGCTCGCGCTGAAGAACTGAATCAGTTGATCCGTGATCCGCAGGTGCGTTGTGTGATGTCGACGATTGGCGGTAACAACACAAACTCCCTTTTACCTTATCTGGATTACGATGCGCTGCGTGCCGACCCGAAAATCATCATTGGTTATTCCGACACGACTGCTTTGCTGGCCGGAATTTATGCGCAAACCGGGTTAATCACCTTTTACGGCCCGGCGCTGGTGGCTTCTTTTGGCGAATTCCCGCCACTGGTTAACGAAACCTACGCGTCTTTTTCGGACATTCTGATGACGCACCACTCAGAGCCTTACCGTTATGCTTTACCGCAGCACTGGACGGACGAAAAGCTCAACTGGAATGATGTCATACCGGTCAGGGCAAAAACGTTATACGCCAATACCTGCCGTTTCCTGGGCAAAGGCCGTATTGAGGGGCGTGTCATCGGGGGTAATCTGAATACGATGTCGGGCATCTGGGGCAGCCCTTATATGCCTGAAATCCGTCAGGGCGATATTTTATTTATCGAAGACAGCCTGCATGATATCGCTACCGTTGAACGCTCTTTTTCTATGCTAAAACTGAACGGGATTTTCGACCGTGTAAGTGCCATTCTGCTCGGTAAACATGAACTGTTCGATGATGCAGGATCTGCAAGGCAACCTGCTGACGTACTGCTGGAAGTGCTTAACGGGCAAGATATTCCGCTGGTTGATGGCTTCGACTGCTGTCATACCCATCCGATGTTAACGCTTCCGCTGGGAGCCCGTATCTCTGTTGACTTCGCTGAGCGACACATTGACATTGTTAGCCAGTATCTGCGGTAATTATAAAAAATCACGTACTACTAAAAATCTGTAGGTGATTTATATTCCTTCGCCCTGTGCCTCCTACCCTCAGATGACACACCATTGCTCTGTAAACATTTACGACAGAAATCTGTTTTTAGAATTGAACGGTTTATACTGGCTGCCCTGTCGCGTGGGATATAAATGAAACATATGCGCAGGGCACACATTGTTCTCATTACATGAACATGTGTGTGAGCAGGATATTCTCAACAGGGAGGCGTAAAATAACATGAATTATCTGATTGAAAATCATATAGTCTTCAACCCTGAAGATAACTCACTTTCATTACCGGGTGATTCAGAAAACCAGATTGCCGTTTCTAACCCTGCTCGCAGAATATTATTATTGTTAATAGAACAGCAGGGTATTGTTGTAGAGCGTGAGATTTTTTTCAAAAAAGTTTGGGAAGACTATGGACTGACAGCAAGTAATAACAATCTTAACCATTGTATCAGTAAATTACGCAAAGCGATGGTGACATTAGGTTATCCTGACGAATTCATCGTTACCGTTCCTAAGGTTGGCTTTACTATTCGCAAAGAAATCATTATTGAACCATATTTCACACATGACCTTTCTCCGGAACCCGTTCATAACAGGGAGTTCAAAACAGCGCCGGAAGTTGGGCTGACAGAAGCGATGCCGGAGGGAGAAACCAGCGTGCCGGCAGCACTGCCCCTAACGGTAAAAAAAGAATCCGACAAGCCTAAAAAGAAGCTCCGCCATGATCTGATGATAAGCCTCCTGGTGACGACAGCCCTGACTCTGAGTGCATTTCTCATTCTGTACTATGAAGTGCGTGATCCGAAAACGGAGCTGAAAGTTGCCAAAATAGGTGTCTGTGATTTGTATTCAACTGTGCCTGTAATTGTATCCCGCAAGCTCGAGTTTATTCAGCTGGCAAAGAGTTTTCTGCATAAAAATAATATTAAATGTAAACCGGGGAACATTTTCATTTTTCAAAGCGAGCGTTTTACTTCGCCTGTCAATACGGGTTCAGTCCGGGATTTCATGGCGCAGTGCATTACAGACGATAATCACAAGGCTAACATTTGCATAAGCTATTATACAAATGACAGGACCATGCATGACCAGTGATAAAAAATTCAACATCCGGGAAAATAAGATTATTATCCTGCCTTTACTTCCTGCAATCGTAATATTGATTTTAATCTTACAAGGTTATTGGGTGAAGAATGACAGGAAGGTATTTCCGGTTAACATCCCGTGTCGTGGAAATATGATTGTAGAAGCACAATATGATAATCAGAGAGCCAAAATGGTAACGACTCTCTACTTCAGTTTTCTTGACGGACACAAAATTTTAGTTTCACTGAGTGGAACAGGTTATTTATATGACAAACAAGGGAATATTACACAACGAAAAACACTGCTGAGGAATATTTATTATGACTACATTCACGAAGGCAAATCCTCCGGCACATATTCGCTCACCAGTACCCAGATAAATATCGACAGTGTAGACAATATGGACTGGAAAATGTCGTCTCTTCTGCTGATGAACAGTTTTTTTCTGACCGGCCACACTGATACACTGGCACTGAAGAAATATGACGATAACACCCTGTTGATTGAAAGCAATCAGTCTCCGGTTACGCTGTGCGTCTTCAAAAAAGGTATTTAAATACAACCTGATGCCAGCACGTCATCTATTTATAGTAAAGGTACAGTTGAAACCCGCAGGCCTGCGCATAACGAGACAAGGTGCAAAAACTGGCCTGCGCCGGCCGCTTTTCAAGGCGGGTAATGGCGGGTGGCGTGACGCCAAGCCGCCTGGCCAGCTCTGTTTTACTCAGCCCTGCATCTTCACGCAGTGTTTGCAGCAAGGCGTGAATTTGAGTTTCTGCGATAAGTTCCGGCGCCTGAGCCGAATAAACCGGTTCCTCGAGTGCCTGCGCCCGCAATTTTGCCGTTCTTAGCATATCGTTCTCCCTTTTTAAGCTGGCGTCAGTAATAGTTGATCTTGACGATCACCGACGCATCAAACTGCCCGAGAGAAAGTGTTTTTCCCGGGATCGCACTCAGTTTTGCTGTAAAGTTTTTAGTCACTTCATTCACATTGTTCAGTTCCGCAAAGTTATCGTAGCGGTTGAACGTGATGGCCTTATCCTGGTCGTTGTAGAGCATCAGCTTCGCGCCATTGGCGAGGTCAATTGCCGTGTTATCCAGCAACGGGCTGGCGGTAGAAAATTCCGCCTGCAGTGAGAAGTTATCCAGGCACCCTTGTTTTACCGCTTTAATAGCAAACGGCAGTGAAACGCCGGACGATCGGGACAACGTTGTACTTTGAATTGCACCGAAATCGACAATCTGTGACTCAGGATAAACTTTCAGATCAGAGCCACAGGCCAGAAAACGGATCCCCTGTAAACCCGATAAGTTGTATTTGAGGTTTTTTGCACCCGGCGTTTTGTTGATACCGCGGCTGCCATCGAGCTGGAATACCGTGAACTGATCAGCTCCCTGATAATGCCCGCCGGAAGGCGCATTCCCGCTGACTTTGATATACAAACGGAATGTGACATTCACCGTCACATTCTGCCCTTTCTTGATCGGTGTGCTGTTGGTGCTCAGTCGCTGTTCGTTCTGCTCCAGATCCTGCCCGTTATAACTGACGCCAAGCAGTAACCCCTCGCCAATCGACTGGGATTTAGGATTAAAGTAGAAGTGTACGACGTCAATGATCGAGCCCAGCACATTGTCGCAATAGGCCGTGACATTGATGTCATTGGATTCCCAGACTTTCGTTCCTGGTGGCACGTTGGCCGGAATCGCCAATTGCCCGACAGGAATGGCCGGTTTGTCGACTATTCCGCTACCTTTCTCGACACAATCGAGCGCCAGCACGCTACGGGAAAAAAATAACAGCAGCAGGAGCAATATCATCCGGCCTGCCTGAAATCTGCAAATACCAGCCATCACCACTCCTTAATGTTTCGCGTCTTTGCTGATGCGCTGACATTGTTGGGTCTGACAGCGGTACTCATTTACCTGCAATCCGCCGTAATCATCCATGTAACCCAGACTGTATTGCTGGCTAACATACTGACCACCAATAAGATTTTCCGTGGAAAGCGGTGCCAGCATTACACTGTCAAAACCGGGAATATTGCCTTTGTTATCTTTGCCCAGATAGCCAACGGTGATATAAAACGGCGTCGGATTGGTCAGTTTTAATCCGTCACTGAGACGGCTAACCTGCAGTTGCTCCTGCCAGTTGCCTTTCACCAGACTTCTTATTTCCGCCGGACGGAAAAACAGCTTCACCCGACTTTGGATCGCCACCTGCATCACGTTTGCCATATCACTTTTTGGCGGCACTTCACGCACGTTAAAGTAAAAAAGGGATTCGCGATCTTTCGGCAGACCGGCGGTTTCAGGTAACTGCAGAATGCGGATCTGGCTTTTCTGACCTGCATCAATACGCTGCATTGGCGGTAACGCCACCAGCGGCGAAGTGATTTTTTCGCCTTGTGCATTCTCCAGCCAGACCTGCGCCAGATACGGTAAATCTTTGCTTTGGTTTTCCAGCATTACGCTGACGGATTTATCACTGGCGTTATAAATGATGCGCGTCCGGTCCAGATTAACGGCAGCAAAAACCGGATAAACGGCCCCCGTCATCAGCAGTAATGTTGCCCAAAACCGTAATAAATGCTTGTTCATCCTGTTATTCCTTCCCTGAGCTGTTTGGGTGAAATTGTTGTTCAAAGATTAAGTGCATGGCAGCAATACCTGCCCTGAGCGGGTAACGGGCTGCGGCAGTACCTGAATCTGACACTGCTGTTCGTCTCCCCAGTGGACGGTCAAAGATTTCTCTCCTGAGACCCCGGCCAGATAAGCCAGACCGCCGTCGCCGACAAGCCCCGCCTCAAAACCTGAACTGTTGTCCGTTACGGCAGCGCCCAGCGGCGGGTAACTGCCATCTTTAAGGCGGATCACTGCCATCAGCCGTTCGCCCTTAATGGCGCGGATTTTGCGAAAGCCTATTGCACCTTCCGTCAGGGTTTTGCTGACCACCGAGCTGTAAACTTCCACGTCGTCCGGCAAATGGTTCACATCAACACGGATATCGGAGGTCTGGTAGCTGGACACGCCGTTCACGACTGCAATACCGTAATCGTTGGTGACTGACGCACCGTCGCTGATCGGAATGCCTTTTACGCCAGCCGACACCATCATGCGTGGCTCGCTGCCTGCGCTGCTCTGATGCAATGCTGCACCCGCAGCCGTCGCGGTAAACGAGCCATACCAGTTGGCGTTCACCGAGCGGTAATCGTTATTTTTCACGCTGCCGTTCGCGCCAAACTGGCCGTACGGCGACATGTGCTGGTAGTTGGCGCGGAACACGCCGTTGCCTTTTTGCAGATCCGGGCTGCTCCCGCCCGCGCCCACACGCCAGCTATTGTTCGGATCCTGGCTGTTGTAATACGACGCCGTTTGCGAGAAACCACTTTGCGAATCCTGCTGGGCGTCGTAACTGATTTGCTGCCCTGGCGACAGGGGCAAACTGAGCGACAGAAACATCTGGTTCTCATCGGTATCACGGTAATTCAGCTTGCTGGCGGAAAAGGTAGCTGAGATGCCGGTAAAGCGGCCGATATCGAAAATCTTGCTGACCGATACGCTGTAATTATTACTCGCACTCTCATTCCAGTAGACTTTGTGCGTCGCCGAGAGATAGAGCGTGATGGCAGGCCAGGACAGGTACTGATTGGCCGTCACGGTGTATGTTTGTTTGTCATCGAGGGAGTAACCGTCACCATTTACCTTGTCCAGGAACTGGCTGAACGACATAAACGTTTTCTCCGAGAAGCGATATCCGGCAAACGTAATCTGACTGCCGGTCGAGTCAAACCGCTTGGAATAGTTGGCGCGGTAACTCAGTCCGGTTTGTTTCCCTGCCACCGGCACGGTTGCCGAGGAACGCGTAACATCAAAAGACACGGCGCCGAGTTTTTGCAAGTTTTGCCCAACACCGATGGCCTGCGCCTGATAATTCCCGGTGGTGGTGATCAGACCGCCATACAACGAGAAATCATTCAGCGCCCCCCAGGACATTTCGCCGCTGTAAAAACCCGGCTGTAAGACGTGATTGCTGCTGCCGGTGGTCGGTTTGCCCATTGCGGTTTTGAAACGTACCTGACCTTTGCGGGTCAAAAACGGAATGGTCGCGGTGGTCACCTGATAAGTCGTCACGCTGCCATTTTCTTCTTCAATTTTGACGTCCAGTGCGCCCTGTACCGCTTCGGTCAGATCCTGAACGACAAAGGGACCCGGTGACACGTTGGTCTGATAGATCACCCGCCCGTTTTGACTGATGCTCACTTTGGCATTGGTTTTGGCGATGCCCGTAACCTGCGGCGCATACCCTCGCAGCGACGGCGGTAACATACGCTGATCGCTGTTGAGCGAAACCCCGAGAAAACGGAATGAATCGAAAATATCTGAACTGAAATAGGTCTGCCCGCCGGTCAGGCGTGCGCCAATAGAAGGCAGTGCGCGGTACAAATAAGTCTGCGTCCAGGTGAACTTATCACTGGCCGGCGTACCTGCTGTACGCGACGAAGAATATTGATAATCGGCACGGGCACGCCACGGCCCGAAGTTAAAACCGGTGGTGCCGTAACTGCTGAAACTGGTGGTGCTGTCGCCAGACTGCGGCATGTATTTGCTGCCGAGCAGATTGTAATCGAGTAATGCACCGTTGACGCCATCATCCCACTGCGAAGGCGGCACCCAGTTTTGATCATGAAAGGTCAGCCAGGCCTGTGGAATGCTGATGTTCAGCGTTTGTCTTTCCTGATCGTAACGTGCAGTGACTTCCTGCTGCTGATCGAGTGATGTGCATTTGCCGTGATGCCACAAAGTCAGTTTTTCGCGCGCGTCTTTGGTGAGATCGAATTTATCTACCAGTGAAGGCGGTAAACACAGACGGCTGTTTTTCTTATCCGCAGCGGGAACATAGTGAATCACGCTTTGTTCGCCGAGCGTGCGACCATTGAGCACCACATCCAGCAGGTATTCGCCGGGCGCGATATAATCAGCAACCTGAAATCTTGAAAGATCGACATTATTGCGATCGGCAGAATCAATGAAGTTAACGTTAAATTCCACTGCGAAGCTTCTGACTGAAATAAAGCATCCCGACAGAAGAAAAATAAACCATAAGGCACTCTTCATTTCAGCCGATGTTCTATTCATCGCAAACGACATAATAAAATCACTTCTTACGAAAATAGTCATCCACACCATTCCCCGGTGCGGGCACAACCGAAAAAATAAAGGGGAGAGAACTCCCCTAAATAGCAGCGATATTTATTTGTAATTCAGCGCGTAAGTCGCCTGAGAAACGATCGTACCTGTTGAAACAGGCTGAGAGTTAGCTTCCACACGGGCGGCAAATACCAACTCATTATTCCCTGTGACCAGGTTTATATCTTTCGAGGTGTCACCCACTTTGAGCAGGTCACCGTTGGCGTCAATCAGGCGGATGCCCGCACCCTTTGCACTGCCGGTGTTAGCCAGTAATTCGGAGGCACTGCTGTCAGGCGTACCGGCAAAAGAAACGGCAACTTTGGACATCGCCGGATATTCCACTGCGCCCGCAGTCTGTGCGGTCAGATTGCAATCCTGCAAATGAATAGTGTAATTCACATTTTGAGAGTATTTATTGCCGCTTTCGAGCACCTTATTCGCAACCTGTCCCATGTTTACATTAATGTCTTCATCACCTGCTGCAATTGAGCAAGGTGCATTAATCACCGTCCCGGTAAAGTGAATACGGCCTGAACCCTGATCGGTTCCTGTCGGAGGTGTAGTATCATCCGCAAAAGCCGATACAGAAATAAAGGCAGATAAAGCGATAATCAGTGTCTTTTTTTTGGCGTTAAACATAATGAGTCCTTGAGATTTAACGGTAGCTATTAAGCGTTAAGCAGCTTTTAAGCGATATTTTTCGCTGTACCGAAGAGAGCACCCCTCTCTTGCCAGATCAATATACTGATATTTTTAATTTAACGTTATAATAATTTGTCAATTGGCAATATTAAGAATTTTAATCTCAGATTAATCTTTAAACATGAGGTTTATGAAAGGAAATTAACTCAGAAGTTAAAATATTTGATATTAAATGTTCCGTAATCGATAAGAAAATCCCCCTGTCAGAGCTCAGGTTAAGCTTTATTTAACTCTTTAATTACATTAAAAATCATTATTTTTAACCTTTCCCGCTATTTCTCTTCTCTCCAGACTTATGTGGACTGCTCCGCATGTCGGATGAATATATCCTGCTGTTTTTTCTCCGCTTGCGTGATCTGCCCCCCAGAAAGCAAACAAAGCCATACCGCAAACTACACTTAACCTTTGATTGACATATCATTAACAAATTAAAGGAGAAAACCATGAGCCATGTTTATAAGCACCCTATTCCTGCCTCTGTGGCAGAGCGTACCCTGATCACACCTGAGAAATATCAGCAATATTATCAACAGTCTGTTGAGGACCCTGACGCATTTTGGGGGGAACAGGCCAAAGTACTCGACTGGATTAAACCTTTCACAAAAGTGAAAAACACTTCTTTTGCGCCGGGAAATGTCGATATCCGGTGGTTTGAGGATGGCACCCTGAATCTCGCAGCCAACTGTCTGGATCGTCATTTAGCCGACAAAGGTGAGCAGACCGCATTGATTTGGGAAGGGGATGACCCAAAAGTTGAAAACAAATACGTTACCTACAAACAGCTTCATCATGATGTTTGCCAGTTCGCGAATGTCTTAAAGAGTTTGGGCATTAAAAAAGGGGATGTTGTCGCTATTTACATGCCCATGGTACCGGAAGCCGCTGTCGCGATGCTGGCCTGTGCCCGTATCGGTGCCGTACATTCCGTTATCTTCGCTGGTTTCTCCCCGGAAGCCGTTGCCGGTCGCATTATAGATTCCAACGCCAGGCTGGTCATTACCGCTGACGAAGGCCTGCGCGCCGGACGTACCATCCCACTGAAACAAAATGTGGATGATGCGCTGAAGAATCCGGCGGTTACCAGCATCACACATTCCATCATTTTCAAACGTACCGGCAAACAGGGGGAATGGAAAGAGGGGCGTGACATCTGGTGGCATGATGCGATTGAAGGCGTTTCTGCAGATTGTCCGCCTGAAGAAATGAAAGCAGAAGATCCGCTTTTCATTCTTTATACCTCCGGTTCTACGGGTAAACCGAAAGGCGTATTGCATACCACGGGAGGGTATCTGGTCTATGCCGCCCTGACGTTCAAATACACCTTTGACTACCATGACGGCGACATCTACTGGTGTACGGCCGATGTCGGCTGGGTAACGGGCCACAGTTATTTGCTCTACGGCCCGTTGGCATGCGGAGCCATCAGCCTGATGTTTGAAGGTGTACCCAATTATCCGACACCAGCCCGTATGGCACAGGTTATTGATAAGCATAAGGTGAATATCCTGTATACCGCACCTACGGCGATCCGTGCACTCATGGCCGAAGGGGATAAAGCCATTGAAGGCACCCGCCGTGCGTCACTGCGAATCATGGGGTCAGTGGGCGAACCCATTAATCCGGAAGCCTGGGAGTGGTACTACAAAACGATTGGTAACAGCCAATGCCCAATTGTCGACACCTGGTGGCAAACCGAAACCGGTGGTTTCATGATAACGCCGCTGCCGGGTGCCACTGAACTGAAAGCCGGTTCTGCAACGCGTCCATTCTTCGGTGTTCAGCCTGCTCTGGTAGATAACGAAGGCGTTCCGCAGGAGGGGGCGTGTGAGGGTAATCTGGTGATCACTGATTCGTGGCCAGGCCAGGCACGAACTCTTTTCGGTGACCATGAGCGTTTCGAGCAGACCTATTTTTCTACATTTAAAAATATGTACTTTAGTGGTGACGGTGCGCGCCGTGACGAAGATGGTTATTACTGGATAACCGGCCGTGTTGATGACGTGCTTAATATTTCTGGCCATCGTCTTGGGACGGCTGAAATTGAGTCAGCATTAGTTTCTCATCCTAAAATCGCAGAAGCTGCCGTTGTGGGTATTCCACATAATATTAAAGGTCAGGCTATTTATGCCTACATCACACTGAATCACGGCGAAGAACCGTCACCGGAACTCTATACCGAAGTACGCAACTGGGTGCGTAAAGAGATAGGGTCCATTGCCACACCTGACATTCTTCACTGGACAGATTCGTTGCCAAAAACCCGCTCCGGCAAAATTATGCGTCGCATTCTGCGCAAAATTGCAGCCGGAGACACAAGCAATCTGGGAGATACCTCTACGCTGGCGGATCCAGGCGTAGTCGATAAATTGCTGGAAGAAAAACAATCAATGAAAGTGCCGTCATAATTTTTCACCGCCCTGGCGCGGTGAACTCTATCAATGCCTCACAGGAGTCACTGAGATGAATGATCTCATTTATCAGAGAGTTGTAAGTAATCCGCGCTTCAGGGAACTGGTGCAAAAACGCAGTCGTTTTGCCTGGCTACTGTCAGGCATCACACTGGTTCTGTATGTCGCTTTCATTTTATTGATTGCGTTCGATCCGCAGTGGCTGGGAACACCTCTTTATGACGGTGCCACCATTACCCGCGGCATTCCCGTAGGCGTTGGGCTGATCGTTATTTCATTCGTACTGACCGGGATTTATGTCGTTCGTGCAAATGGCGAATTTGACCGTCTGACAGCAGACATTATCCGCGAGGTGCAGCCATGATGGCACGCTGCGGCACGTTTCTGTTATTGATGTTATCCCTCGTTTTCCCGTCCAGTTTATTTGCTGCGGAGGGCATCGCCGGGGAAGTTAAACGTCAGCCTCTTAACGTTGAAGCTATTGTCATGTTTGTGCTGTTTGTTGGCGCGACCTTATACATCACTTATTGGGCAGCAAAGCGTACACGCTCTCGTCAGGACTACTATACCGCTGGCGGCCGCATCACTGGCCTGCAAAACGGTATGGCGATTGCCGGCGATTTCATGTCTGCCGCTTCTTTCCTGGGTATCTCCGCACTGGTTTATACATCAGGTTATGATGGCCTGATTTATTCCATCGGTTTCCTGATCGGCTGGCCGATTATTTTATTCCTGATTGCCGAACGCCTGCGTAACTTAGGGAAATATACCTTCGCGGATGTCGCGTCATATCGGTTGAAACAAAAACCTATCCGGCTGCTTTCAGCTTGCGGTTCGCTGGTGGTTGTCGCGCTTTATCTGATCGCACAAATGGTCGGTGCCGGTAAGTTAATCCAGCTATTGTTTGGGCTTAACTATCATGTCGCGGTGATCCTGGTAGGTATCCTGATGGTGCTCTACGTGTTGTTTGGCGGGATGCTGGCGACAACTTGGGTACAAATCATCAAAGCTATTCTGTTGCTGGCTGGCGCGACATTCATGGCGATCATGGTCATGAGATCTGTAGGCTTCAACTTCAATACGCTCTTCACTCAGGCGGTTGCTGTCCATTCTAAAGGGATTGCAATAATGAGTCCGGGAGGATTAGTTTCAGATCCGATATCTGCGCTGTCTCTGGGGCTCGCACTGATGTTTGGCACCGCCGGTTTACCGCATATCCTGATGCGTTTCTTCACCGTGAATGATGCCAAAGAAGCCAGAAAAAGCGTGTTCTACGCCACTGGTTTTATCGGCTACTTCTACATTTTGACTTTTATTATCGGTTTCGGCGCTATCGTCCTGGTCAGCTCAAACCCGGCGTTTAAAGACGCCAGCGGCATATTACTCGGCGGCAATAATATGGCTGCCGTGCATTTAGCGGATGCGGTCGGTGGGAGCTTCTTCCTCGGCTTTATCTCTGCCGTGGCTTTTGCAACGATCTTAGCGGTTGTCGCGGGCTTAACGTTGGCAGGTGCTTCAGCCGTATCTCATGATCTGTATGCCAGTGTCATCAAAGACGGTAAAGCAACAGAACGGGATGAGTTAAGGGTTTCGAAAATCACCGTTATCCTACTGGGTATTGTTGCTATTGCATTGGGCATTCTTTTTGAAAAACAGAACATTGCCTTCATGGTAGGATTAGCTTTCTCTATTGCTGCTAGCTGCAATTTCCCCATTATTCTGCTCTCGATGTACTGGTCTAAGCTGACAACGCGGGGGGCCATGATAGGTGGATGGCTCGGATTGCTTACGGCAGTCATACTAATGATCCTCGGGCCCACAATCTGGGTTCAGATCTTAGGGCATACCAAGCCGATTTATCCTTACGAATACCCTGCGCTGTTCTCAATGATTGTTGCTTTTGTTGGTACCTGGTTCTTCTCAATTACAGACAATTCACTTGAAGGACAGAAGGAGAGAGAACGCTTCTATCCTCAATTTGTGCGGTCCCAAACTGGTATCGGGATTTCCCAAAGTTCAAATCACTAATGTATAAGCGCAGAAATAAGAAAAGCCAATCCTGAGGGATTGGCTTTTTTGAATATCAAACCTTTAATCAAAGGCTTATCAAGCGCAGAAAAGACAAAAGCCCTGCACATTGTGCAGGGC
>NZ_JAFMOT010000166.1:0-86078 GCF_019049695.1 Rahnella perminowiae
GGCATATGCCCGCCTTGTTATTTCCTCAATACCTTGGTTCAATAACGCCACATTCTTTCCTGTAAACATATTAAAAAGCAGAGGATATACCATGCGTGCTTTACCTCTCTGTTTGTCGGCACTTTTGCTGGCGGGTTGTTCCCTGACTCAACACACACAGCCAACACCCCCTGCGCCTGTTGTTAAAGAAGAACCAAAACCTGTCAAACCCAAGCCGGCACCAGTGCGCCCCGCTCCTGTAAAGCTCTATAAAGATGCAGAAGCTTTAGTTGGAACCCCGTTCCGTGATCTTGGCGAAGTCTCCGGCGAATCTTGCCAGAGTGCTCAAAATGATACGCCACCAAGCCTGGCTGCGGCACGGAAGAGAATGCTGACCCGCGCATCCTATATGAAAGCCAATGCCGTGTTGTTGCATCAGTGCCAGATTATCAGCGGCGTACCTGGCTGTTTCCAGCAGGCAATTTGTCAGGGTTCTGCCCTGAACGTCACGTTTAAATGACCTCATTTTCTTTTGAGCAAATAGGGACCATTCACTCGCCCTATAAAGAGAAGTTTGCTGTTCCGCGCCAGCCCGGATTGATTCAGGACGGTGGCGGCGAATTACATCTGCATGCACCTTATAACCAGCCTGAAGCCGTCCGCGGGCTGGAAGGGTTCAGTCATTTATGGGTGATGTTTATTTTTCATCAGACGATGGAAGGCGGCTGGCGTCCGACGGTCCGCCCGCCACGTTTGGGCGGTAACGCGCGTACCGGTGTATTCGCCACCCGTTCAACTTTCCGGCCGAACCCGCTCGGAATGTCTCTGATTGAACTGAAAGGGATCCGCTGTCAGGGCCAGGATGTCATTCTGCAGCTTGGCAGTCTGGATTTAGTAGACGGCACGCCTGTCGTGGACATCAAGCCTTACCTTCCTTTTGCAGAAAGCCATCCTGATGCACGCGCAGGTTTTGCCCAGCACGCCCCCGATGCCAATATGCCGGTCGAATTTTTACCTCAGGCAGAACAGCAAATTACCCAACATACGCATCAATACCCGCATCTGCGTCGATTCATCACGCAGGTTTTAGGGCAAGATCCCCGCCCGGCTTATCGCAAGGGTGAAGCCGCAGAGCGCGATTATGCCGTTCGCTTGCTGGAGTTTAACGTCCGCTGGCGGGTCTCAGGCTCAGTGAATCAGGTATTGTCTCTCGACAAAAACTAAATTTCCTCTGCGTCTCTTTTGACAATAGCAACTCGCTGGTAAACTAAACCACTTTTCACGTTTTGGCTGCTCATGGCAGCCCGATTGCAATTTGCAGTGCTAACGGAACCAACAACATCATGCGTACTACTCAATATCTGCTCTCTACTCTGAAAGAGACGCCAGCCGACGCAGAAGTTATCAGCCACCAGCTGATGCTGCGCGCGGGAATGATTCGTAAACTGGCCTCAGGCTTGTATACCTGGATGCCGACCGGCTTACGCGTTCTCAAGAAAGTTGAAAACATCGTACGCGAAGAAATGAACAACGCGAACGCCATTGAAGTGTCGATGCCGGTAGTTCAGCCCGCCGATTTATGGCAGGAGAGCGGACGTTGGGAACAATACGGTCCGGAGTTGTTGCGTTTTGTTGACCGTGGCGATCGTCCATTTGTTCTGGGCCCGACCCATGAAGAAGTCATCACTGATTTGATCCGTAATGAAGTCAGTTCGTACAAGCAATTGCCACTGAACTTCTTCCAGATCCAGACCAAATTCCGTGACGAAGTTCGTCCGCGCTTTGGTGTGATGCGTTCCCGTGAATTCCTGATGAAAGATGCCTACTCGTTCCACACAACACAGGAATCTCTGCAGGAAACTTACGATGCAATGTACGCAGCCTACAGCCAGATCTTCAACCGCATGGGCCTAGATTTCCGTGCCGTGATGGCGGATACCGGTTCTATCGGCGGCAGCGCATCTCATGAATTCCAGGTCCTGGCACAAAGCGGCGAAGATGATGTCGTGTTCTCGGACTCTTCGGATTTCGCGGCTAACATTGAGTTCGCTGAAGCGCTGGCTCCGGCGACTCCGCGCGCTGCAGCAACCGAAGCAATGCGTGTTGTTGAAACACCCAATGCCAAAACCATCGCTGAACTGACTGAACAGTTCCAGGTGCCGGTTGAGAAAACCGTGAAAACGCTGATGGTTCACGCAACAGCGGAAAGTGGCCATAAACTGGTGGCGCTGCTGGTTCGTGGTGATCATGAGCTGAACGAAATCAAAGCGGAAAAATTACCACAAGTTGCTGTACCACTGACTTTCGCAACGGAAGCTGAAATTCGTGAAATCGTTGCTGCTGGTCCGGGTTCACTGGGTCCGGTGAACTTGCCGATGCCAGTTGTTGCTGACCGTTCCGTCGCCGCCATGAGCGATTTTAGCGCAGGTGCTAACATCGATGGTCAGCATTACTTTGGTATTAACTGGGATCGTGATGTTGCGCTGCCAGAAGTTGCCGATATCCGTAACGTCGTTGCTGGTGATCCAAGTCCGGATGGCCAGGGTACTTTAGTTATCAAACGCGGTATCGAAGTCGGTCATATCTTCCAGCTCGGAACTAAATATTCAGAAGCGATGAATGCGACCGTTCAGGGCGAAGATGGCCGTAATCAGGTAATGACCATGGGTTGTTACGGTATCGGCGTGACCCGCGTGGTCGCTGCGGCGATTGAACAGAACCATGATGACCGTGGCATTATCTGGCCGGATGCTATCGCTCCGTTCCAGGTCGCTATTTTGCCAATGAACATGCACAAATCCTTCCGCGTGAAAGATGCGGCAGAGGCGTTGTATAAAGAACTGCGTTCACACGGTATCGATGTGATCCTCGACGATCGTAAAGAACGTCCGGGCGTCATGTTTGCAGATATGGAACTGATCGGTGTGCCGCATCAGGTGGTGATTGGTGATCGTAATCTGGATGCAGAAGAGCTGGAATACAAAAACCGTCGCACCGGCGAAAAGCAGATGATCAAACAAAGCGATATCATTGAATATCTGCTGAGTCAGATCCCGCGTTAAGATCGGATAACAATTGTTTGCCATAAAAAATGCCCGCTTAAGCGGGCATTTTTATTGATGCTGTTGAGCCAGGCTTGCGTTATTAAAAAACGGTGTGCGCTATTAAGGGCAGGACTTCGTGGCGTCAAATTTGACATTTTTATCTGCCACGACAGCGTTCTGCATCTGCCCTTCTTCCATTGACGGTTCCGTCATGAAATGGCCATCCATAGAAAGGAAGACCAGCTGATTCGGTGCTTTGCGTGCCGTAAGGTAGCCTTCTTCCAGTGACTGGTTTGCCGACATCGGGAACACTTTACCGGTCACACAATCTTTAAACGAGGCAACGTCTGCGCTGTATTGCATCATTCCATTCATTGCCATCGGCGTCTGAGGCAAATGTTGCTGCACCGGCTTCAATGTATAGTTGAACTGAGAAGTTATAGGCTCACCGCTCATGTCCAGCATTTCCAGATTTTCATCTTTCGGATGGAAATAACGTTTATCACCCTTGTTGCCAGTCAGCACCAATTTGTCGGCAGTCCGTGCCCAGCGTCCATAACTGGCAAATACCTGATCGCCCTCTTTGCTGCCCTGATATTCCTCCTGAAGAATGTAAGTACCATCCTGTTGCAGGAATAACGACGTCTTCAAACCACTGCAATCAGCACACGGCAATACGCCGCTGTAACTCTGCTGCATAGCCTGCAAAGGTTTTTCATGATTGAAGGCGGCAGTATGACAACCGAACAATGATAACGCCCCGAGCGCCAGCACTGCACTAATAATGATTTTTTTCACAGTTTCTCCCCTACTGCTTTTTCCTGGTGCTGCGATAAAAATTGTCCTGCAACACGAATTTAGGGCTAACGTATTTTGCCCCGTAATGCTTTCGTCGCACCCTTGCGAACCTTACTTTCTACCCGGCGAATTTTAGACCCGCGGGTTGGTTTCGTCGCACGACGCGTTTTTTCTATCACCATCGCCTGGGAAATCAATGCTCCCAGCCGGGTCAAAGCCGCTTCACGATTCATCTCCTGACTCCGGTATTCCTGAGCCTTGATAATGACCCAGCCGTCGGCAGTAACAGAATGATGATTAAACGCCAGTAACCGCTCTTTATAGTATTCTGGCAAACTCGACGCTTTAATATCAAAGCGCAAATGGATGGCCGTTGATGTTTTATTGACGTTCTGGCCGCCGTTACCCTGAGCGCGAATCGCGGTTAATTCGATTTCGCTGTCGGGTATTTCCAGTTTTCCGGAAAGAATTAACACACTGATTACCTTGCTTCTTTAACAACAGACTCTTTCCATTCAGAAAAATGAATTTCTAAATTACTCTGAGCATCAGAAAGCCAAATAGTTCCGTCCTGCAAAGTCGCCTGTAAGTTCATGGTACGGTTGCCAAAAGCGGTCAACTGATTGAGCAACTCATCTTCTAAATAACGGATACGCAGGTTCTCAAAACCTCTGACTTTCCCCTCCATTTGTGACCACCAGACTTTTGCCGCACGCTCACCATACGCGTAAAGCACGACTTCGCGCGATTGGTTACAGGCTTTTTTCAGACGCTTCTCATCGGGTAGTCCTAATTCGACCCACAGTTCGATGCCATTGTGATCATTCTTACGCCAGATTTCGGGTTCGTCCTCTGCACTTAATCCGCGGGTAAAAGTCAGTCGTTCGTCAGCATGATAAATCCATGCCAGCAGGCGCAGCATCATGCGCTGTTCTGTTTCGGAAGGATGCTGTGCCAGAGTCAGGCTGGCGTCATGAAAGAAATTACGATCCATATCAGCGATGTTGACCGCTGCTTTATAAATGGTTGCTTTTAACGCCATGGTAAACCCCTTGATAATAGACGCACAGTGTACTTGAAAGCATCCTGCCGCGACCAGTTTTCCCCCGATGGTCATCCTCAATAATGGTTTTACACAAACGATTTACCTTTACAGGCCTGCTAATAACTCACACTCTCCTGTGCTATAGTCGGTAAATACTGAGAGCTTATCTTTCTGCGCTTTCCTCAGAGGGATACGCTTTTTAGGGAGAACTTATGCAACGATACTGTGAGTTGGTACGCCGTAAATATTCTGAAATCGCCAGCGGCGATCTCGGATATGTGCCCGATGCATTGGGCTGTGTATTGAAAGCATTGGACGAAGTCGCAGCGAATGCTGACCTTCCGTCTTCCGTTAGGGATCAGGCGGCCTACGCCGCCGCTAACTTATTGGTGAGCGATTATGTCGATGAATGATGAGTACCAACCCATCAATTGTGATGACTACGATAATCTTGAGCTCGCCTGCCAGCATCATCTGGTTTTGACGCTGAAGATGCGTAGCGGAGAAGTCGTTGAGGCAAAAGCCAACGATCTGTTAATGCGTAAAAAAGTGGAATATCTGGTGGTTGAGGTCAACGGCGAACAACGGGATCTTCGTCTGGATCACATTGAAAGCTTTAGCCACCCGGAAATTGGCACCGTTGTCGTCAGCGCTGAATAGCGATAACGATCGTCAATTTAACTCACGGGCAATCTCAGGATTGCCCGTTTGCATTTAGCCGCTTTATTTCAGTGGCGTCAGACTGGCGTAATATGCCGCCAGGTCACTGATATCCTGATCAGATAATGATGAACTAAAAGCCTGCATAATTCCCGCCTGCCCGCCACTTCTCTCGCCTTTTTTGTACGCGTGCAGTGACAGCGCCAGATAATCAGCATTTTGACCGGCAAGATTAGGGTAAATCGAATTAACGGCTTTACCCGTTGCACCGTGACATGCCGCACAACTGGCTGATTTAGATTGCCCGTCAGTCACGTTTCCGCCCGCCAGAGCAGGTGAAGCGATTAACATTAACAGCGCGATTCCTGCCACCGTTCTTTCCCCGACTTGCATCACTATTCCCTCAGGCAAATGACCACAGCCCCAATAAAGTGCTCTTTTGTTTATTACGCAGCTGACCAGACGATCCGCCATAACGCTTCGTTATTTTCAGTAAGAGACTGGCGGGTAGTAAACCAACCCGGTGCAGCCATCAGTTGATCATTATAATAAATCAAAGGAATACGATCCCGCTCCCATGGCGGTACACCTAATTCAGACCACAATTTTTTTGCCTGACGGGCACGATCCCGCCCGACCTTTTCGATAATTCCCTGTACCTGAAATCGCACAGTGATCTTTTCATCAGCACGTGGCTGGCGGATCAAACAATCAGCCGTCTGCGCGGTAAGAACATGATCCGCAATCAGACAACCCAGACCGTCTGGCAGCTCCAGTTTTTCGGCCGGATCCCAACAGAGGATCTGATCTTTAAGAGGCTGGCGTTCCGGCAATACATACAGACGCTGACGGAAACGCCGGACCATCATTTTCCCCAGCACTAACTGCGCCTGCGCATCTTCGCGACTTAAAGCGACTTCGTCCCATATTCTCTGCAATTGCTCACGCGAAGGCATTCTTGCGCCACATGCTCCCAGCCAGCGTCGTAATAACGCAGAGCGCCTCACCGCCGAGACATGTCTCAGCCCGTCTACCGACAAACTGCCTTGCTGGTCAGTGAGTGTTTTCAAAGATTCACTGAGTAATTCATCCAGCAACGCTTCCTGCTCTGCGCAAAGTAACGCGCTACGGGCTGTAGCCTGAGCAAAGTGAGGCCAGCGGGCATAAAGATCAGGCAAAATATCCAGCCGCAAAAAGTTACGATCAAAGCGTGCATCCCGGTTGCTGTCGTCTTCGATCCAGGCAAGCTGATGCTGCGTGGCGTAAGCCTCAAGCTGGTTACGACTTAGATCAAGTAAAGGCCGTAACAAACGATATCCCTGAGCCGAACTGTCCGCGCTCATCGCCGAGAGACCAGCAGGCCCGCTCCCGCGTTTAAGCGCCAGCATAAAGGTTTCGCATTGGTCATTCAGGTGCTGTGCTGTCAGTAGCACTTCACCGGCCGTCAGGCTTTCAGAGAATGCCTGATAGCGTGCCGTTCGTGCCGCCGCTTCGATCCCACCATCCTGCGCATTGACCTGCACTTTAATCACGGAGAAAGGGATATCTCGCTGCAGACAAAATGTCTGGCAGTGCGCGACCCAGTCATCAGCAAACCGGCTTAATCCGTGATGGATATGCAATGCACGCAGCCTGATCTCCGGCAACGCTTTGTCGCGTAATTCTGCCAGGCCAGCGAGCAGCACGGAAGAATCCAGCCCGCCACTGAACGCCACGCAAAGTTTTCGTGCATCACCGATTTTATTGTGCAGGTGTTGTAAAAGAAATGTCGCCGGTTTTGAATTCATAAGATTATCAGGCTTCGTACAGTTCCAGCGGCAAGCCATCAGGATCGTTGAAGAAAGTGAATTTTTTACCGGTGTGAGGATCGGTTCTCACGGGCTCACAGATAATACCCGCTTCGGTAAGTGCGGAAACGGACTGGTCAATATTTTCAACGCTGAACGCCAGATGACGTAATCCGCATGCCTCAGGATGACTTGGCCGGGCGGGTGGATGCGGGAAGCTGAATAGCTCAATGGTGTATTGACCCTGGAGCGCAAGATCGGCTTTCCAGGAATCGCGTTCCTCACGGTAAAACTCACCCAGCAACGTGAACCCGAGAATGTCACAATAGAAGTGTTTGCTGGCCTGATAATCAGCGCCAATGATGGCGATGTGGTGGATCTGGCGAAGGTTAAGCATAGTCATGTCCTGTTGATTTATGATCTGCACGTTACTCAGCGCATCCGGACACGTCAATAAAAAGCCCTCCTGAAGAGGGCAGTTTGCTAGCTGGCTTCCGGAAGCTTTAAGACTTTGACCAGATATCGTCCGTCTTCTGTGAGCCGCGTTCCATGAATATCGGTTTCAAAGCCGGGATAACGCTCGCCTATCGAGCAAAGCATGATCAGGAAATCGAGCACGGCGCGGCTTTCTTCCGTGATCACCTCTCCCGGCATCACCACCGGTACTCCCGGCGGATAAGGCAGGATCATGTTTGCTGATACTTTGCCGACCAGTTCGTCAATGTCGCATTCATCAACATGGCCACGAACCTGATGCTGGAACATTTCGTAGGGCGTCATTTTCATTTCCGGCAGCACATCAAACGCCTCCAGCATTAAGCGTGGCAAATCGTGACGAACAATCAGTTTATGGATCCCTTGCGCCAGATCCTGAATACGCATATTGCGATAAAAATCAGGATCTTCCGCATATAAATCCGGCAGCATATTTTTAATGCGCAGGTTAAGATCATAACTGCGCTTAAAATCCGTCAGGCCGCGCATCAGACTCATAGATTTGGTTTTATCAATGCCGATACTGAACAGGAAAAGCAGATTGTACGGGCCTGTTTTTTCAACAACTACCCCACGTTCATCCAGGAATTTAGCTACCAGCGCCGCCGGGATCCCCTCCTCTTCCAGCTTACCTGTTTCATCCATGCCTGGTGTCAGGATCGTCACTTTGATCGGATCCAGAAACATATGATCGGCATCTGCGTGCGCAAAACCATGCCAGTTCTGATCAGGATTCAATGGCCAGCACTCGGCCTCATCAATATGCTCAGGCTGCCAGATATCAAAGAACCAACCCTCAGTTTCTTCGCGTAACCGCTGGATCTCTTTACGGAAATGTAGTGCACGTTCAACCGAACGGTTAATGAGACGTCGTCCTGGATTACCACGCAACATCGCGGCGGCCGTTTCTGCGGAAGCCACAATACCGTAATTAGGCGATGTTGTAGTGTGCATCATATAAGCTTCATTAAAGGTACTTTCATTGTAATCGCCCTTAATGTGAATCATTGAGGCCTGCGAGAAAGCTGCCAGTAGTTTGTGCGTTGATTGTGTTTCGTAAATGACTTTCCCCGGAATGCGCTCGCCGCTCATTCCGCTTTTACCGTCATAAATCGGATGAAAATTAGTGTATGGCACCCATGCGGAATCGAAATGAATCGACGGAACATCCAGTGTGCTTTTGATGTAATCTGTGTTGTACAGCAAGCCGTCGTAGGTAGAGTTAGTGATCACGGCGTGGACAGGCCAGGTAGCGCCCGCGGTCTGCGCAATTTTCTCTTCGATACTTTCGCGGGTGAATTCACGCTTAGGAATTCCGCCAAGAATGCCATACGCGTTGCGATTGGGCCGCAAATAAACCGGTACGATATTGGTCATCATCATCAGATGGGCGAGCGATTTATGACAGTTGCGGTCAATCAGTACCGTACTGCCCGCCGGTGCCGCATACATTCCGACGATTTTATTGGCTGTTGAAGTGCCATTAGTAACGATATAACTTTGCTCGGCACCGAAAGTGCGGGCGATATATTCCTCCGCCTCGAGATGCGGCCCCGTGTGGTCAAGCAGGGAGCCAAGCTCCGTCACAGAAATCGACACATCGGCTTTCAGTGTTTTGGCCCCGAAGAAATCATAGAACAACGTTCCGACAGGGCTTTTTAAAAACGCTGTACCGGCCATATGGCCGGGCGTACAAAAAGTATATTTCCCTTCTTCAACATATGTAAATAGCGCTTTAGTCAGCGGTGGCGTAATGGTATCGATGTATTCATCAGTGTACTGGCGGATGCGTTTGGCAATATCCTCAGCCGCACTCAGGGCATATTCAAAGAAATAGAGCACCATACGCATTTCATTAACGTCCACATCAAGCGTTGAATGCGTATTGATGAAAGCGTACAGCGGCAGATATTCATTCAGCTCATTAATGGCTGTACACAGCTCTTCACTGTGCTGATCCCAGTCAAAAATTGCGCCGCAAATACGGGCATTATTTTCGATGAGTTTGAGCAGATCTGCGCGGTCACGTGGATAAATGACCTGAAAACCAAGAAGCGTCAGCGCACTATCCAGTTCACGGATCGGCTCGTCTTTGTAGTAAGCCCCTTCCGGGCGCATGATAGCGATAATATTCATCTGACAAATCCTTCTGTTGTTTATTCTCTCAGGTAATTATAGAAACACGGTTAGTACCTGCTGTGTACCCTTTACCGATGCGTTTACAGTGAATGGAGGAATATTTAAGAATGCTGGAAAGATCCAGCGATGAAAACGGACAATAAAAAAGGCCACGCTTTGCGTGGCCTTTTGAAATAACGAACAAGATCAGCAGTAGCCGTAAGTCATCAGACGCTGATAACGACGGTTACGCAGTTCTTCTGTACTCAGAACATCAAGATCACTGAGGTCAGCTTCCAGCTGTGCACGCAGGGAAGCCGCCATTGCTTCTACGTTACGGTGAGCGCCGCCCAATGGTTCAGGGATAACGGAGTCGATCAGTTTCAGTTCTTTCAGACGCGGTGCAATGATGCCCATCGCTTCCGCAGCAAGAGGGGCTTTATCCGCGCTCTTCCACAGAATTGACGCACAACCTTCCGGTGAGATAACCGAATAGGTGCTGTATTGCAGCATGTTAACTTTATCGCCCACGCCGATAGCCAGTGCGCCACCGGAACCGCCCTCACCAATAACGGTACAGATAACCGGGACGTTCAGACGAGACATTTCGCGCAGGTTACGGGCGATCGCTTCAGACTGACCACGTTCTTCAGCACCCACGCCCGGATATGCACCCGGCGTGTCGATAAAGGTGATAATTGGCAGTTTGAAACGCTCAGCCATTTCCATCAGACGTAACGCTTTGCGATACCCCTCGGGAGCGGGCATACCGAAGTTACGACGAATTTTCTCTTTCGTTTCACGGCCTTTCTGATGACCAATGATCATCACAGCACGTTCACCCAAACGGGCGATACCGCCAACGATAGCTTTATCGTCTGCGAATGCACGATCACCCGCCAGTTCATCAAAATCAGTGAAGATATGTTTGATGTAATCGAGCGTATAAGGGCGACGAGGATGGCGTGCCAGTTGGGCAATTTGCCAGGCACCCAGATCAGAGAAAATCTTACGAGTCAGTTCAACGCTTTTCTCGCGCAAGCGTGCAACTTCTTCGTCCAGATTAATATCTAATTTTTCGTCTTGACGGCTGACTGCAGTCAGCGAGTCAATTTTCGCTTCCAGTTCCGCAATCGGCTGTTCAAAATCAAGAAAATTCAGACTCATAGCATTCCTATTTTAGTCAAATTCCAGTTCCACCTGCTCTGTACCGACCAGGCCTCGCAAATCCAGCAATAGTTTGTCCGTTGGCGTAACACGCCATGACGCCCCGAATCGTAGCCGGGCTCTTGCGTTTTCTCGTTGGTAATACAGATGCACTGGTATCGTCCCCGATCGATGAGGTTCCAACGATTGGCGGAGACGGTTCAAAAGCTGGTCATCAATTTGCCTGTCAGTCAGCGAGATAGCAAGACCGCGAGCATATTTTTCCCGTGCTTCACTGATGTCCATTATATCGCGGGCCATCATTTTAAGCCCGCCACTGAAGTCATCAAAGCTGACCTGTCCTGTGGCGATAAGGATACGGTCTTTTTCCAATAAATGCTGGAATTTTTCCAATGCTTCAGTGAACAACATGACTTCAAGACGACCGGAACGGTCGTCAAGTGTACAGATCCCAATACGGTTACCCCGTTTGGTGACCATCACGCGTGCAGCAAGGACAAGCCCGACCGCGACGGTCATTTTGCCCCGTTCCGTCGGGTGCATATCTTTCAAACGCTGGCCACCGCCATAACGTTCAATTTCTTTCAAATATTGGGTAATAGGATGGCCGGTCAGATACAGACCGAGCGTCTCACGTTCGCCATCCAGAACCGTTTGTTCCGGCCATGGCATTACATTCGCGTAAGATTTCTCAACCTGCTCAGGTGCTTCTGCCAGCACACCAAACATATCAACCTGACCAATTGCCTCAGCTTTAGCATGTTGATCTGCGGCTTTCAGTGCGTCGCTTAAGGAACTCATCAGCGCGGCACGATGGGGTCCCAGACGGTCAAACGCCCCGGACATAATCAGCTTTTCGAGGATACGTTTATTAAGCTTTTTGACGTCAGCACGCGCGCAAAGATCAAACAGTTCTTTGAAATAGCCACCTTCGTTACGCGCTTCAATAATGGCTTCAATCGGGCCTTCACCCACGCCTTTAATCGCGCCGATGCCGTAAACAATTTCGCCTTCATCGTTGACGTGGAAATGATAAAGGCCGCTGTTGATATCAGGCGGCAAAATTTTCAGCCCCATACGCCAGCATTCATCCACCAGTCCGACCACCTTTTCGGTGTTATCCATATCAGCCGTCATTACCGCTGCCATGAATTCCGCCGGATAGTGCGCTTTCAGCCACAGCGTCTGATACGACACTAAAGCATAAGCCGCTGAGTGAGATTTGTTAAAACCGTAACCGGCAAATTTCTCTACCAGATCGAAGATTTTAATCGCCAGTTCGCCGTCAATACCGCGAGATTTGGCCCCTTCTTCAAAGCCACCACGCTGTTTGGCCATCTCCACCGGGTTTTTCTTACCCATCGCACGGCGGAGCATGTCCGCGCCACCCAGTGAGTAACCGGCCAGAACCTGCGCAATCTGCATAACCTGTTCCTGATACAGGATAATGCCGTAGGTCGGCTCCAGCACAGGTTTCAGCGATTCATGCTGCCACTGGATATCCGGGTAGGAAATCTCTTCGCGACCGTGTTTGCGGTCAATAAAGTTATCCACCATGCCGGACTGCAACGGGCCCGGGCGGAACAGCGCCACCAGTGCGATCATATCTTCAAAGCTGTCAGGCTTCAGACGTTTGATCAAATCCTTCATACCACGTGATTCAAGCTGGAATACCGCCGTGGTTTCCGAGCGTTGCAGCATGTCGAAGCTTTTTTTGTCATCCAGCGGGATGGCCGCAATGTCCAGCGGTGCCTCACCGGCTTTCGCCCGGCGGGCGTTGATCATCTCCAGTGCCCAGTCGATGATGGTCAGCGTGCGCAGGCCGAGGAAGTCGAATTTCACCAGTCCTGCGTATTCCACGTCATTTTTATCGAACTGCGTGACCGGATGGTTACCTTCGGCATCGCAATACAGTGGCGCAAAGTCGGTAATTTTGGTGGGCGCAATCACCACACCACCGGCATGTTTACCGGCGTTACGGGTGACACCTTCAAGCTGACGCGCCATGTCGATAAGCGACTTAACTTCTTCGTCAGCTTCGTAGATCTCTGGTAATTGCGGCTCAGCGGCAAATGCTTTTTCAAGCGTCATCCCAGGATCAGGGGGCACCAGTTTGGAAATGCGGTCAACGAAACCATAAGGATGACCCAGAACCCGGCCCACATCGCGGATTACCGCTTTGGCCGCCATCGTACCGAAAGTGATGATCTGCGAGACCGCTTCGCGGCCATACATTTCTGACACATGATCGATGACACGGTCGCGTTTTTCCATACAGAAGTCGACGTCAAAGTCGGGCATGGAAACACGTTCAGGATTAAGGAAACGTTCGAACAGCAGGTCAAACTCGAGCGGATCCAGATCGGTGATTTTCAGGGCATACGCCACGAGAGAACCTGCACCGGAACCACGCCCCGGCCCGACAGGCACGCTGTTGTCTTTCGACCACTGGATGAATTCCATTACGATCAGGAAGTAACCGGGGAAACCCATCTGGTTAATAACTTTAAGTTCGATGTCCAGACGCTCATCATATTCAGGGCGTCTTTGTGCGCGCACTTGCGGATCCGGGAATAAAAACTCAAGGCGTTCTTCCAGTCCGATTTTTGATTTTTCGACCAGAAAATCTTCGGTGGTCATATCACCGGTCGGGAACTGCGGCAGAAAATACTCACCCAGACGGATGGTCACATTACAACGTTTGGCGATTTCCACACTGTTTTGCAGCGCTTCAGGCACATCCTCAAACAACTCGCACATCTCATCTTCACTGCGCATATATTGCTGAGATGTGTAATTTCGCGGACGTTTAGGATCATCGAGCGTAAAGCCATCGTGGATCGCGACACGAATCTCATGAGCATCAAAATCACCCGGCACCATAAAGCGTACATCGTTGGTTGCCACTACTGGCAAACCACGTTCGGTCGCCAGGGCGACTGCCGCATGCAGATAGTTTTCTTCGTCTGCACGGCCGGTGCGGATCAATTCGAGATAATAGCGATCGGGGAAATACTGCTGATAGAAATCCAGGCACTGGCTGACTTGCAGATCATTTCCGCGGGTCAGAAACTTACCGACATCACCCATTCTCGCGCCGGAGAGCAGGATCAGACCTTCATTCAGTTCTGCCAGCCATTCGAGATCAACGATCGGGCCGGCGGCGCCGTAACCGCGCTGATACGCTCTGGAAATTAATAACGTCAGGTTCTGGTAGCCCTGATTATTCATCGCCAGAACCGTCAGCTGTGCCAGTTCATCACCCAGGATTTCGCTTTGGACATTCACATCTGCACCGATAATCGGTTTTATGCCCGCGCCGTGTGCCGCGCCGTAAAACTTAACCAGTCCGCACAAGTTAGTGAAATCGGTAATCGCCAGAGCAGGCATGCCGAGTGACGCTGCGCATTTCACCAGCGGGCCTACCTTCGCAAGCCCATCCACCATGGAATAGTCGCTATGTACACGCAGATGAATAAAACGAGGTTCGGCCATATCCAGAGTCCAGAAATGAGTGAATTAAGGGTTTGTGTGCCTGTCTTTTTTAGCAATAAAAACGGGCAGGGACAAATGATACGTTATGCCAGCCCGAGCGCGCGTTTCACCGGAGAGAAACTTCGGCGGTGGTGTGTAGTGGCTCCAAGACGGGCAAGACTTTCAAGGTGCACCGGCGTCGGATAGCCCTTGTGCTTCGCAAAACCATATTCGGGGAACTGAAGATCCAGTTCAACCATTTCACGGTCGCGGGTGACTTTAGCCAGAATAGAAGCGGCGCTGATTTCAGCGACTTTACTGTCCCCTTTTACTACCGCCTGGGAGGCCATCGGAAGTGCAGGACAACGGTTACCATCAATCAGCACCATATCAGGCGTAATGCATAAACCGGCAACAGCTCTTTGCATGGCCAGCATGGTGGCATGCAAAATATTCAGTTCATCGATTTCATGAGGCTCAGCGCGCCCGAGACTCCAGGCCAGTGCTTTCTCTTTGATTTCGATATATAACGCCTCGCGGCGTTTTTCGGAGAGTTTTTTTGAATCTGCCAGCCCGGTAATCGGATTCGCGGGATCAAGAATCACGGCAGCGGTGACAACGGCACCGACTAACGGGCCGCGCCCTACTTCATCCACGCCGGCGATACAAACGGCTTGTGGATAGATAAATACATCGTTCATCGGTTTGCCAGCTCCATGACAGCCTGAGCAGCCTGTTCATCTGCGTCACGACGAATACTTTCATGTAATTCAAGGAATGTCTCACGCAGTACCTGACTTTTCTCCCCCCCTGCCAGTAACGGCAGCAAGGCGGCGGAAAGCTTGTCCGGCACACATTCAGTTTGCAGTAATTCGGTGACAATTTCCCGTCGTGCCAGCAAGTTTGGCAACGAAACATAGGGCGTTTTCACCAGACGCTCAGCCAGCCAGAAAGTGAAAGGCTTCATACGGTAACCCACCACCATCGGACATTTGGCCAGCATACATTCAAGCGCTGCTGTTCCTGATGCCAGCAAAGCAGCATCACTGGCAATCATCGCTTCCCGACCTTTGCCATCCAGTAAATGCGCAGGTAAGTCAGGCGCAATCTCAGCCTTAATTCGCTCAAACTGCCCGCGACGTTTGGCATTGACCAACGGCACTACGATGTGTAAATCAGGATAGGTTTGCCGCAGCTGTAAGGCTGTTTTCAGAAAATCCGCGCTGAGCATTTCTACTTCTGCATGGCGGCTTCCCGGCAATAACGCCAGACAGTGCACATCCTCTGGAATACCGAGTGACAAACGTGCAGCCTGTTTGTCCGGATGCAACGGCATTGCATCGGCCATCGTATGACCAATGAAACGACAAGGAACATTGAATTTGTCATAAAACGCTTTTTCAAAAGGCAGAAATGCCAAAACCAGATCAGTGGCTTTCCCGATTTTGAAAACGCGCTTTTGGCGCCAGGCCCAGACGGACGGGCTGACATAATGAATAGTGCGGATACCGCGCTGCTTCAAACGCCCTTCCAGCGTGATGTTGAAATCCGGGGCATCGATGCCCACAAATACATCAGGCTTCAGCTCGCTAAAGCGTTTGGTCAGATCTTTGCGGATTTTCAACAGACGTGGCAGTCGTTCAAGAACTTCCACCACGCCCATCACCGCCAGTTCTTCCATTTCGTACCAGGCTTCGCATCCTTCCGCCTGCATCAGCGGACCCGCGACCCCAACAAAACGGGTATCAGGATGATGCTTCTTCAAGGCTCGAATCAGCCCGGCGCCAAGAATATCACCGGACGTTTCACCGGCCACCAGGCCAATTGTCAGAACAGGCTTTTGCATTGTTTTCCGTAGCGCAGATCAGCGAATAATGCCACGCGTTGAACGCGCAAAGAAGTCACTGAATGGTTTAGCTTTCGGGAATTCAGCCGCGATAGCAGCGATTTCCGGTTGTGCTTCTTCCAGTGTTTTACCACTGCGATACAGTAACTTATAAGCATTACGGATAGCATGCAGATCGGCTTTTTCGAAACCACGGCGCTTAAGCCCTTCGATATTGATGCCGAAAGGTGTCGCATGGTTACCTTGCGCAATGACAAACGGAGGAACGTCCTGAGCCACCCCGGAACATCCCCCAACCATCACATGCTCACCGATAATACAGAACTGATGTACCGCCGTCATACCGCCAATGATCGCAAAATCATCCACCTCAACGTGACCACCCAGGGTCGCGTTGTTCGCCAAAATACAGCGATTTCCAATGACACAATCATGGGCAATATGTGCGTTAACCATCAACAGGTTATCACTGCCCACTTTTGTCAGACCACCGCCCTGAACAGTACCACGATGAATGGTAACGCTCTCACGAATATTGTTGCGATCGCCAACTTCAACGCGTGTTGGTTCACCGGCATATTTCAGATCCTGGTTAATTTCACCAATAGAAACAAACTGAAAAATGCGGTTATCGCGACCAATTTTGGTCACGCCATTAAGAACTACGTGTGATTTAAGCTCGGTACCTTCACCAATTTCTACCTGAGACCCCACGTAGCAGAAAGGACCGATATGAACTCCGGCACCAATAATGGCACCGTCTTCAACAATAGCGCTTGGATGAATAAAGGCGGTATTATCAATCATGTATTAAGACTCCCGGCGACGGGCGCACATCATTGATGCCTCGCAAGCGATCTCACCATCGACTTTCGCGACACCTTTGAAACGAGCAACGCCACGACGCTCTTTAATGAATTCAACTTCCAGAACCATCTGGTCACCCGGCAAGACCGGACGTTTAAAGCGTGCATCGTCGATTGCTGCAAAATAATACAGTTCGCCAGGCTCCAGTTTTCCCACGCTTTTAAACGCCAGAATGCCAGTAGCCTGAGCCATCGCTTCCAGAATCAAAACGCCAGGGAAAATCGGTTTGCCTGGAAAGTGGCCCTGGAAGAACGGTTCATTAAAAGAAACGTTTTTCACAGCGCGCAAAAATTTCCCTTTTTCAAAATCCAACACGCGATCAACCAGCAAGAACGGGTAACGGTGTGGCAGTAAATCCAGTATCTCTTCAATACGCAGAGTATGAGTGTCAGTAGTCAAAATACTCTTCCTGTCTATAAAAACTGATGGCATCAATAACACGGCCTGCCAGACCCTAAAAGAAGGTCATCAGGCAGGCCGCAAATAGGAACGTATGTCGCAGGTTCACTCAACGAAGGGAACACAAAGCAGCACCGTAGGTGGTAATTAATCTTTTTCGATTTTACGCTCGACAGCTTTCAGGCGCTTATTCATCTCGTCGATATTCATTACCAATGCAGCCGTCTTACGCCAAACTTTATTCGGCTGTAATGGGATACCGGAGGAGTATACCCCAGGTTCAGTGATTGGTCGCATTACCATTCCCATTCCCGTCACTACAGCCTGATCACAAATCTCCATGTGACCATTGATAACACTGGCTCCGCCGATCTGGCAGTAGCGCCCAATTTTCAGGCTACCGGCCATAATAACACCGCCAGCAACTGCCGTATTGTCTCCAATCACGACGTTGTGTGCAATCTGACATTGGTTATCAATGATAACGCCATTGCTAATGATGGTGTCGTCGAGTGCACCACGGTCAATCGTGGTACAGGCACCGATTTCAACGCGGTCACCGATAATGACAGTACCCAGCTGTGGAATTTTGACCCAGTTGCCACGATCGTTGGCATAACCAAAACCATCAGCACCGATCACGGTACCTGACTGAATCAGACACTGCTCACCGATTTCAACGCGGTGATAAATAGAAACATTGGCCCACAACCGTGTGCCTGCGCCGATTTTTGCCTCTTTACCGATAAAGCAACCTGCACCGATGACAACGTTGTCACCCAATGCAACGCCTGATTCGATGACTGCATTTGCGCCAACCGAGACATTCTTACCTAGTGTTGCACTGTCTGAAATCACCGCACTCGCTGCGATATCCTGTGCCGGTGCTGGCGTGGTATCCAGCAATTGCGCCATCCGGGCGTACGTCAGGTAAGGGTTTTTAACCACTAATGCCGCTGTAGGGCAAAATGGCAGATCCGCTTCGGTCAACACTACGGCACCTGCATTGCAGGAAGCCAACTGTTCACGGTAACGGCTGTTTGATAAAAACGTGATTTGCTCAGAGTGTGCGGAATGCATTGAAGCAACGCCGGTGATGGCAATTTCGCCATCACCGTGCAATTGTGCATCCAACTGCTGTGCGAGATCAGCCAGTCGAATTGAAGACATGTTTATTTAACCTGTTTCAGCACATCAGCAGTAATGTCTTTGCTATTGTCAGCATATGCAATGGCATTAGCATCGATAACAACGTCATAACCTTCTTTACTTGCTACAGTTTTCACAGCGTCCTGAATACGGCTCAGAATTTTGTTACGTTCTTCGCCCTGACGACGACGGTTGTCTTGATCGAATTGCTGCGCTTTAGCAGAGAACGCTTCACGCTGAGCCATCACGTCTTTTTCAAGTTTAGAACGTTCACTGGCTTTCATTGTAGAGCCATCACGTTGCAGACGTTGCATTTTGGTTTGCAGATCACGTTCCTGAGATTGCAAATCTGTCGCACGGCTTTTGAACTCGTTTTCCAGTTGCTTTGCTACAGCTTCACGCGCAGGCATTTGTTGGAAAATACTTGCTACGTTAACGATAGCAATTTTATCAGCAGCCTGAACGCTAGCTGAAGAAGCCATAACTAAACCGAGGCCTGCGGCATATAACCACTTTTTCACTATAAACTCCTTCCATCACCCGTTGTGCCATGTGGCACATTAAATTACACAAAACACCTGATACGAAAACAATACACGGGCCGAAACCCGTGTATGAGATTTTTCATCAGGCCATTGCGATTCCGCTGAACAACTTCTGCCCTGACAGAACGTTACCAGGTTTTACCAATGTTAAACTGGAACTGTTCTGCCTTATCGCCTTCATATTTCTTGACCGGTTGTGCGTAGGAGAACACCAATGGTCCAAGTGGAGACATCCACTGCAACGCAAGACCTGAAGAAACACGAATATTACCTGGTTTACTGTAATCAGGAACACCAGCTGCCAATGTCTGCGGCGTATTTTCCCAACCTGTATCCCACACAGTACCGCTGTCCACGAACAGGGAAGTACGCAATGAGTTAGCGTATTTCTCACTAACAAATGGAGTAGGAACAATCAATTCCGCACTCAATACTGCCATTGCGTTACCGCCAACTGCGTCGTTTGAATTATCAATCGGACAGCCACTGTAAGACGTATTAGCCGTAGTACACTTGTAATATGCCGCTTTAGGACCAATGGTATTCGATTGGAAACCACGAACACTGCTTGAACCGCCAGCATAGAAGTTGTCGTAGAACGGAACTTCTTTACCCCCAAGACCATCTGCGTAACCTGCACGCGCACGGCCCATCAGCACCCAATCACGGTCCTGATTCAGTGGCATATAACTGGTTGAATCAAATGTAATTTTGTAGTATTCGTTATCAGAACCAGGGACAGTCACTTTACCGTTCAGGCTGGCTTTCGTCCCGGATGTCGGGAAGTAGCCGCGGTCGAGATTGTTATAACCCCAGCCGAGATTGGCAAAGAAGTCATTCGCACTGAAGTCAGCATCCGCATTGTCACTGGTGGTCACCGGCGGTTTTAGCCCGACAGAGTTCAGATAACGGAACATGGCGATCTGTGGCTCCATATTGGACAGATCGTTATGGACGTAATCTATCCCTAACCGCAATGAGTTGTTCTCATTGATTGGGAAACCAAGATTACCGCCAATACCGTAACTTCTGTTGGTATAGCTGGAGAGGTCTGCATCATCTGCTTTAAAGTCGTTATAGAAGATGCGGCCGCCCAGACTTACACCATCGACCGTGAAGTAAGGGTCAGTGATAGTGAATTCTGCATATGTCTGGTAGTCATTTTTAGTCCCGCTGATGCCAACGGAATTACCTGTACCCAGCCAGTTATCCTGCTGGACGCCTACCTGGAAGCTGACACCACTCTCAGTACCGTAACCCACACCAAAGTTAAAGCTACCCGTGTTACGTTCTTTCACTTTGTAGACGACATCAACCTGATCAGGGGAACCTGGAACACGCTGTGTATCTACATCCACGGTTTCGAAGTAGCCCAGACGGTTCAGACGCTCTTTACCTTTATCGACCAGATCGTTGCCCAACCAGGCTCCTTCCATCTGACGCATTTCACGGCGAAGTACGCTGTCCTTACTGGTGTCATTGCCTTCAAACCGGATATGACGAACGTAGAAACGGTTTCCCGCATCAACGTTGATATGCAGTTTGACGGTTTTGTCTGCATCATTAATTTCTGGCTGAGTCGTCACACGAGGATAAGCATAGCCATAACGACCCAGCATCTGCTTAATGTCGTTTTCCATTTTGGTGACTTTGGCGCCGTTATACAACTCGCCCTTATCAATTTTAGTCAGGCTTTGAACTTCTGCCGAGTGACCAGCCATGCTGCCCGTTACTTCAACGCCAGAAAGTTTGTATTGCTCACCTTCTGTAATGTTGAGCGTAATATAGATGCCTTTTTTGTCCGGCGTCAGGCTGACCTGAGTCGAATCAATGTTGAAACGGGCATAACCGCGATCCAGATAAAAACTGCGCAAGGTTTCAAGGTCACCCGCGAGTTTTTGTTTCTGATATTTACGGTCACCGACTACGTTCCACCATGGCACTTCATCACGCAGTTGGAAGCGTGAAATCAAATCATCGGTTGTGAAGGCATGGTTACCCACAATGTTGATCTGCTGAATTTTCGCAGAAACACCTTCGGTGAAGACCAGCTTCAGATCAACACGGTTACGTGGCAATGGGGTCACAACCGCTTTTACCGATGCACTGTATTTACCGACGCTGTAATAGAAGTCTTCGAGACCTTTCTCGATGCTACCGATGGTTGTACGGTCAAGAGCTTCGCCAACACGGACGCCAGAGGCCTCCAGGTTTTGCTTGAGCATGTCATCTTTCACCGATTTGTTACCGGAGAAAGTAATGCTGGCAATGGTTGGACGTTCTTTGACCTGAACAATCAGAGAATTACCATCGCGCAGGACACGAACGTCCTCAAAGTTGCCAGTGGCAAACAAAGCACGGATGGTATTACTGATATCATCGTCAGTCACCGTATCACCGACGCGAACCGGCATATTGAGTAACGCCGCACCGACGGCAACTCGCTGCAGGCCTTCGAAATGAATATCTTTCACTACGAAACCGTCTGCACCGTATACGGTGGCGCTGCCAAACAGCAGCGACGCTATGAGCAACTTTTTGATCGCCATCGTTGTTATGCGTTCTTCCTAACCTAATCTCCGGTCTTAAAGACGGGAGAAATCATTGAAAAGTGCAAGCCCCATCAACAACACCAGCAAAACTGAACCAATGCGGTAACTGAAGTCCTGAACTCGCTCGGAAACTGGCCCACCCTTAAGCTTTTCTATTGCGAGAAACAGCAGGTGTCCACCATCTAATACCGGTAATGGGAAGAGGTTGATGATCCCCAGATTGACGCTAATGAGCGCCAAAAACGTGAGATAAGACACCAAACCATATTCAGCTGACATTCCTGCGCCCTGTGCGATGGAGATTGGGCCACTCAGATTGTTCAGCTTCACATCTCCGGTAATTAACTTACCCAGCATGCTCACAGTGAGTTTCATCAGTTGCCAGGTTTTATCCCCGGCTTCATAAAACGCCACAAACGGACCATACTGACGGATTGTTTTATACTCATCAGGCAGCGGTATCACCTTCGGTACCACACCAGCAAAACCCTGTATTTTGCCTTTGCCTGCGGACTTCGTGTCCGGCGTCAGTGTTAACGTGACAGGATTTCCTGCCCTTTCAACCTCCAGCGCGATGGGTTTACCCGGATTGTCCCTTACCTGGATGACAAAAGACTGCCAACTTTCCAGAATCTGACCATCGACTTTAACGATCCTGTCCCCGGCTTGCAAACCCGCCTTTTGAGCGGCTGAATCTGGCTGCACCTCCTGCAGAACAGATTCTATCTGCGGCCCTCTCGGAATCATACCCAGAGATACCACGGGATCCTGCTTTTCAGGATCAAAGTGCCATTGACGCAGATCCAGGGTTTTCTCAACGACCTGGGACGAGCCAAATTGCGCCACGCCAACCGTCGTTTGATCATCACCAATTTCGCCCATTAACGCCATGCGAACTGAATCCCAATCAGGCGTTTCGATACCAGCAACAGATTTTAGTTCCATTCCGGGCGAAATATTGGATTGTGCGGCAACTGAATTGACAGTGACATTTGCCACGACAGGACGCACGCTCGGCACGCCGATGACGAAAACCAGCCAGTAAGCAAAAACCGCAAAAATGAAATTAGCGACAGGTCCGGCACTGATGATAGCAGCACGTTGCCAGATTTTTTTGTTATTGAAAGATTGGTGACGAAATTCAGGCGCGACTGCCTCGACACGCTCGTCGAGCATCTTAACGTAGCCCCCGAGCGGAATGATGGCCAGAACATACTCGGTCCCCTGACGGTCAGTACGGCGCCATAGCGCACGTCCAAACCCGACAGAGAAACGTTCAACACGGACACCACAACGACGAGCAACCCAGAAGTGGCCGAACTCGTGCACGGTGATAAGCACCCCCAATGCGACGATAAAGGCGGCCAGGCTCCAGAGTATGTTCATCATATGTCTAACTATTCCTTAGAAAACTTCTACCGTCATGGACGGATTAATACACTAACAGCATCAGACAGGCGAATACAGGGACTGCAGCCGTCAGGCTGTCGATACGGTCCAGTATTCCACCATGACCCGGGATCATATGACCACTGTCTTTGATACCTGCCTCGCGTTTGAACATACTTTCCGTCAGGTCACCCAGCACAGACGCCAGTGCAGCCACAACGGAACAAATTAATAAGGTTGAAGGTACCACATCAAGAGGCGCATAGCGGCCAAATAGCCAGGCTATCAGGGCTGAAGTCAGAAGACCGCCAGTAAACCCTTCCCAGGTTTTTCCCGGGGATACTTTAGGAGCAAGCTTATGCTTACCCAGTAATTTACCAAACAGGTAAGCACCGGAGTCCGCCCCCCAGACCAGTAGCATCACATATAACAACCACCATGCGCCAGTATGATGATTTTCCGCATAACCGTATTGGCGCAGTGCGACCATCCCCCAAAAGAAAGGCACAATGGTCAGTATGCCAAAGACCAAACGCAGCACACGAGAGTGGCGCCAGAAGGCTGCCGAAGCCGGATACCCAACCACCAGCACCAGGGCCAGACACCACCAGGCAAGCGCTGCCCATAAGGAGCCTGCGACTTGCAACAAATGCACGCTTTGCTGGTAAGCCGGAATGCTCAGCATCATCGCCGCCAGCAGAAAACCACATAATATAGCCAGCCATATGCGCTGATTACGGCTTGCAAAACCGGCCAGTTGTCCCCACTCCCACGCAGCCAACATGCACACAACTAACGTCACGATGGCAAAACCGACAGGCGGTAACAAAAAGAGTGCTGCAATAACAATCGGTATTAAAATCAGAGCTGTGATAATGCGATACTTCAGCAAATGTTCTCCCTAGGACGCATCAGCGCCGATAGGTGTAGTCCCTCCGAAGCGGCGCTCACGATGGGCAAAAGCCGTCAGCGCACCTTCAAAGGTATTTTCATCAAAATCAGGCCAGAGGACATCGGTAAAATAGAGCTCCGCGTAAGCAATTTGCCACAGCAAAAAGTTACTGATCCTATGTTCCCCACCGGTTCTGATCACCAAATCGACAGGTGCCAGTTCACTCATACAGACCGCTGAATTCAGCAATTCTTCGGTAATCTGTTCTGCCCGCAGTGTGCCCGCTTCAACCTGACCCGCCAGCGTTTTAACGCCTTGAATAATATCCCATCGGCCACCATAGTTCGCAGCAATGTTCAGGGTAAGTCCGTCGTTATTTTGAGTAAGTGTTTCTGAACGACGAATGCGTTCCTGCAGACGAGCACTAAAGCGACTGACATCGCCAATGACCCGAAGCCTGACATTATGTTTATGCAGGCTTTTAATTTCACTGTCTAATGCACGGACAAACAACTCCATCAATGCAGAGACTTCCTGAGCCGGACGATTCCAGTTTTCACTGCTAAAGGCATAAAGCGTGAGTGCATCGAGATGATGACTGGCAGCAAAACTCACCGCTTTGCGCACCGACTTCACTCCCGCTTTATGACCGAACACCCTCATTTTACCCTGACGTTTTGCCCAGCGTCCGTTACCGTCCATGATAATGGCAACATGGCGAGGCTGAGCGCAATACATATCAGACATCTGTTGATTTTCGAGGGACATAACGCGTACTCATTTCCTTTTATCAGAACACAACGGCTTTCTGGCTGGCATAACATTCTTCTGGCTGACGCCCGCTGGCGGCCCACCTTTCTGTCGCTGATGCGACTACACGCGCAAAAAAGCCGTGTCTCCCTTGCAGGCACGGCTTACACAGACAGATCACCGATTCCACCTTTAACATTCAGGCTCTGAAAAGCCAAATCTACTGTCAGTGTGGCGCAGACTATACCATTTCAATGTGATGCTAACAAACTGCTGCATAAGTACAAAAATAGCCTTAGAGCGCAAATCTATGAAGTTTCTCACACGCACTGGCTCTCGCCTGTGCGTCGATCTCCAACACTTCCTCAACAGAATCAGGTTCAGCACTCACTATCTGCTCCATCACCTGTCGATTCAGGAAAGCAATGTCGGTAAAACGAATCTTGCCATTGAGGAACGCAGCCACTGAAATTTCATTTGCGGCATTCAGTGCCGTCGTTGCTGCCTGACCGGTGTTGCTGGCTTCAATAGCGAGTTGCAAACAAGGATAACGGATGTAATCCGGTGCACTGAAAGTCATCGCACCCATATTACAAAAATCCAGCGCTTCGACTTCGGTTGTGACTCTGTGCGGATACGCCATCGCATGCGCAATCGGGGTGCGCATATCCGGTGAGCCCAACTGAGCCAGCACGCTACCATCGCAATAACGCACCATGGAATGGATCACAGATTGCGGATGAATAATCACTTCCATTTCAGCCGCAGAGGCATTAAATAACCAGCGGGCTTCAATATATTCCAGCCCTTTGTTCATCATGGTGGCTGAGTCGACGGAAATTTTACGTCCCATAGACCAGTTAGGATGTGCACAAGCCTGATCAGGTGTGACATCACGGAATTTATCCAACGGCAATTCGCGGAACGGGCCACCGGATCCGGTTAAAATAATGCGAGAGATCCCATGGTTTTCGAGGGAAGCATATCCCAGTTGTTTCTGAACAGATTCAGGCAAACTCTGGAAAATCGCGTTGTGCTCACTGTCGATAGGCAATAGCTGAGACTGACTCTGGCGGACTGCGTCCATAAAAATGCGCCCGCAGGTCACCAGCGATTCTTTATTCGCCAGAAGTACCTGTTTACCTGCGCGCACAGCGGCGAGTGTCGGTAACAAGCCCGCTGCACCCACTATAGCTGACAGCACCTGATCCACATCATCAAGAGCAGCCAGTTCAGCCGCAGCATCAGAGCCAGAAAGCACCTCAGTACGGCTTGCGTGTTCTGCCAGAATGGCTCTCAGCGCGCGGGCAGACGGTTCATCCGCCATCGAAGCGTATTCAGGGTGAAACTCGAGACACTGCTGCGCCATAACGTCAACATTACGCCCTGCAACCAGTGCTTTAACGGAAAAATCGTCAGGATTAGACCGGACAACGGAAAGCGTGCTGGTGCCGACAGACCCTGTCGAACCAAGAATAGTCATTTTTTTCATGAAAATGCCCGGAATAGCGCTCGTAAATTTGGAAAGTGCACAGTCTGAAACCTCTTATCTGGCTTGTCTATGAGATTGTGCGAACCAGTAAAAAATTTAAAGCCTGCTAAAAAACAAAGCGCCGCAATTGCGGCGCTTTAGGAGAGACTTAAACCGGATTAAAATTCCATTAACTCGGTTTCTTTCTCGCTCAAAGCAACGTCGATTTTCTTGATGAAAATATCAGTCAGTTTCTGAATATCGTCCTGAGAACGACGGTCTTCATCTTCACTGATTTCTTTATCTTTCAACAATGCTTTGGTTTTATCGTTCGCATCACGGCGGACGTTACGTACGGAGACACGGCCCTGCTCTGCTTCGCCACGCACGACCTTGATGAGATCCTTACGACGTTCCTCTGTCAGTGCAGGCAATGGAACACGGATTGTCGCACCCGCAGAAGACGGGTTGAGGCCCAAATCAGAAGTCATGATCGCTTTTTCAACAGCAGCGCTGATGGAGCGATCGAATACAGAGATTGCCAGAGTACGGGAATCTTCCACCGTCACCTGGGCCAGTTGACGCAGAGGCGTTGCTGAACCGTAGTATTCCACCATGATGCCATCCAGGATGCCCGGAGATGCACGGCCGGTACGGATTTTGCTGATATGGGTTTTGAATGCTTCAACGCATTTTTCCATACGAATTTCAGCGTCTTTTTTGATTTCGTTAATCACGTTGTGAACCTTTGAAAGCTGATTACCTGGCAGACCATAACATCAGTATAGTCCGTGAATACTCATGCCAGCAGAGGCTGGCTGAACGTAATGTTCAATTGTGAAGGATCATTCCGCTTTAGAAATCAGCGTTCCTTCATTTTCACCCATCACCACGCGACGCAGTGCGCCAGGCTTATTCATGTTGAAGACGCGAATTGGCAGATTGTGATCGCGGGCCAGCGTAAAGGCAGCCAGATCCATTACTTTCAATTCCTGTTCCAGCACTTCCTGATAGGTCAGTGTTTCGTAAAGTGTCGCATCCGGGTTTTTCACCGGATCAGCTGAATACACACCGTCAACTTTGGTGGCTTTTAATACCACATCAGCTTCGATTTCAATACCGCGCAGACACGCGGCTGAGTCAGTGGTAAAGAAAGGATTGCCGGTACCGGCAGAGAAAATTACCACGCGGTTATGACGCAGCAAGCTGATGGCCTCAGCCCAGCTGTAATTATCACACACACCGTTCAAAGGGATCGCAGACATCAGGCGTGCGTTAACATAGGCACGGTGTAATGCATCACGCATTGCCAGGCCATTCATGACAGTTGCCAGCATACCCATATGGTCGCCTACAACACGATTCATGCCAGCCTGTGCCAGACCCGCGCCACGGAATAGGTTACCGCCGCCGATCACAACACCTACCTGAATGCCGAGTTCGACCAGCTCTTTCACTTCCTGAGCCATGCGATCTAATACACTCGCGTCGATACCAAAACCTTCACTACCCTGCAGGGCTTCGCCACTGAGTTTGAGCAGGATACGTTGATAAACGGGTTTCGCATTGGTAGCCATGGTGTCTGTCCTAGAAGCAATGTGTCTTAATGGATAGTCGGTTTTTACATCATAGCGTTGTCTGAATGACTTCACGCACAATGTAATAGGAATTTGGGGCTGGATAAAACGGAACCGCCCTTTCGTAGCGGTTCCATTTTAGGGTGTATCAGATACTGATTAAGACTGTTTAGTCATTGCTGCAACTTCAGCAGCAAAGTCAGTCTCAACTTTCTCGATACCTTCGCCCACTTCAAAGCGGATGAAGTTAATCACGTCAGCATTGTGTTCTTTCAGAACCTGACCCACAGTTTTGCTTGGGTCGATAACGAAAGGCTGACCTGTCAGAGAAACTTCGCCGGTGAATTTCTTCATGCGGCCTTCAACCATTTTCTCTGCAATTTCTTTCGGTTTGCCAGACTGCATCGCGATGTCAAGCTGAACCTGATACTCTTTTTCTACCACTTCAGCAGACACGTCTTCAGGCTTAACGAATTCTGGTTTGCTTGCTGCAACGTGCATAGCAATTTGCTTAACCAGTTCTTCATCAGCGCCTTTAGCCGCAATCAGAACACCGATACGTGCGCCGTGCAGGTAGCTGCCCAGCACATCGCCTTCAAGAATTTGAACGCGACGAATGTTGATGTTCTCACCGATTTTAGCAACCAGCTGAATACGCTCTTCTTCGAACTGAGCTTTCAGGACTTCAACGTCAGTCACTTTGCCTGCAACAGCAGCGTCCAGCACTTTGTCAGCAAAAGCCTGGAAACCAGCATCTTTAGCCACGAAGTCAGTCTGGCAGTTAACTTCCAGAATCACGCCGAAGTTGCCTTCGATTTTAGTTTTGATCACGCCGTCAGCAGCTACGTTGCCTGCTTTTTTCGCCGCTTTGATCGCGCCAGATTTACGCATGTTTTCAATTGCCAGCTCGATGTCGCCGTTAGCTTCAACCAGAGCTTTCTTACAATCCATCATGCCAGCGCCAGTACGTTCGCGCAGTTCTTTTACCAGGGCAGCGGTAATATCAGCCATTGTATTTTCCTCGATTATCTCAGTGCAAAAAGGGTTTTTGCGGTGAGATATTTCTCGCATTTAAGATAAGCAAAGGGGGCCAATAAAGGCCCCCTAACCAACATATTTCAATACCTGGTTAATAAGGGCTCTGCTGAGCTTGCCTTATTATTCAGCTTCTACGAAGCTTTCTTCTGCCTGAACAGCCAGATCTTGCGAACGGCCTTCACGGACAGTGGCAGCAACAGCGCTCAGGTACAGATTTACTGCACGGATTGCGTCATCGTTACCTGGGATAACAAAGTCAACGCCATCCGGATCGGAGTTGGTATCAACAATGGAGAATACCGGGATACCCAGGTTGTTAGCTTCTTTGATTGCAATGTGTTCGTGATCAGCATCGATTACAAACAGAGCATCAGGAAGACCACCCATATCCTTGATACCACCCAGGCTGTTTTCCAGCTTAGCCAGTTCACGAGTACGCATCAGCGCCTCTTTCTTGGTCAGCTTCTCGAAAGTGCCGTCCTGAGACTGAATTTCCAGATCTTTCAAACGTTTGATGGACTGACGAACGGTTTTCCAGTTAGTCAGCATGCCGCCCAACCAGCGATGGTTCACGAAGAACTGGTCGCAGTTGTGTGCAGCTTCTTTTACCGCTTCGCTTGCTGCGCGTTTAGTACCAACGAACAGGATCTTACCTTTACGGGAGGAGATCTTCTGCAACTCAGCCAGAGCTTCGTTGAACATTGGAACAGTTTTCTCAAGGTTGATGATGTGAACCTTGTTACGAGCGCCGAAGATGAATGGCTTCATTTTCGGGTTCCAGTAACGGGTTTGGTGACCGAAGTGAACACCGGCCTTGAGCATATCGCGCATGGAAACAGTTGCCATGATAAAACCTCTATTAAGTAGTTGGGGTTATGCCTCCACGTATCCCATACAACCGACCCTGCAGAACGAATTCCCAAGGCACCCCGGCGTATGTGTCGATACGTGTGTGTTATTACTTACGTTAATAAGTACACAATGAGTGATTTTGGCTTTAATCCCTCAGCGTCGTAAGACTCAGAGCGGATTGCCGGCGCGCTTTATACCATAAATAACGGCCCGACAGCAACTTTTGTTCAGCAGATTGCTTCACGGGAAATGATAGTTTGGCAGCAAATATCAGGGCTGATACCATAAGTCACAGCTTATTATTGACGACATCGGTGTAGAAATAAAGCACACCTGATGCACAGAACCCGCAGGACAACACATGGCTATTTCAATCAAAACCCCCGAAGACATCGAGAAAATGCGCGTTGCTGGCCGTCTGGCCGCAGAAGTGCTGGAAATCATTGAACCTTTCGTTAAACCGGGCGTGAGCACGGGTGAGCTGGATCGCATATGTGCCGATCATATCGTGAACCAACAACAGGCGGTTTCAGCCTGCCTGGATTACCACGGTTTCCCGAAATCTGTTTGTATCTCCGTTAATGAAGTGGTGTGCCACGGTATTCCGAGCGAAGATAAGATTTTGAAAGAGGGTGACATCGTCAACATTGACGTTACGGTGATTAAAGACGGTTTCCACGGCGATACATCCAAAATGTTCATCGCGGGTAAACCGACGATTTTGGGCGAGCGTCTTTGCCGTATCACCCAGGAAAGCCTGTATATCGCCCTGCGCATGATCAAACCGGGTATCCGCTTGCGCACGCTGGGTAAAGAGATCCAGAAATTCGTGGAAGCCGAGAAATTCTCTGTGGTACGCGAATATTGCGGTCACGGCATTGGCGAAGGTTTTCACGAAGAACCTCAGGTGCTGCATTATGACGCAGATGACGGCGGTGTGGTGTTACAGGCTGGCATGGCCTTTACCGTTGAACCTATGGTCAATGCGGGTGATTACCGTATACGCACCATGAAAGACGGCTGGACAGTAAAAACTAAAGATCGCAGCTTGTCGGCTCAGTACGAGCATACTATTGTGGTCATAGATAACGGTTGTGAAATTATGACGCTGCGTAAGGATGACACCATCCCGGCTATCCTTACGCACGACTAAACAGTCACCCGCTCTGCGGAGAGGGTATAAATCTGTGAATCAAACCGGCGAAAGCCGGTTTTTTTATCTTTCACGTTTATTGGTCTCTCACGTGTAGGGCTGCGCACCCATGATTGAAAACTATTCGGCTGAAAAGAGCCTGCAACCGCAAACCACGCAGGATCTTATCCGCACTTACCCGCCACAGCCCGTCTCCCCTTCTGCCTATCCGGACGACGATTTAAACCGTCAGAGCCTGAAACAATATATGGAACAGTTTCAGGTGTGGCTGGCAGATGCCTTCAATGCCGGGCAACGGGCGGAAGATCTGGTGGATGCCCGGACGCATTACATCGATCAACTTTTGCAGCGTCTGTGGACGTTCTATGGCTTCGACAATATTCCTGAAACTGCGATGGTGGCCGTCGGTGGTTACGGGCGCGGCGAATTGCATCCTTTATCAGATATTGATGTTCTGGTGCTCAGCCAGAAACGTCTCAACGATGAACAGGCGTTGCGGATCGGTGAGCTGATTACGTTGCTGTGGGACCTTAAGCTGGAAGTCGGACACAGCGTGCGTACGCTGGAAGAGTGTCTGCTGGAGGGATTAGCTGATTTAACGGTGGCCACCAACCTGATTGAATCCCGCCTGATTTGCGGCGATGTCGCGCTGTTTCTCAGTATGCAGAAACACATTTTCAGTGACGGATTCTGGCCTTCGCCAAACTTTTTCCGCGCCAAGATCGATGAACAGAATGAACGCCATCAGCGTTATCACGGTACCAGTTATAACCTTGAGCCGGATATCAAAAGCAGCCCCGGCGGACTGCGCGACATTCACACCATTTTATGGGTGGCCCGCCGCCATTTTGGTGCCACATCGTTAGATGAAATGGTGGCCTTTGGTTTCCTGACTAAAGCCGAGCGTAACGAACTGCTGGAATGTCAAAGCTTCCTGTGGCGTATCCGTTTTGCCCTGCACTTGCTGCTGCCACGCTACGACAACCGCCTGCTGTTTGATCGCCAGCAAAGTGTGGCACAGCTGTTGCAATATCAGGGGGAAGGCAATCAGCCCGTCGAACGCATGATGAAAGATTTCTACCGCATGACCCGCCGGGTCGGTGAGCTGAATCAGATGTTATTGCAGTTGTTCGATGAAGCGATTCTGGCCATCGGCCCGAATGAAAAACCACGGCCGCTTGATGAGGATTTCCAGCTGCGTGGTGACCTGATTGACCTGCGGGACAGCACCCTCTTTGACCGCCGTCCGGAAACGATCATCGGCATGTTCCACCTGATGGTGCGCCATCGCGAAATCAAAGGCATTTACTCCACCACCGTCCGCCTGTTGCGCCATGCCCGACGCCATCTCAAAGAGCCTCTGTGTATGATCCCGCAGGCACGTGAAATGTTTATGTCGATTCTGCGCCATCCAGGGGCCGTGTCACGTGCGCTGGTGCCGATGCATCGTCACAGCGTGCTGTGGGCGTATATGCCGCAATGGGGGCAAATCGTCGGACAGATGCAGTTTGACTTGTTCCACGCTTATACGGTCGATGAACATACCATTCGTGTTTTGCAAAAACTTGAAAGCTTCGCCCATGAAGAAACCCGGCCAAAGCACCCTTTATGCGTGGAATTGTATCCGCGTCTGCCACAGCCGGAGCTGTTGCTGATGGCTGCCTTGTTCCACGATATCGCCAAAGGCCGTGGCGGCGATCACTCGATCCTCGGTGCGCAGGATGTGCTGGAATTTGCCGAACTGCACGGGCTGAATTCCCGCGAAACACAGCTGGTGGCCTGGCTGGTTCGCTGTCACCTGCTAATGTCAGTGACAGCGCAACGCCGGGATATTCAGGATCCTAATGAAATTCAGCAATTTGCTGCGGAAATGCAAAGCGAAGTGCGCCTGCGCTATCTGGTCAGTCTGACCGTGGCAGATATTTGTGCCACTAACGAAACGCTGTGGAACAGCTGGAAACAGAGCCTGATACGCGAACTGTATTTTGCCACCGAAAAGCAATTGCGTCGCGGCATGCAAAACACGCCGGATCTTCGCGAACGTGTGCGTCATCACCGTCTGCAGGCGCTGGCATTGCTGCGTATGGACAATATCGATGAAGAAGCACTGCACCGGATCTGGAGCCGCTGTCGTGCAGATTATTTCCTGCGCCACTCACCCAATCAGTTGGCCTGGCACGCAAGACATCTGCTGGAACACGACTCCGCCAAACCGCTGGTGTTGGTCAGCCGTCAGGCAACGCGTGGCGGTACCGAAATATTCATCTGGAGCCCTGACCGGCCTTATCTGTTTGCCACCGTCGCCGGTGAGCTGGACAGGCGTAACCTGAGCATTCATGACGCACAGATTTTCACTAACCGCGATGGTATGGCGATGGACACCTTTATCGTGCTGGAACCGGATGGCAGTCCGCTGGCACAAGATCGTCATGAAGCGATCCGTTATGCGCTGGAACAATCCATGACGCAGGCTTACCAGCCACCTCGGACCCGGCATCCTTCGCCGAAACTGCGCCATTTCAGCGTGCAGACAGAAGTCAGTTTCCTGCCTACCCATACGGACCGCCGGACGTATATGGAACTGGTGGCGCTGGATCAGCCCGGCCTGCTGGCACGCGTCGGGGAGGTCTTCTCTGATCTCGGCCTGTCGCTGCACGGTGCGCGCATATCAACCATCGGTGAACGCGTAGAGGATTTATTTATTCTGGCAAATGGTGAGCGTCGTGCGCTGGATAATCAAACCCGCAAGGAAATCACACGCCGGTTAACTGAGGCACTCAACCCTGGCGACAAAATGTGATACAAGTACCACTATCTTTTAAAACCAATTCAGGAAAGAGAACAGGATGCAGCAACTACAAACCGTTATTGAACAAGCCTTCGAGCGCCGTGCAGATATCACCCCGGCTAACGTTGACAGCGTAACGCGCGACGCTATCACTGAAGTTATCGGCAAAATCGACAGTGGCGAATTGCGTGTTGCTGAGAAGATTGATGGCGAATGGGTGACGCATCAATGGCTGAAGAAAGCGGTACTGCTCTCGTTCAGAATCAATGACAACCAGGTTATGGAAGGCGGTGAAAGCCGTTACTTCGATAAAGTGCCGATGAAATTCGCGGACTACGATGAAGCGCGTTTTCAGCGTGAAGGCTTCCGCGTGGTCCCCCCAGCGGCAGTGCGTAAAGGCGCATTCATCGCACGTAATACAGTGCTGATGCCTTCTTACGTCAACATCGGCGCTTACGTTGATGAAGGCACCATGGTAGATACCTGGGCGACTGTCGGTTCGTGTGCACAAATCGGTAAAAACGTTCACCTGTCTGGTGGCGTGGGTATCGGCGGCGTTCTGGAGCCACTTCAGGCTAACCCGACTATTATCGAAGATAATTGCTTCATCGGCGCACGTTCAGAAATTGTTGAAGGCGTTATCGTTGAAGAAGGCTCTGTGATTTCCATGGGCGTTTACATCGGCCAGAGCACCAAAATCTATGACCGCGAAACTGGCGAAGTACATTATGGCCGCGTACCCGCAGGCTCTGTTGTTGTTTCCGGTAACCTGCCTTCAAAAGACGGTAAGTACAGCCTGTATTGCGCGGTTATCGTGAAGAAAGTAGATGCGAAAACGCTGGGCAAAACGGGTCTGAATGAGTTATTACGCACTATCGACTAAACTTGAGAAAAGCGGGTATTAATAACCCGCTTTTTTATCTTCTAAACGGCAAAGTGTGCAATTAATCAATGATTAAAGCCGCCGTTCAGTTCATCATGACACTCTGATTTATTCTCCTAAACGAAGGTGGCGCTATGTATGACAATCTGAAAAGCCTGGGCATTAATAATCCCGACGATATTGATCGTTACAGCCTGCGTCAGGAGGCCAATAACGACATTCTGAAGATCTATTTCCGCAGAGATAAAGGCGAGTTTTTTGCTAAAAGCGTGAAATTTAAATACCCGCGCCAGCGTAAAACTATCGTTGCCGATAATGCCGGCCAGGGTTATAAAGAAATTCATGAGATCAGCCCGAATCTGCGGTATGTGATTGATGAGCTGGATCAAATCTGTCAGCGTGATCAGGTCGAAGTGGATCTGAAACGTAAAATTCTTGATGACCTGCGTCATCTCGAATCCGTCGTGGCAAATAAAATTTCCGAGATTGAATCTGATCTGGAAAAACTCACCAACGGTCGCTGATAAATTCCGGTCAGAAGATGCGAATACAAAAAAGGTCAGGCTTTCGCCTGACCTTTTGAGGGTGCGGAGAACACGTCAGGGCGTGACGTTATTTAAGCAACTGTCCCCATTTTTCCACCCACGGAATCGCAACGGTTTCCGGCTCTGCAGTTTCCATCGCATCAATTTCCAGCATTTCGCCAATGCGCGACGCACCCTGCTCCTGCAATAAATCATCCAGTTTATGCCCGCCACCACAGAAATGATCGTAGCTGATATCACCCAGCGCAATCATACCGTAACGCAACTCCGGCTGATAACCGACAGTATCGCGGATGGCAACATATAACGGCGCGATATTGTCCGGTAAATCGCCCTGACCGGTAGTGGACGTCACAATCAGCACAAAATGATGGCGATAATACTGCCAGGCTTCCAGCGTGCCTTCCTCGAACAATTTCACCTCATGCCCCTGGCCTTTCAGCACGGTTTCCGCTTCTTCTGCCACCAGTAACGCATTGCCATATACCGTACCGACAAAAATTCCGACTTCTGCCATGGGATTCACTCCTGTGTGAGGCCAATATTTCAATCAAAGGACTTAAATTTGTGGACTATCCTGACCGTAAGTTTCCGCAAACTCAACCCTTTCAAGCTGAGGGATTTTTCCCTGCCAGCCAAACTGCGTCACCACATTTTGCCAGCGATGATCCCAGCGCGCATGTAATGACAATAATTCTCCGGTCACCGGATGCGGCAGTTGCATATGGCTGGCGTGCAGCATCAGTCCTGAACAACCAAAATGCTGCGCCATGCCACGGTTTTGCTTTAAATCTCCGTGCGCGCTGTCACCGATAATCGGGTGGCGCAAATGCGACATATGCCGGCGCAACTGATGCTTGCGACCGGTTTCCGGTTTCAGTTCTACCAGGCTATAACGCGCCGTATCGTAACGACCGATAGCCACCGGCATTTCAACCTGAGCCAGGACGCGATAATGCGTGACGGCAGGCTGTGGCGCTTTATCCGGACTGGCAAATTTATCAGCGATTTTATCAAGCTCTTCCGTCAGCGCGTAATCGAGCGTACCTTCTTGCGGCACATATCCGCGAACCACCGCGTGATATACCTTGCTCATCTGATTATTTTCAAACTGCTGAGACAGCAAACGCGCCACCTCGCTGGACAGCGCCAGCAGCAACACACCGGATGTCGGCTTATCCAGCCGGTGAACCGTAAACACATGCTGACCAATCTGATCACGCAATGTTTGCATCACAAACACCGTTTCATGGCGATCCAGCCAGCTGCGGTGCACCAACATGCCCGCCGGTTTATTCACTGCGATCAGATATTCGTCCTGATACAAAATTTCCAGCATGTCAGTCTTCTATGTTCAGCAAATCGTCGAGGCGTTGCAACTGAGCCAGCAAACGTATTGCTTCAGGCATTGCCACTTCAAAATAAGGGGTGATAGCAAAACGGGTTGGCAAGGGCGCCTGGGCCTCAAGCAACGCGTACATACGGGGAACCAGTACCCATTGCAGCCATTGTTCAGCAGACAGGGTATCCACTGAAAACGGTTCTTTGCTTTCAAAGGCTTCCGCTTCCGGCGGCGTGGCATGCCACAATTTATCATCACGCATGACCTGTTCGATATCTTCTAAAATCTGGCGAACCTGGTTTTCTGTATTCATCAATGCCTCTCTTCGTTCATGGCCCCGGGCAGCCTACGCCGGGCGGCGCAAAGCATAACATTGAAGGACTGATGCCCCAACTTTCTGCATCGTAACCAATTTAACTATTCAGCCATAAGTTTTTCGTGGTAGCGATAAACGCCCGATACGGGCAAACTACCGCCACTTTTTTCTTTACAGATGTGTCCACATGTCCGCACAACACACTCAGAAAGCCCATGCAACACCCGCCAAAGCGATGCTGGCCTCCGTGACCGGGTACGCCATGGATGGTTTCGATTTACTGATCCTCGGCTTCATGCTCCCGGCCATCACTCACGAATTTAGCCTGTCGTCCTCACAAAGTGGTTCACTGGTCACCTGGACCCTGATTGGCGCCGTACTTGGCGGCGTGATTTTCGGGCCAATCAGCGATCGTTTCGGCCGCATCCGTGTACTGACCTTCACCATTGGGATGTTCTCCCTGTTCACCGGTTTATGCGCTTTCGCACAAGGCTACTGGGATTTGCTGGTCTATCGCACATTGGCCGGTGTCGGGCTGGGTGGCGAATTTGGTATTGGCATGGCGCTGATTGCAGAAGCCTGGCCCGCTGAAAAGCGTAACCGCGCCTCGGCTTACGTGGGTATGGGCTGGCAACTGGGCGTGTTAATGGCAGCCTTCCTGACGCCACTGCTGCTTGGGATTATCGGCTGGCGTGGCATGTTCCTGGTCGGTCTGCTGCCGGCACTGGCCTCTTTCCTCATACGCCGTACAATGGGCGAACCGGAAGCCTTTGTAAAAAACGCCCAGACCCGCAACGACGGCACGCTGTTTAGCCGTATCAGGCTACTGTTCCGTGATAAAGCCACCACCAAAGCCAGCATCGGCATTCTGATCTTATGTTCTGTTCAGAACTTTGGTTATTACGGTCTGATGATCTGGATGCCAAGTTATCTGTCGAAAAACTTTGGCTTCTCACTGACCAAATCTGGGCTGTGGACTGCTGTGACCGTTGTCGGTATGACCTTCGGCATCTGGCTGTTCGGCATGCTGTCCGACCGTTTCCCTCGCTGGAAAATCTTTCTGATTTATCAGATTGGCGCTGTTGTGATGGTGTTATGTTACGCACAGTTAACTGACCCGACGCTGATGTTGTTCGCAGGTGCGCTGATGGGGATGTTCGTGAATGGCATGATTGGGGGTTACGGCGGCCTTATTTCCGATCTCTATCCGGTGCGTGTCAGGGCGACGGCGCAGAATCTGTTATTTAATCTCGGGCGCGGCGTCGGCGGTTTTGGCCCGCTGGTGATCGGAATACTTGTGGCACAGGTGTCATTTACCGCAGCAATTACGTTGCTGGCGGCGATTTATCTGCTGGATATTTTTGCCACCCTATTTCTGCTGCCGAAAAAACAAGGGCAGGATGATGTGTTAGGGGCGATTGGCTGAGTCAGTGGCTGGCGCTTCCGGCGGAATAGAAGCGTTTAACGAGGCAATATCTATATCTATCATTAAAAAGTTGGGGGCACTGTTTTCACAGTGCCCCCGGTTCGTTTTATAGCAATCCAGCTACCTCAGTGCTCCCTGCTCAATCCCTGAAAACTTTTCCTGTGGTTATCCTAACCGGCTATCCTTTGCATCGTCCCACTTTCATCCTGACGGGCTATCCTAAATCATCCTGACTAAAGTCCCTTGGTCATCTGTGACCCGCTCAGCTTCCTTTGTGAGCTCTCTTCTCCGTCCTGGAGGTGTCCCTGGTTTCGTCCTGAAACATCCTGGCATAATCCGATGCCGTCCTGACTCTTCCTGAGCCGTCCCCTTCTTTTATGAATCAGCCATCATCCTGATGTTCTGCTTCATGCTTCCTTAGTGCACAACTAGAATCGTTGATTTCGCGCTTCCGGGCAAGACAGGCTGTAAGCCAAAATCAGGCCAGGTAAGCCATGCCACAAACGATTCTGCGTTTAACTTATTGATTATAAAAATTATAAGTATTTTTATCGTAAACTTACTAAGTCAAATTAACGAGATCTCTTACAGGCTTTGTGAGAGATCTCTCACACGCTTGTGAGCCATTTATGCTCTGCGGGGCGGAGTTTCAGATCATGATCAGGCGGGATAAACCGGGGTCAGCATTGTAAGGAATTCTGATAGCGATGGCGAGAGCAGCGTTCGTTTTTTACTGCCGAACTGTTCCAGCACGACATTACCGGTCACATTGCATAACGACACCATATCCAGCTCGGAATCTGTAGTCGCCAGGAAAACTGTTGGCGTCAGTTTCAGCCGCTTTTGGGTAACCAGATGCCCGATCAGATTTTCCTGCAAACGGGTGAAATCTTCCTGGCTCCAGACCTGCAACAGCGTCAGCGGATTTCCCTGCCAGCTGGCGGCCATATCCCCTGCATACTGCGTTGTGTAAAACTCATGAGCCTCAGAACGCAGTTGTAACTCCAGCGCCCGCTCCACATTTTGCAACGTCGCGTCAGGTGTAAATGTCTGCGTCAGCCAGAAAACTTTTTCATCTTCGGTTTTGATCACGCACGGCGAATCAACACCAAAAAGGGCTTCGCTGGCGGGTGGCATGCCGGTTTCCTCCTGCCAGAGTTCGACATAACGCTGAGTAAATCCTCGCAATGCTACAGAAACTTCAGACTCCATAATTCTCTCATCTTCCGGTAAGGCTGGGGTAAACTAGGGGATTATTTTCTATTGTACCTATTTCGTAAGGTGACAGCATGCCCTCATATCAGGATAACCCCGCACTGGCGCAACTGACGCTGGGCAAAAGCACGGCTTATGTCGATCAGTACGACGCCTCTTTATTGCAGGCTGTTCCGCGCAGCATGAACCGGGAGCCGCTGGGCCTCTATCCGGATAACTTACCCTTTCATGGCGCAGATATCTGGACGCTATATGAATTGTCCTGGCTGAATGCCAAAGGCCTGCCGCAGGTTGCCGTGGGTGAAATCAGTCTGAATGCCAATAGTCAGAATCTGATCGAATCCAAAAGTTTCAAACTCTATCTGAACAGTTTCAATCAGACCGTTTTCCCGGACTGGCAGGCGGTGCAGGAAACACTGACTCGTGATTTAAGTGCCTGCGCGCAAGGCGAAGCCACGGTAACCGTCAGCCGCCTGTCTGAGATTGAAGGTTCACCTGTCGGACATTTTGACGGTGTTTGCATTGATGAACAGGACATTGAAATCGACAGCTATGAGTTCAGCACCGATTATCTGGCCGGTGCCAAAGGCGACGAGATGGTTGAGGAATCGCTGGTCAGCCATTTGCTGAAATCCAACTGTCTGATCACCCATCAGCCTGACTGGGGTTCCGTTCAGATCCACTATCGTGGCCCGAAAATTGATCGTGAAGCACTACTGCGTTACCTGGTTTCTTTCCGCCATCATAACGAATTTCACGAACAGTGCGTTGAACGCATCTTCAATGATCTGCTGCGTTTCTGCCAGCCGGAAAAGCTTGCCGTTTATGCGCGCTATACACGCCGCGGCGGTCTGGACATCAATCCATGGAGATCCAACTTCCCGTTTGAACCTGCAACGGCAAGACTTGTCAGACAATAATGCGAGACGTTGCTCAAGAACTGAGCTAACGCTCTGTCAGCATTGGTAAAAGCCTGATGGCGGGGTTACTGTTAAATCGCATACGGCGCAAAAAACATGATCCGAAAATCATGCGTCGCAATCAGGTAGCAGAAAGAATCACTGCACCCGTTGGTGTCAAGGAGCAACTTTGATTACACATATCAGCCCGTTAGGCTCAATGGATTTGTTGTCACAGCTGGAAGTTGACATGCTCAAACGTACAGCGAGCAGCGACCTCTACCGTCTTTTCAGAAATTGTTCACTGGCCGTGCTTAACAGCGGCAGCCAGACTGACAGCAGTAAAGAACTTCTCGACCGTTACGAAAGCTTTGATATCAATGTGCTGCGCAGAGAGCGTGGCGTAAAACTCGAACTGGTAAACCCGCCGGAAGACGCTTTTGTTGATGGCAGGATTATCCGCTCACTCCAGGCCAATCTGTTTGCGGTCCTGCGGGATATCCTGTTCGTGAGCGGGCAAATCGACAATGCCGGTCGTTTTCAGAACCTGAATACTGAAAATTCAGCGCACCTGACCAACCTGGTGTTCTCTATCTTACGCAATGCCCGCGCCCTGCATCTGGATGAAGATCCGAACATGGTGGTGTGCTGGGGCGGACACTCAATCAATGAAATTGAATATCAGTATGCCCGCAACGTCGGCAGTCAGCTGGGTTTGCGCGAACTGAATATTTGTACCGGCTGTGGTCCGGGCGCAATGGAAGCACCGATGAAAGGTGCTGCCGTCGGCCATGCTCAACAACGCTACAAAGCGGGCCGTTTTATTGGCATGACAGAGCCGTCGATTATTGCCGCTGAGCCACCCAACCCCCTGGTCAACGAACTGATCATCATGCCGGATATCGAAAAACGGCTTGAGGCGTTCGTCCGTATTGCCCACGGGATCATTATCTTCCCGGGCGGTGTAGGTACCGCTGAGGAATTGCTGTATCTGCTGGGCATTCTGATGGATCCGGAAAATAGCGATCAGGTTTTACCGCTGATCCTCACCGGTCCGAAAGAAAGCGCCGATTACTTCCACGTTCTCGATGCCTTCATTAAAGAAACGCTGGGTGAAGAGGCCTGCAAGTTCTACACCATCATCATCGACGATCCGACAGAAGTCGCCCGCCAGATGAAACGCGCCATGCCGCTGGTGAAAGAAAACCGTCGTAACAGCGGTGATGCCTACAGTTTCAACTGGTCGATTCGCATTGCGCCCGATTTGCAGCATCCGTTCGAGCCAAACCATGAAAACATGGCGAACCTGAATCTTTATCCGAACCAGCCACCGCAGGAACTGGCCGCTGCACTGCGCCGCGCCTTCTCCGGTATTGTGGCGGGTAACGTGAAAGAATTTGGAATTCAGGCTATCGAAAAACACGGCCGCTTCAAGCTGCACGGCGATCCGGCATTAATGAAAAAAATGGACAGCCTGCTGCAAGGTTTCGTCGCACAGCACCGCATGAAATTGCCGGGCAGCGCCTATATTCCTTGCTATGAGATTTGTGCCTGATTTACCGGCCACACTTCGAAAGCAGATCTAAGGGCGACGTGAGTCGCCTTTATTATGGAGATTATCATGGCTATACATCTGCTGATTATCGATGCCCTGAACCTGATCCGCCGTATTCATGCGGTTCAGGGGTCGCCTTGTCTGATGACATGCCAAAACGCCATCGGCCAGCTGATTCAGCATACACAGCCCACACATGCCGTGGCCGTATTTGACGAAGATGACCGGGCAGACAGCTGGCGTCATCAGTGTCTGCCAGACTACAAAGCCGGGCGCTCACCGATGCCCGATAACCTGTTTGCGGAAATGCCCAGTCTGAAGGCCGGTTTTGAAGCGCAGGGGATCGCCTGCTGGCATTCTGCGGGTAATGAAGCGGACGATCTGGCGGCAACGCTTGCAGTCAAAGTGTCATCCGGTGGCCATCAGGTCACCATCGTTTCAACTGATAAAGGCTATTGCCAGCTGCTGGCACCGAATATTCAGATCCGCGATTACTTTCAGAAACGCTGGCTGGATATGCCTTTTGTGCAGGATACGTTTGGCGTATTGCCTCAGCAACTCACCGATTACTGGGGTCTCGCCGGGATCAGCAGCAGTAAAATTCCGGGTGTACCGGGAATTGGCCCGAAAACAGCGGTGACATTACTGAAACAGACCGGTTCGCTGGACGAGATTTACGACAATCTGGAGGGTGTGCCGGAAAAATGGCGTAACAAGCTTGAAGAGCATCGTGAACTGGCATATGCCTGCAAACGGGTTTCGACGCTGCAAACCGACGTCGTCCTGGACGGCAACTTACAGCAACTGCGCCTGCCATAAAATGGGGGTAAAAAGGCGCTTCTTATTAAGAAACGCCATAACCAGATACTCAAAATAATTCGAGTTGCAGGAAGGCAGCAAGTAAGTGAATCCCGATGAGCTTACATGAGTAAGTGATTCGGGTGAGCACATGCAGCCAACGCATCAGCAACTCGAAGTATGACGAGTATCAGCGATCACGCTCGTCGCGGCGCCCGCCAATAGCCGACCAGAAACGGCGGATATGTACGGTGACTTCTTCACGATCGTGATAAAGCTGTTTCGCAAAGATCTCGGCATTCACGCCATTTTCTTTCAGACGTTCGTCGATGCGCTCAAGAATGTTAGAGACTTCTTCGTAGCGCTTTTTCATCGGCAACTTAAGATTGAAGATTGCCTCACGACACCAGCCATTGACCAGCCAGTCACACATGAGTGCAGCCACTTTCGCCGGTTTTTCGACCATGTCACACACCAGCCAGTAATTCTTGGTACTGGTGGATTTATAACGAAAGCCGTCTTCACGCAGATGAATAACCTGACCGGTTTCCATCAGGCTTGGCGCCATCGGACCGTTGTCGACTGCCGTGACCATCATGCTGCGTTGTGTCAGCTGATAGGTCCACCCGCCCGGACAAGCCCCTAAATCGACCGCGTACATGCCACTTGCCAGCCGTTCATCCCACTCATCAGCCGGAATAAAGACATGGAAAGCCTCTTCAAGTTTCAGCGTCGAGCGGCTTGGCGCTTCGGAAGGGAACTTAAGGCGCGGGATACCCATATAAAACGGTGAATTGTTATTGCTGTAGGAATACCCCACATAACAGCACCCCGGCGCGATAAAGAACACATGCACGACCGGACGCAGCGCATTTTCTTTTTTGCCCAGAACCTTGCATTCGCGCATCGCAGAACGCAGCGGCACCGTCAGTTTGCGACAGAACTTGGTCAGCTCTTTACTTTCATTAGTATCCGGCACTTCAACGCGAAGTTCTCCCCCGTTGGTGATCACGTTCTGGACCATCCCGACGATCGGAGAAACACGATCTTCCGGCGGTAAATCTTTGAGTAATTCACCTACCACAATTAACTGACGGGCAAAAATCAGCTCACGGAAAGGCAGTTCTTTAGCGATGCGGTCAGCATCATCAGGCTGATAACATTCAAATAATACATAACCGCTGTTTTCTTTGACGCGGGCAAAACCGAAGATTTCCATCTTTGCGGCTTTATCGGTAATTTCTGCTGCGCATTCTTTTTCAAAACCCTGACGGCAGTAGAGAGCAACTTTATTCATGGCGTTCGGCCTTTTTCTTCAGGCGCAATGCGCCGATCAACAACAAAATCCAACCGACCAGAAACATGGTACCGCCAATCGGAGTTACAAAAACGAATAAACGGAGGTGTGACAGCGCAAGGCAATAAAGGCTGCCGCTGAATAAAACGGTTCCCAGCGCTAAAAAGGCGCTGCTCCAGTAGAACCACACATTGCGCTGGCGTTGCATCGCAACACCCAGAATCATTATCGCAAGCGTATGTATACTTTGATAAGTTAAGCCGGTATGGATCCACGTCATTTCGGCTTCGCCAAGCGACTGGCTCAATACGTGTGCGCCAAAAGCACCGAAAGCGACGTAAATAAAACCGCTGATCGCGGCGAAAATCAACATTGCACGACTGGTCATTATGCGATACCCGTTATCGTTATTTGCCGATGAAAATCCTGATTAACCCATCTCATCAGCAGACTCACGGTTTCTATCCCCGGCGATCGGGCCTCATGCCTGATCGAAACGAAAGCGCAGTTTTTCCTGCTCGCTGGCTGCACGCGCGAGGATCCACTGACGAAAGGCGGCTATTTTACCCAGTTCTGCCTGACTGTCATGACAAACCAGATAAAAAGCATTTTTACTGATTAAAACTTCACTGAACGGACACACCAGACGTCCGGCCTCAATTTCGGTCTGCGCCATAACATTATTAACCAACGCAATACCCTGACCGTGGACAGCAGCCTGAACCACCATCGCACTGTGGCTGAAGATAGGTCCCTGCTGCACGTTCACATGTTGTAACCCGAGCTGTTTGGTGTACGCCAGCCAGTCGCGACGGGAAGCATCGTGCAGCAAGGTATGATGGCTTAAATCGGCGGGTTCCTTCAGCGGATTATCCCCCATCAGCAATGAAGGGGAGCAGACCGGCAGTAAATATTCCGCATACAATCGCTCTGCCCGCAGCCCCGGCCAGTTACCCCGGCCGTGGAATATGGCGACGTCAACATCGTCGGCCAATTTATCTTCTTCACGGTCCACAGCCTGGATACGCACATCAATGCCCGGATAAGCTGAGTTAAAGCCAGACAACCGTGGCACCAGCCATTGAATCGCAAAACTTGGCGGCAAACTGACGGTCAGCGCGCCTTTGGCACTGCGTGCCTGAAGTTTACGCGTGGCTTCATTGAGAGCAGAAAATATCTCTTTAATATCCAGATAATAACTCTGCCCTTCTTCGCTCAGTAACAAAGAGCGATTGCGTCGGCGAAACAGCTTTAGCCCTAAAAAGTCCTCAAGGGACTTAATCTGGTGGCTAACCGCGGCTTGCGTGACAAATAATTCCTCGGCAGCCTTAGTAAAACTAAGGTGGCGCGCTGCGGCATCAAATACCCGCAAAGAGTTCAGAGGCGGTAAACGTTTTGACATAGAATGGATACTTCTTATTCGCCGGTTAGCGGGACGCCTGTCCGTAGGTTTTGGTATTAGTTTTTTTAATCCGAGACATTATAATTTGTCCGTTGAGGATGTACAGGCAAAAACCTATAGTGGCGCCACTTCCTGAGCCGGAACGAAAAGTAAATTGGTATGAGGATGCTGAGATACTTTTGGCTTGTGGTTGTGATGTTGTGTTTGCAATTGTCTGGCAATCCAGACGCGTAGCGTAAATGCTACTCACTTTTCACTTCCTGTACATTACCCTGTCTGTCCAAAGTGATTTTTTAGCACCGCAATTTGCGGTGCTTTTTTTTGCCCTTTTTACTGCAAAAGGGCCGCAAAGAAAGCACAATGCGGTACAAAGGCGAGCGCATAATGTGACAAAACCGGCCTCATCGCAAGAGGGGCCGGTTTTGTCATAAAGCAACGTGTGAGGTTACCTGAGCGACTGGTTCAAGGTATTCACGTCAGGGATCAATTCCCTTCTGCCATTTCTTTGATTTCAGATTTATTGATCTGCTGCTTGTTGCCATACGCATCGGTATAACTGATCATACCGGTATCACTGTCCGTGCTAGGTTTGCCTTCAGCAACAATGGTACGGCCATCATTGGTATGCATCACATAGTTGCTCGAACAGGCGGCAAGTGTTGTCGTCAGCAGTGCAGCTGAAATTACGGCGGCGATCTTCTTCATCTTAGACTCCTTGCAGATTAATATGCTTCAAATTCCTGGTAGGACTCCAGGCTAATGCTTCTAGTCTTCGTAATTCAGCATAACAAACCTCTGATAAATTTCCAGGTAACCATTCCTAAAATGAATAAGCGGCGGCTATTACAGATAAAACTGTATTCTTTCACTCAGGCCGAAGGATCTGATTTCGTATGACTGATTTTAACCCCCGGGATTTTCGTCAACAGTTTCCTGCGCTGTCTCAGGGACAATGTTATCTAGACAGCGCTGCCACGGCGCTGAAGCCACAGGCGGTGATCGAGGCCACCCTGAATTTCTACTCGCAGGAAGGAGCCACCGTTCACCGTAGTCAGCATCATGCGGCACAAACCCTCACAGATCACTACGAGCAGGCCAGAATGCTGGTGGCGCAGTGGATTAACGCCCCACTTCCTGAAAATATCGTCTGGACGCGGGGAACCACAGAGTCCGTCAATATGGTCGCGCAAGGCTGGCTGCGCCCGCGTTTACAGCCCGGCGACGAAATTATTGTCAGTCAGGCTGAACATCACGCCAACCTTATTCCGTGGCTGATGGTAGCTGAGCAGTGTCAGGCGCAGGTGATTACGTTGCCGGTGGATGAACACGGTATTGCGGATATCACCGCCCTCTCTGCCCTGCTGAACAATAAATCCCGCCTGCTGGCACTGACGCAAATGTCCAATGTCACCGGTGGCATGCCCGATATAGCCCGCGCCATTGCGCTGGCACACGCTAACGGCACCGTCGTTCTGATCGATGGCGCGCAAGGCGTTGTTCATTGCCCGCCAGACGTACAACAACTCGATATCGACTTTTACGCCTTCTCCGGCCATAAGCTGTACGGGCCGACAGGCATCGGTGTGTTATATGGCAAAACTGAATTACTCGAGAATATGGCCCCCTGGCAAGGCGGCGGCAAAATGCTGACTCAGGCCTCCATGACCGGTTTTACCCCGCAGGCTGTTCCTCACCGCTTCGAAGCGGGTACGCCCAACATTGCCGGTGTAATCGGCATGTCAGCAGCCCTGAAATGGTTAACAACCGTTGATCTGCACGCCGCGGAGAAATATACGCAAAATCTGGCGAATCTGGCTGAAGAACAACTTAAACAGATTGACGGTTTCCGCAGCTTCCGCTGTCAAAATTCATCCGTTCTGGCATTCGATATCGCCGGTGTGCATCACAGCGATCTGGTGGCATTGCTGGCTGAACAGGCCATTGCCGTGCGCGCCGGACAGCATTGCGCCCAGCCATTGATGGACGCTCTGGGCATCAGCGGAACATTACGGGCCTCATTTGCGCCGTATAATAATGAACAGGACGTTATGCGGCTGGTCAGCGCGGTAGAATATGCCCTCGACCTGTTAGCCGGTTAATTCATTTTTTTTGAGGAATACCATGTTAGCGCCACATCCTTTTGGCCATGAGATCACCGAAAACTCCCTGACCGAAAAATTCGCGTCATTCCGCCAGTGGGAAGATCGTTACCGCCAGTTAATTTTGCTGGCGAAATCTTTACCGCCGCTGGATATATCGCTGAAAACGCCCGAAAATGAGCTGAGTGGTTGCGAAAACCGTGTCTGGCTGGGCGCAGAAAAAACGGAGAATGGAACGATGCATTTCTATGGCGACAGCGAAGGGCGGATCGTTAAAGGTCTGCTGGCAGTGCTGCTGACTGCCGTGGAAGGTAAAACGCCGGCAGAGATTCTGATGCGGGATCCGCTGATGCTATTTGATGTATTGGGGTTGCGTGAGCAACTCAGTACCAGCCGTTCCAGCGGACTTAATGCGCTGGCAGAAGGCGTAATCACCCTCGCCCGTCAGGCTGCCTGAGCCTGACGCTGTGCTTTAGCCATCATTTTCTTCAGTACGTGGGATACCGCGACAAAACCAAACGTCGCGGTCACCATCGTCGCAGCACCGAAACCAGACGCGCAATCCATGCGTTTAACGCCTTCTGCGCTTGCCTTTGCAGCACATACTGTGCCATCAGCCTGCGGGTACATCAGCGGTTCGCTGGAAAATACACAGTCGATCCCAAGCTTACCTTTGCTGTTCTTCACCACCTTGAAATCATTTTTCAGACGTTCACGCAGTTTTGCCGCCAGCGGATCCTGAATTGTTTTCGCCAGATCCACCACGGAAATTTGGGTCGGATCAATTTGTCCGCCCGCCCCGCCTGTGGTCACCACCGGGATTTTAAAACGACGGCAATAGGCCAGCAGCGCAGCTTTAGGCCGGACGCTGTCAATAGCATCAATCACATAGCTAAAACCCTGATCAAGCATCTCAGCCACGTTACCGGGCGTAATAAAATCATCGATACAGGTGACTTTGCATTCCGGATTAATCGCCAGAATACGCTGTGCCATGATTTCCGTTTTTGCCTGCCCGACATTTTCACGCAACGCATGGATTTGACGGTTGGTATTGGTCACGCAAACATCATCCATATCAATCAAGGTGATCGCGCCAATGCCGGTGCGGGCCAGCGCTTCCGCCGCCCAGGAACCCACTCCGCCAATACCGATCACACAGACATGCGCCTGCGAGAACAACTCCAGCGATTGCTGACCATAAAGCCGGGCAGTTCCGCCAAAACGTTGCTGATAAGCGTCGGAGTAAGTAGCTGTCATGAAAAAATAAACCTCAGTGCGTTCGTAAACTTTGTCGTTTGAAATATTAACGGGTGAAAACTAGTTGGACGGCGCGTATGCCGTAAACAGCGGCTTGCCGTTCTGCGCTGATTTTAACACCCAGACGCGACCATAGTGATTATAAAATCCGGCTGAATGCCCGGCATCAGGGCCAATTCCCTGATACATATCGAAATGTTGTCCTTTAATCGCACCACCGACATCCAGTGCCACCATCAGACGCATATGATATTTACCGGTGAACTTGCCTTTATCGTTAAGCTCAGGCACTTCCGCCAGTAATGTTGTTCCTGCCGGGATCAGTGAACGGTCAGAAGCCACAGAGGCTTTGGCAATCAGCGGCACACCGCTGGCACCACGAACCGGAGCAAAAGGCTCTGGTTTGAAGAAAACGAATGACGGATTCTGCTCCAGCAATTCACGCACTTGTGCCGGTGTGTGGGTGTCCGCCCACTGGCGGATCGCCTGCATCGACATATTTTCGCGCGCCACTTCCCCACGATCAATCAACACTTTGCCGATGCTGCGGTAGGCATGGCCGTTTTTACCGGCATATCCGAAGAACATGAACGGGCGCCCGTCGCCGTAATCGACATAACCGCTGCCCTGCACTTCCATCATAAAGTTATCCATCAGGGAATTAGTCCAGGCAACCACGTAGTTATCGCTCAGTGCACCGGAATAAATTGAGGCGCGATCAGGCAGACGGCCGCGTTTTGGCGGCATACGATAAAGCGGATACTGGAATTCACCCTGACGGGTGTAGCGCGCCTGCACCACCGGCGTGTAATAGCCGGTCAGTTGCACATTACCAAAATTGTCAGCACCTTCCATCTGATACGCGCTGATGCCGTACTGGCTAAGGTTGCGGGTATCAGCCCCGGAGCGCAGCCATTGTTCGACAGCCTGGAATGTTGTGTTATTACGACCATATAAAGAAGAAGAGGCAATTTGTACCGCGGCGACCTGATTAGAGTAATCCAGCGCATTCACTGGTTTGCCTGTGGCATTCGGCTCATTCACATATTCGAGTGCATTATCCAGACGGCCATCTTTGTACTGCTGGCCCCGGTCAGTAGGTCGCGAAGAACAACCCGCCAGCACCGCTAACACCAAACCACCCAGCAGATATTTACTCCAACGTCCTTTCATTATTGCCGCGCTCTCTTACTTTCAGGAAAATGACTGGCGAAACGATAACAAACGCCCTATCAGAAAGGAATTGCCACAGCCGAAAAAAGTGTACTGAGCCAAATTGAACATCAAACGGCAATTTTGTGGATAAAAAGCCAGCAACTAAGTGCTTTATTTGAATAAATTCAAAAAAGGGTTGCACGAAATCTCATGGGGAGTATAGTTCGCCTCCATCGGACGCGGGGTGGAGCAGCCTGGTAGCTCGTCGGGCTCATAACCCGAAGGTCGTCGGTTCAAATCCGGCCCCCGCAACCAATTCGATTTCGATGCATAAAATGCTCAGTTGAATTGTACGATGAATTAAAGCAGTATACGGACGCGGGGTGGAGCAGCCTGGTAGCTCGTCGGGCTCATAACCCGAAGGTCGTCGGTTCAAATCCGGCCCCCGCAACCAATTCGAGACCGATGCATGAAGATGCTCAGTTCGGATAATGTGATGAAGTAAAGCTGTAAGAGTAGTGACGGACGCGGGGTGGAGCAGCCTGGTAGCTCGTCGGGCTCATAACCCGAAGGTCGTCGGTTCAAATCCGGCCCCCGCAACCAACTACTAAAAATCGGTTACAAACATCAGGCACCCTAACGGGTGTTTTTTTGTCTCTGAATTCCGCCAAGCGGCGGGAATAATCACCTCGCAGCCTCTCTGGTTATCCCCTCGCCAACATCCCACCTTCTGCAAAATATGCTTTGATCCCGGCCAGAATAGACTCTGCCACCTGCTGCTGAAAATGTGCAGTCCGCAATTTCTTCTCTTCACTGATGTTACTGATAAACGCCGTTTCCACCAGAATTGACGGGATATCCGGCGCTTTTAATACCGCGAACCCGGCCTGATCCACTTTATTTTTATGCAGATGATTAATCCTGCCCATACGCGTCAGCACTTCTTTGCCAAATTTCAGGCTATCGCTGATGGTTGCTGTCTGAACCAGATCAAACATCGTGTGATCCAGATAGCGGTCACCGCTTTTACTGACGCCGCCTATCAGGTCAGATTCATTCTGTGTTTGTGCGAGAAAACGTGCTGCGGAACTGGTTGCCCCTTTGGTCGACAGAGCGAAAACCGACGAGCCTTTTGCTGCACGGCTGGTAAATGCATCTGCGTGAATAGAGATAAAAAGGTCTGCCCGCAGTTTTCGTGCCTTTGCCACGCGGACTTTAAGCGGAATAAACACATCCTCATTGCGGGTCATATGCGCTTTCATATTGGGTTCACGCATAATCAGCTTCTGTAATCTGCGGCCGATCTGCAATACAACATCTTTCTCACGGGTCTTATATTTGCCAATCGCCCCCGGATCTTCACCGCCATGACCAGGATCAAGCATGATCACCAACGGCCGGCTTCGCCCCGCCTGACCATCTTTTGCCTTTTCCGGAGGTAGCGTTCTCGCCACATCTCCGCGGTTGTAATCTTCCAGTAACGCCAGCAGCGGATCGTCCTGAGCACTGATTTCACCCTCTTGCGGATAAAGATCGAGCACCAGCCGGTTATGGAATTCAGCGACCGGTTTCAGCGTGAAGACATGTGGATTGATTACACGCTTGAGCTCAAACACCAGGCGGACCGTTTTGGTATCAAACTGCCCCACCCGCGCCTGTCTGATATAAGGATCACTTTGCTGGACTTTTTCGCCCAACCCTTTTAACACACTGTTGAGATGCACATCTTCGATATCCACCACAACGCGCGGCGGATCGCTGAGCAGAAACTGCTTATATTTTAAGGGAGTGCGGGATTCAAGCGTAATTCGGGTATAAGTAGACGAGGGCCAGATACGTACAGCAATGACCTGTGAGCTGGCAGCAAAACCCACTTTACTCACGCTCAGTATCCAGGAAGCAGCTACGGTTTGCAGGAGGCGTCGTCTTCCGGGATTGTGGGTATCGTCAGTCATGCAGTCTCAAAAAGTGTCCAAAAGTAAAAAATAGCTGATAAAAAACTCATTTTACGAATTCTAACGAATCATATCCTGCATGTCATTCCTAAACATTTATTCGATTTATCAATTTGTTGTATGTTTGTGATGGGTGTTAAAACAAAAACAGAGATTTCTTACTTGCCACAGCGCCGCAAAAGAATAAAAATACAAAAATTACGAATAAAAATTCATACGAGGTTTTGCCGTGAAGGAACGTAGTACTGAACTGGTTCAGGGATTTCGCCACTCAGTTCCCTATATAAATGCTCACCGAGGCAAAACATTCGTTGTCATGCTCGGTGGGGAAGCCATTGAACATGAAAATTTTAGCAATATTGTCAACGATATCGGCCTGTTACACAGTTTAGGCATCCGTCTGGTCGTCGTTTATGGCGCCCGTCCGCAGATTGATGAGAACCTTTCTGAGCATAATTACGAGCCGATTTATCATAAGAATATTCGCGTCACGGATGCACGTGCGCTCGAACTGGTTAAGCAAGCCGCCGGGCTGCTGCAGCTCGATATCACGGCGCGGCTGTCAATGAGTCTGAATAATACGCCACTTCAGGGCGCGCATATCAATGTCGTCAGCGGCAATTTTATCATTGCTCAGCCGCTGGGCGTCGATGACGGTATTGATTACTGTCATAGTGGGCGTATCCGCCGTATTGATGAAGAAGCGATTCACCGTCAGCTCGACAGCAATGCGATTGTCTTGCTCGGTCCGGTTGCAGTTTCGGTTACCGGTGAAAGCTTCAACCTGACTTCCGAAGAAGTCGCAACACAACTGGCGATCAAACTGAAAGCAGAAAAAATGATCGGCTTCTGCTCTTCGCAAGGGGTAATCAACGAGGAAGGTAATATTATTTCCGAACTGTTTCCTAATGATGCACAGCAAAAAATTGATCAGATGGAATCCGGCGGCGATTATCTTTCCGGTACCGTTCGCTTCCTGCGCGGCGCGGTGAAGGCCTGCCGCAGCGGTGTACGTCGCAGTCACCTGATCAGTTATCAGGAAGACGGTGCACTGGTTCAGGAACTGTTTTCGCGCGACGGCATTGGCACGCAAATCGTGATGGAAAGTGCCGAACAAGTTCGGCGAGCAACCATCAACGACATCGGTGGCATTCTGGAACTTATTCGTCCGCTGGAACAACAGGGTATTCTGGTACGCCGTTCCCGCGAGCAGTTGGAAATGGAAATCGATAAATTTACCATTATCGAGCGGGATAACCTGACCATCGCCTGTGCGGCGCTTTATCCGTTTCATGATGAAGGGATTGGCGAAATGGCCTGCGTGGCGGTTCACCCGGACTACCGCAGCTCTTCACGGGGTGAAATGTTACTGCAACGCGTTGCCAGCCAGGCGAAACTCATGGGGCTGAACAGGCTGTTTGTACTGACGACCCGCAGCATTCACTGGTTCCAGGAGCGTGGTTTCAAACCAGCAGAAGTGGATGTGTTGCCGATTCAGAAACAGGAAATGTACAACTACCAGCGTCGTTCCAAAATACTGATCGCTGAGCTGTAACTCTCTCACTACCTGGCCTCAGTTATAAAAAGGACGCTTCCGCGCCCTTTTTATTTTGCTTTACACATCAGCGGGTTATTTATCCGTGTGCGGTTCCAGCGCCTGTTGCAACGTTGAGGTATCAGACCAGGTTTTAAAGCCCTCAGGCGCCGCGTATTGTGGCGACTTGCTGTCATTGCCTGAGACCTGTGACAACATCGCCAGACCATCCTGTTTTATTACGGCCTGATTGAAGTAATCCGCCAGCTGAGTTTGCGTCAGCCCGGCAATAACCCGGATAACATTCGTGCGGGTGTCAAATTGTGGATTTCCGCGGCTAAAATCATTTCCCAGACGGTCAGCTTCCTCATCTAACGTTTGCGGGTTTTGCTGCATTTCATTCACCAGCCCCTGTTTGTATTGCAGGAACTCGTCATCCTTCATTTCACGCAGACGTTTTTCGGCCTGCGGATAAAATGCCAGATAGCGCTGATACAGATAATCAGGTTGCCTGCTGTTACTTTGCAGCAGGAAACCAATCCCCCACTGTTTGCCTACCGGAATAGGAAAAGCAAACACTGCGTAACCCAGTTGTTCTTGTGTCCGAAGCTGACTGTAGAACCATGGCTGAATAATTTGTCCCAGCAAAGCACTGTACGCCATGCTCTGAACTTCATCATAACCGGTGGGGACATACGCCGTTGCCAGCGCAGAGTCCGAACTTGTCCCGATACGCTGAATATTCGCTTTCAGCGGTCCGGTCACTACGGCCTGCTTGCCGCGCCACCACTGTGTCCCATGCTCACCCAACTTTTGCATGATTTGCGAAGACATCGCTTTAACCTGATCAGCCGTCATATTTCCCACGACCATCACTTCTACCGCAGCATGATGAACCAGTTGTTCACGGTAGGCGTTCACCTCTTCCAGTGTGATGGCGGAAACCAGCTTTTCACGCTCGCTGCGCTCGGTATAAGGCACCCGCGAAAGCAACTGAACCGGTTGTAACGCCAGCTCAAACGCTTTCCCTTTATCTGCTGAAGCTAAACGCTCGAGATACCATGATTTCGCCTGATCAAGCTGTTCCTGTGTCGGTTTGAAATCAGGGTAGTTATCGACCAGTGCGGCCAGTAAATCAGGCAGACACTCGGTGAAACCGGTAGCAGTAAATTGTAATCCGTTATCAGGCGATGTGCCGAACGTGATCCCGCCAATGGATGCCTGATAGCTCAGCTGATCAAAAGCAACGCCGGTGAGGTAATCCGTCAGGCCATACAGCACCTGATTTTTAGCCGTGCTGAGAGACTGCTCATTGCGGAAAGAAACGGTCACATTCGCTTTAGGCTCATCAGCAAAATAGCGACTCGGCATGTAGAACACCCGCAACCCTTTATCTTCAACTAACAATTCAGGTTTCGTCGCCGTCGAATCTTTAGTGACCAGCGCAAGTGAGTCCGGAATGTACGGATTCAGCGCAGGCAGCGACAGAGAAATCCCCTGCCCCAGCGTCTTCCACTGCGAGTAGGTTTGCACGGGAACTTTATCGATCTCATACGGCGCATTAACAAAGTAGGCCACTTTATTGTGAGGCTCATTCGGGCTGATGATCCAGTAACGTGCATTTTGCGGCGTCATTTCAGTTAGCCGTGATTCAATCGCTTTAGGATCATACTGGTCAGTAAGATACGGCGAGTCGAGAACATGCCCGACAGGTACCCGCAGCATGGTATCCACCAGCCATTCGACATAATCCATATCACGCGTCAGTGCCGGATAGCGGAAGTCGAGCGCCATAACGTGGGCAATCTCATCAAAATAGGATTTCCGGATCCCCTGAGCGCGCATTTCATTGAGATAGTTGAAAATGGCGGCAATAACGGTATCGCGTTGCGCCAGCCCCTTATCCGTCAGGGAAACAGAAATATTGAATACGCCCATATTACGGTTAACCATCGGATCCGCACCTGCACTGATCCCGTCGGCATAGCCCTGCTTCTGTAACCAGTCGGATAGGGTATTCGGGCTGCGGTTACCAATAAGGTAGCTGATATAGGTATCGGTTTTACTGCGAAAATCGGCACTATTGTTATCAATGGCAAATTCAATCCGCAATTCTTTGCGCGGCTGTGCAGGAACGAAATGGATAAACTCGCCCTTTTGGTCTGCAGTTAACGTCGGGACTGTAATCGGCGGCACGGCGGCATGATGATTGGCGATCTGGCCAAAGGTTGTGGAGGCCAGTTCAGCAAGTTCAGGCAAAGGTTTATTGCTATAAATCACACCGACCATGAGGTTAGCGGAATAGTAACGCTGATAAAAAGCCGTCAGCTGGTCATGAAGCTTACTGCCCGGTTTATCTTTCAACGTATCCAGATTACCCCCTGAGAAGCGGGCTGCCGGGTGCATAGGATTTAATGTTTCTGCGCGAACTTGCGCCATCCGCATACCGTCACGCGATCGGGCCATCGTCAGTTCAGCGTTCACGGCATTACGCTCACGGTCTCCGTTGGCGGGATCTAATAGTGGTTGGCCGATAGCATCCGCCAGGCGATCTACCGCTTCTGGCAAGGCATCGTTTTCTACTTCAAGATAAAACGCGGTGCGGTAAGAAGCTGTACTGCCATTATGGCTCCCACCGTGTTTCTTAAGGAATTCAGACAGGCTTTCCGGCTGAGGATATTTCTTCGAGCCCATCAGCAACATATGCTCAGTATAATGGGCAAGGCCTAACTGAGAATCAGGATCCTCCAGCGAGCCGACAGGAAGGGCCAATGCGGCGAGAGATTTGGGCGCCTGAGGGTCAGAAACCAGCAAAACGGTCATATCATTGGCCAGTCTTATTGCCTGATAGTGACGAGGGTCGTTTTGACTTTTATTGATAGCTTGTGCAAAAGGTTGCCAGTCAGCTGCACTTGAAACAACAGGAATCCCAACGCTCAATAACAACAGTACCCCGAAAACGCGGGTAACCTGTTTTAACATTGCCACTCTCCCTCAATCGAATAAACGTGCCACGCAGGCAATAAATACACGGTTCAATAACCGATGAACCTCAACACGCTGTTTTGAGCGATTGAGTCTGTTCAGACCGCGCAGAAACAGGATAGTTGTGAAAAAAAATCGAATCGGGATTTTCTTCCTGTGCTCCGTTATGTTTTAGCCACAACACTCATGGTTCCCAATAGGGGAAAAAACACCCGGTTAAACCACTCTAAGCTGTTAACCCGCCATTGCAAGTAGCTTAACAGTATTTTTGCCCGGTAATATGCGGCTGACAGATGCCACTTCAGGGGGCAAAATCACATATCAAACGCTGCAATATGGCCTGATATTTTGTCGGCGTTTGAATTGCCGCAGTAACCAACTTGCAGGATTGTGCATATGAAGTGCCGCTAATCAGATATTCCCAATTTTTCGCAAAAGGCTCCGTCCCCTTCCCGGCTACAGAATAGGCTTCAAGCTGGGAATGCGCTTCTGCCCACGCCTGTTGAACCTGCCACTGGCGCATAAAACCGTGGCTCAGTGACTGGTAATAATTCAGGAGCCCCAGAATGGAAACTGACAAGAGCAACATGGCGATCAGCGCTTCTGTGAGGCTGAAACCTTGCTGTGCTGAGCAGCTTTCATTCATTGCAGGCCTGCGCATCAGTCTCAGGACAAAAATCCAGCCATCCTTGTTTTAGTGGCGAAAAAATCAGATCTCCGCCAACCTGCTTTTTACTACTGACTTGCTGATACTGTACAACGGGTTCATTGTCTTGAGTTAACCGGCCTTCACCACGGACCAGAAAGATATCCTCCCGAAAGGCAGGGCGGACACAGGCCCGGCCACTTCCTGAAATAATGATCCCAACCGCCACCTCCCGGCACTGCCAGTAGGGATCATGGCTGTCGCTCCATGATTGTCCTATGCCCCACGCCAATGCCGAAGCTGCATTTTCCCAGGCAACATTATAGCGATGCTGATTTGACGTCAGCGAAAGCCCGGCGGAAAGTTGCTGTTGCAGCGAATTAAGGACAATCAAGCCTAATCCCATCATCACCAGAATACTCAGGATCATGGCGCTCCCACGTTGTCTGAGTGACTCGCTTCTTTTGACTACGCTTGTCATAAAACATGGCCTGCAATCATCTCGTTAACCTGACGGTGGATAAAAGGATCTTTGCTCCAGCGGGCTTCCAGTTGCAGAGAATACAGACGGCCGGAGGCACTTTCTGCCACCTGCGTAATCGTAAATCGGGTCACGTTAACTTCAGCCGGATCAAGGAGTTTTTCCCAGCCAGAACTCCCGCAGTCATCTGTTCCGCGCTGGATTTCAATCCCCCCCCTGTCGTAAACGATAACCAAAGTATTCAGATTCCGGTGAGCTGGCTTTATCCCATATTCCGTTACGGTTCAGGTCATAGATAACAATGATGCAGGAGCCAGGCGCTTCGCCGGCAGCGTTACTTATGATAAAAGATTTGCCCTCACAGTTTCCGTTACAAAAACCGGCCCGACGGATATCTTTGCCGATAGCAGAAATACTCTGGCGCAACAGTTGTTCCAGCTGATAATGCCGGCCCAGACTCTGGCTTCTCTGGCGCATAAGCGGATAGATTTGTGCGGCACTGAGCATCAGCATGCTGCCAATACCCATCGCAATCATAACTTCGGGCAGCGTGAATCCCTGACAACGGGATGTGTTCACTGACATAGCCCGATACCCAGTAAAGGCTGAGTTTCACTACACATACGCAACCGCCCTCTGACGGAGAGAACGATTCGCACACTCCCTGCTGGATTTCTCAGCGTGATATGCCCGGCAAGTGCCGCATTCCGCAGGCCGTAAAAGCCCATATTTTTTTCAGGAACGTCGGCTAATTCAATGCCAGCTTCATGAAGGGCGAATATTTTACCCGCCGCATTACGGCAATCAGAGGGGCGGATGCCGGTTCCCACACACCCGTTTTCGCCGGAAATCCCCCATAAAACAGCAGAACGATTGTAATTATTGGCTTCGGCCTGGACTCCGTATAAATACAAACGCAGTTGCTGAGCCGATTGTTCAAGCTTCAATGCCTGCTGGTAACTGCGCCAGCTGTGGATTCCCCATAACGTACACATGGCAATCAGAGCCACAACAACCATCATTTCGATCAGCGACATTCCCTGCTCTCCTGCCCGCTCAAATGTTTTCATACCGCCAAAATAAGCGTGTAGATTTTTATCGCCACCGGCAAAGTCATTTTTTCCAGGATGTCTTCAGAGCAATCGGTGCAATAAAATACACGCGGCAAAAAATTTGCGTGATATCTCGCAGGGATAACATCAGGATAAAAATCGGAGTGGGAATCGTCAGGGAAAGGTGTAAAAAATGCAGCAAGAAACGTGAGAAGGGATAAATTACCGCCTGACCAGGCTGTCAGGCGGCACACCACAAAAAATCAGATCGCCACAGGCGCTTTGATTGCAGGATGTGGATCGTACCCTTCAATCTCGAAATCTTCGAAGTTGTAATCAAACAGGGAGGCCGGTTTGCGCTTAATCACCAGTTTTGGCAATGCACGAGGCTCACGCGTCAGCTGCAGATGTGTCTGTTCCATATGGTTGCTGTACAGATGCGTATCGCCACCGGTCCAGACAAAGTTACCGACTTCCAGATCACACTGCTGTGCCATCATATGCACCAGCAGCGCGTAGCTGGCGATGTTAAACGGCAGACCCAGGAAGATGTCGCATGAACGCTGATACAGCTGGCAAGAGAGTTTCCCGTCGGCCACATAGAACTGAAAGAAAGCGTGGCAAGGTGCCAGCGCCATCTGATCCAGCTCACCGACATTCCATGCCGACACAATAATGCGGCGTGAATCCGGATCTTTTTTTAGCTGTTCAACCACATTTGTCAACTGGTCGATTTGCCTGCCGTCAGCCGCGCCCCAGGCACGCCATTGCTTGCCATAAACCGGACCGAGGTCACCCTTTTCGTCTGCCCACTCGTCCCAGATGCTGACATTATTTTCACGCAGGTAGGCAATATTCGTTTCGCCTTTCAGAAACCATAGAAGTTCATGAATGATGGAGCGTAAATGACAACGTTTGGTGGTGACCAGCGGAAAACCTTCCTGCAAGTTGAAACGCATCTGATGGCCAAAAATCGACAACGTGCCCGTACCGGTACGGTCGGCTTTAGGGGTGCCCTCATCGAGCACTTTCTGCATTAAATCCAGATACTGTTTCATGTTACCTCACGACAATTGTTTCTGCGGACGGCGATATGCCCAGACCATCATAATCAGGCCAATGACCACCATAGGAATGGACAGAACCTGCCCCATGCTGATGATTCCATCGAACAGGCCTAGCTGGGCATCCGGCTGACGATAGTGTTCAACGATGATGCGGAATAAGCCATATCCGATCAGGAACAAACCTGATACGGCGCCCATCGGGCGTGATTTTCGGATGAACACATTCAGAATAATAAACAGTACAACGCCTTCAAGCAGCAGTTCGTACAGTTGGGAAGGATGACGCGGCAATACGCCATACTGATTCAGCAATGGCTGCCATTTAGGGTCAGCCGCAGCAATCGCGATGTCTTCCTGACGTGAGCCCGGGAACAGCATCGCCCAGGGTACATCTGTGGTCACACGCCCCCACAGTTCGCCATTGATGAAGTTACCCAAACGACCTGCGCCAAGTCCAAACGGGATCAGCGGAGCGATAAAGTCGGAAACCTGGAAGAAGTTGCGTTTGGTACGACGGGCAAAAATCAGCATGACCACGATCACGCCAATCAGGCCGCCGTGGAAAGACATGCCGCCATCCCAGACTTTGAAAAGATAAAGCGGATTATCGAGGAATAAAGGCAGGTTATAGAAGAAAACGTACCCGATACGGCCACCGAGGAATACCCCCAGGAAACCGGCGTACAGCAAGTTTTCGACTTCATCTTTTGTCCAGCCGCTGCCTGGCTTATTGGCACGGCGTACCGCCAGCCACATCGCGAAGACAAAACCGACCAGGTACATCAGTCCGTACCAGTGCAGAGATACCGGTCCGATTGAGAAAATTACCGGATCAAACTGGGGAAACGCCAGATAGCTGTTGCTCATCTATCACCACAAATTGTTTATCATTATTGCCCGTTCAGGGGCCAGCAGGGAGCGAATAGTAGCATAGCCGGAAGGTTTTCCGGGGCTAAGCTGCTGGAAAAGTTCTGTAAAAAATCATCTCATCCAGCGCCGTGAGGCGAGCAGGATGAGGGTAACCTGGGGCAAAGCGTGGTATCCGGCGCTTATTTACCCCCGCGGATCAGGCCGCCCAGACCGCGTCTTTCCATAAAAGCAGCCGTCATATGACGCACGTCCGTCGTGAAATGCGCCTGTAACACCCGGCTGGCCAGTTCCTGGGCATCATGGAGTTCAATACGGCGAAGCAGATATTTTACACGGGCAACGCTGCGTCCGTTCATGCTGAGATTGCGAAAACCCATACCGGTAAGCAGTAATGCGCCCATCGGGTCACCCGCCATCTCGCCACATAAGCTGACATCCAGCCCGGCAGCCTCAGCGGTGGTAACAATTTGTTTGAGCACCCGCAGCATCGCCGGATGCAGGCTGTCATAAAGCCCTGCAACACGGGTATTGTTACGATCAACAGCCAGCAGATATTGCGTCAGGTCGTTGGTGCCGACGGAAATAAACTCCACTCTCCCGGCCAGTGCAGGCAGCATAAAGACCATCGACGGCACTTCTATCATCACGCCCAAACGCGCGCGCGGCAGTTCATAACCCAGTTGTTCTTCCACTTCACGTCCGGCGCGATCGATTAAGCGACGGGCCTCATCAATTTCTTCCAGGCTGGTGACCATTGGCAGAAGAATGCCAAGATTTCCGGTTGCGGCATTCGCACGCAACATCGCACGGACCTGGATCAGGAAAATTTCAGGCTGATCGAGGGTAATTCGAATCCCGCGCCAACCCAGACAAGGATTTTCCTCGCTGATCGGCATATAAGGCAATTGCTTATCAGAGCCGATATCCAGCGTTCGCAGGGTCACGGGTTTTTGCGGAAACAGCTGTAACATGCCCTGATATTGCGCGACCTGCTCTTCCTCAGAAGGGAAACCGCTTTGCAACATGAACGGAATTTCGGTGCGATAAAGCCCAACGCCGTCAACGCGACTGCCAAACAATTTTTCATGATCTGCGCTCAGACCGGCATTCAGCATCACTTTCACCCGTTCGCCGCTTTTCAGCGCTGCGGGTTGCTCAACGTCATCTTCAGCCTTCTGACTCAGCTCCATTTCTTCGCTAATCAAACGCTTGTATTCTGTGACCAGTACGGCTTCCGGATCAATGAGCAACTCACCACGGTAGCCGTCAACGATCAGTTGTCTCTGGCTGAGCAGTGCAGGCTGTATATCAGCGCCCATAATGGTCGGCACGCCCATTGCGCGAACCAAAATCGCCGCATGTGAGTTAGCTGCACCATCGCGAACCACAACGCCTGCCAGACGGTCTTGCGGCATTTCAGCCAGCAAAGTGGCTGTCAGTTCATCTGCAACCAGAATAAAACGTTCTGGCCACTGCGTGTTGCCCTGGATCGTATCATCAAGATGAAACACCAGCCGCTGCCCCAGCGCCCGTAAGTCACTGCCACGCTCACGCAGATAGGTATCCTGCAAGCTGGAAAACTGCGCCGCAAATTCTTCGACAACCTTTTTGACGGCCCACTCCGCCACTGCACCCTGATCTATCTGGGCGAACAGTTCGCGTTTGAGACGGGCATCATTAAGAAGGTGAGAATAGAGGTCAAAAATCGCCGCGCTTTCTTTCTGCGCACTCGCCGCGAAACGTTTACTGAAGCGACGGAACTCCGCACCGGCGTCTTCCAGAGCGCGGGTCAGGCGCTCGCGTTCACGCACAGTATCAAGCGTAGACGCCATATAAACGTGGTCGAGCGAAGGCTGAGAGCTGTCCTGCCAGCCAACACCGATGGCCACGCCTGGAGATGCGGCAAGCGCACGAACGCGCGTCTGGCGAAAGCGTCCGTAAAGCACATTAAGCTGTGCCTGAGAAAGGATCGCCGCCAGTTGGGTGGCAAGCGTGACCATAAACGACTCTTCACTTTCGTCGAACTGCCGGTGTTCGCGTTGCTGGATAACCAGCACACCCAGCAACTGACGACGATGAATGATCGGCACACCCAGGAAGGATCGGAAAAGATCTTCTTTTACGGCAGGAATATATTTGAAGCTTGGATGGCTCTGCGCATCGGCAAGGTTGATGGGCTCGGCCAGACGCCCTACCAGACCGACAATACCCTGATCAAAAGCCAGCGTAATAGTCCGACCACGAGGTTTTTTCAAACCTCGCGTCGCCATCAGATAATAACAACGACGGTCATTGTCAGCGAGATAGACGGAACACACTTCCGTGTCCATCGCCAGGCAGGTTTCGTTGACCAGTACGTCCAGCGCATCATTGAGGCTGGACGCCATTGCTACCTTTTCAACAATTTCTCGCAAACGCGTGAGCATCTCTTCGTGACTTAGCCTCTTTTACGACGATAAGCGGGCGATATCCTGGGAAGGGAGACTTCCTGCATCGGCATAATAGTAGTGGAAAACTCTTTCATTACGCGACGATAAACATCGCGTTTAAATGACACCACCTGACGAACCGGATACCAGAAACTGACCCAACGCCAGCCATCAAATTCAGGCGTACTGCTACGCTGCATATTGATATCAGCATCGTTACACATCAGTTGCAGCAAGAACCATTTTTGCTTTTGGCCGATACAAACCGGCTTTGTGTCCCAACGCACCAAACGTTTCGGCAATTTATAACGTAACCAGTTACGGGTTGAAGCCAGAATACGTACATCTTTACGGCCAAGCCCCACTTCCTCAAACAGCTCGCGGTACATGGCCTGCTCAGCGGTTTCACCAGGGTTTATCCCCCCTTGTGGAAACTGCCAGGAGTGCTGGCCGTATCGTCTGGCCCACAATACCTGACCCTGCTTGTCACAAATTACAATACCAACATTCGGGCGGTAGCCATCATCATCGATCACCGGACTACCTCAATCGCTTAAACTCATAGATGTTCTGATTGTTTCATACTACCAACAGGCGGTAAACCACTGGTTAATGCCGATCCGCATGAATAAAAATGGGATAACTCACAGTTATACGCAAAGTTATAAACAGATTTTTGGAATCACCCGCGATTTTATGCACTTTTTCTGTGGATAGGTATGTGAAGAACTTCAGAGTAAGCGGGGTAAAACTCTTCTTAACTTATTTTTAGCGGGAAAATATATTCATATTAAATCATTTTAAAACAGTATATTACCAATAATAAATGGAGTTATCCCATGCTTAAAAATGAGAGTTATCTCACACCTGAAAGTGATCTGGTGAAAGATCCACCAATGTCGTTTTTATCCACAGCGATCGTCTAAAAGTTGACGCTATCCCGCCAAAAAATGGATAAAACCCGGGCCGTCAAGCCTGTAAATCGAACCAGTGCTCTCATTCAGACAGGGTTATCCAAGAAATCTGTGGATAAGTAGGTGGAAGATCCTGTTCATTGTCGCCTTCAACAGGTGATCAACCTCAGCGGCGATGCACTCAATACGCCAGAAACCTCAAAAAAAACTAAGGCAAATCATGCTATTATTTCATTGATCCACAGGAACAACTTTTTATTCACTGTGCATGACAAAAGCAGTACGAAATTTAATCTATCGAGTGAGCATTGTTTTTTATGTCTATTCCTTTCCCTGCCGCCCGGCCCCCGCTCAATGAACAGGAACTGTTGTTGCGCGCGCAATCGCTGGCGGGTCATACATTGGGTGAACTCGCCGCCCGGGCCGGACTGCCCATCCCTGAGAATCTTAAACGGGAGAAAGGCTGGGTTGGTATGTTGGTTGAGGTGTATCTCGGTGCGGTAGCAGGAAGCAAAGCCGAGCAGGATTTTGCTGACATTGGCATTGAGCTCAAAACAATCCCGGTTGATTCCCGGGGCAGGCCGCTGGAAACCACCTTTGTGTGCGTTGCCCCGTTAACCGGCAACAGCGGCGTGACCTGGGAAAATAGTCACGTGCGCCATAAACTGGCCCGGGTTTTGTGGATACCGGTCGAAGGTGAGCGCCAGATCCCCCTGGCCGGGCGCCACATCGGAGCACCTTTATTATGGCAACCCTCTGAGGAAGAAGATGAGCAACTGCGTCAGGACTGGGAGGAACTGATGGATTTGATCGTGCTGGGTAAAGTCGAAAGCATCACAGCACGCCATGGCGAATATCTGCAAATTCGCCCCAAAGCCGCCAACAGCAAAGCGCTGACGGAAGCGATCGGGGAATTAGGGCAACCCATTTTGACACTGCCGCGCGGCTTCTATTTGAAAAAGCGTTTTACCGCAGCGCTTCTGGCCCGTCATTTTCAGCTTTAACCGATACCATTCCACGCGGTCTGCGGGATAGTTTGCTACGCTAAATATCACTATCTTCGGTACAACAAAAAGGAACGTTAACGATGATGAAAAAAACTTTAATGGCAGCCGGTGCTGCGCTTGTGGTGCTGAGCCTCGCAGGTTGTGCCAGCGACTATGTGATCTCAACCAAAGACGGCAATATGATCCTCACTGATGGTAAACCTAAGCTGGATAAATCTACCGGACTGCTGAGTTACACCGATGAACAAGGTAACGATCGCCAGATCAATAATGACAACGTCAGCCAGGTGATGAAGCGTTAAGCAAAACGCCTCTTAACCCGTTAAAGAGCCAGTTATCAGGACTGGCTCTTTGTTATTTTATCCACCGCCCGCATCGTTCTTCCCGCACACACTGCCACTTCCCCCATCTGCCAGCCTTGTATATAGTCAGTTAAGGCGCTTTTTCTAACAGGCTGACATTCTCAGATATAAAGGAAGACCGGCAATGCAATATCACCGTATACCCCACAGTTCTTTAGAAGTGAGCTTACTGGGACTTGGCACCATGACTTTTGGTGAACAAAACAGCGAAGCCGACGCCCACCAGCAACTCGATTACGCCGTTGCGGCGGGTATCAACCTGATTGATACCGCAGAGATGTATCCCGTTCCGCCGCGTCCTGAAACTCAGGGGCTGACGGAAACCTATATCGGTAGCTGGCTGAAAGCCCGTGGCAATCGTGAAAAGATCGTTCTGGCGAGTAAAGTCTCCGGCCCTTCCCGGGGTAGTGACAACGCCATTCGCCCGGATCAGATGCTGGATCGCAAAAATATCCGCGCGGCACTGGATGCCAGTCTGAAACGTCTGAACACCGATTATCTCGATCTTTATCAAATTCACTGGCCTCAGCGCCAGACCAATTTCTTTGGCAAACTGAGCTATCAGTACACCGAAGAACAGTCTCCGGTGACTTTGCTGGAAACGCTGGAAGCGCTGAATGAACAGGTTCGCGCCGGTAAAATCCGCTATATCGGTGTTTCTAACGAAACGCCGTGGGGCGTGATGCGTTACCTGCAACTGGCTGAAAAACACGATCTGCCGCGTATTGTGTCGATTCAAAACCCGTACAGTTTGCTGAACCGCAGCTTTGAAATCGGTTTATCAGAAATCAGTCAGCACGAAGGGGTTGAACTGCTGGCCTACTCCAGCCTGGCGTTTGGCACACTGAGTGGCAAATACCTTAACGGTGCGAAACCGGCCGGGGCACGTAATACGCTGTTCAGCCGTTTCACCCGCTACTCTTCACCGCAGGCTGAAGCGGCGATTGCCGAATATGTCGCGCTGGCGAAGAAACGTAACCTGGATCCTTCGCAGATGGCGCTGGCCTTTGTGCGCCAGCAACCGTTTGTGGCCAGCACACTGCTGGGCGCAACCACGCTCGAACAGCTGAAGATCAACATCGACAGTCAGGATCTGACGCTCGATGAGGAGATCCTTGCTGATCTGGAAAATATCCACAAACGCTTCACTATTCCTGCGCCGTAAACCCTGGTCGCAGGCAGTAAAAAAGGGCGCTCAGCGCCCTTTTCTTTTTTCACCTGCCCGGTCACGCCAGGCGGCGTTTCTGCATATTCTTCCAGATCCACAACCCGGCTATCGCCAGTGCGAATACCACACCGAATCCGATGCCAATCGCCACCACTGGCGCGCCAACCATCACCACCAGCGAATACAAACCGAGCATCAGCAGCATGGCGGTGTTTTCACCCAGGTTCTGCACTGCAATCGCATTACCGGCACCAACGGAAATTTTACCGCGATGCTGCAAGAGTGCATTCAGCGGCACCACAAAGAAGCCGCCCAGAATCCCCACCACCACCAGCACAATGTAAGCACTCAGCATGCTGGTTTGCAGTGCGAAGACCACCACGGCGATACCGATAGCGACGCCTGCAGGCAGGCAGCGTTTCACGGTATCCAGACGGATTAATTTCGCCGCCGCGCCCGCACCCAACACAATCCCGACCGCCACCATCGCATTCAGCAACGTAGGGGTTTTGTTATCGGTGATGCCCAGCGCCACTGGCACCCACAGCACCAGCAGGAAACGCAGCGTCACGCCCGCGCCCCAGAACAGGCTGGTACCGACCAGCGAGAAGCGGGTTTCGCCATCCTGCCATAATGTTTTGCAGGCAGAGAAAAAAGTCCGGCTCATTTTTGCCGGATTCCATGACTGTCCCGGACGCGCAGGACTCAGCTTCGGAATAAACCAGTTTGCGACCACCGCCGCACCATACGCCAGCACGCAGATACCCAGCGCCGCCAGAATGCTCCAGTCAGCCAGCGCGCCACCGGCCACAGAACCCAGCAGAATCGCGGCAATGGTAGAGGCTTCCATCAGGCCATTGGCTTTCACCAACTGTTCACCACTGGCGATCTCGCCCAGAATGCCGTATTTGGCTGGCGAATACGCCGCTGCGCCAATACCGACCAATGTATAACCGAGGAACGGATTCAGTCCGGCGCAAATCACCGCCGCGCCTGCCAGTTTGAGCAGGTTGGCGACCATCATCACGCGGCCTTTGGAGAAACTGTCGGCAAACTGCCCGACAAACGGCGCGAGGATAATATAGGTCGCCACAAACGCCATTTGTAAAACAGGCTGACTCCAGTCGGGGTAAAGTTGCTGTTTGATCAGCGCCAGCGCGGCGAACAGCAGCGCATTGTCACCGAAAGCCGACAGGAACTGCGCCACGATCACCGCAATCATACTTTTTGACATCAGCGGCGATGCCGCCTTTACTGGCTGGATCATGCCTCAGTCTCCGGGTTTTCTGCCATCTGACGCAGGGTGACAAAATCGGGTTTACCGCTGCCGAGCAACGGTAACGCTTTAACGACACGAATATCACGCGGCACCGCCAGTTCCGGCAGCCCGAGTTCACGGGCGGCCTTGCTCAGTGCATCACGACGTAATTCAGGATCGGTGGTAAACAGCACCAGGGCCTCGCCTTTGCTGGCATCGCTGCGGGACGTCGCCGCATGCTGTTTATCCGGTGAAGCGTTGATCGCCAGTTGTTCGACGCTTTCCAGCGAGACCATTTCCCCCGCCAGTTTGGCAAAACGTTTCACGCGGCCCCGGATGGTGCAGAAACCTTTTTCATCCAGCGTGACGATATCGCCGGTGTCATACCAGCCCGCCTGCATTTCACCTGCGGCATTTTCAGCCTGCGGTGTTTCCAGCACACCCGGATTTTCAACGCGCAGGTAACCTTTCATGATGTTAGGCCCGCGCAGTTGCAGACGACCGCCCTCTTCAATGCCCGGCACGGTAATCAGACGTGACTCCATGCCCGGCAAAATCTTACCGACGGTATTCACTTTGGTCGCCATCGGTACGTTGATTGCAACCACCGGTGCGCACTCGGTCACCCCGTAGCCTTCCAGAATGCGGATACCGAATTTGTTCTGCCAGATTTCTTTGGTGCCTTCCGCCAGTTTCTCCGCTCCGGCGACCACATACCGCAACCGTGCAAAATCATACGGATGCGCAAAGCGGGCGTAATTGCCGAGGAACGTTGAGGTGCCAAACAATACGGTACAGTTCTGGTCATACACCAGTTCCGGCACAATGCGGTAATGCAGCGGGCTCGGATACAGGAAAACCCGCGCGCCGGTGATCAGCGGCGTCAGCAATCCGACCGTCAGGCCAAAGGCGTGGAACAGCGGCAGCGACGACATAAACCGGTCGCGCGGCGTGAAGTCAGCAACAGTGCGGATTTGCTCGACGTTAGCCAGCAGGCTGGCGTGCGAATGCACCACACCTTTCGGGTTACCTTCAGAACCGGAGGTGAACAGTACCAGTGCTGCGTCATCGGGCTTTTGCGGCAACATCGCGCGGCGAGGAAAGATCAGATGGAACAGGATCCACAGCTTATCCTGTGTGGTCACCGTGTCTTTCAAATCTTCCAGATAAACCCAGTTCGCCTCAGGTACATTCTCCGGCAGATGCGTCAGCTTGCCTTTTTCAAGGAACTGGCGGGAGGTAATAATGGTGTTGATCTGCGCCGCTTTCATGGCGCTTTGCAACCCTTTTGCACCCGCTGTGTAGTTGAGCAGCGCCGGAATACGGTTACGCATTGACGCGCCAAACAGCGCAGCCGCCATGATCGTCGCATTGGGTAACAGCATCCCCACATGTTCACCTTCGCGGGTAAAACGTTGCAAAATGCGACTCACGCCCAGGCATTTTTTCAGCAGGCCCTGATAGGTATCTTCTTTGAATGCGATATCAGCGATACAGGGTTTGCGACGGCCATAACGGGTTTGTGCGGATAATAATGCCTGATACAAGGTTTCCGGCTTGCGGGTATCCATACGCGCCTGCATCATAATTTTATGCAGTTGCTCACCGGCGAGAACACGGCGGTCGCGCGAGCGCGGCGCGTCCGGCATCGCAATGGTGGTCGGCGGTAAGAGGCTGATGGTAATTTTCGGGAACCAGCGGATTTTAAAGCTGCCGAACAACCGGCCAAACGGCGTGTATTCCGCGCCATCAATGCGCACCGGCATGACGGTCGCCTGTGACTTCGCCGCCACAAAGGCCGCACCGTCGTAAATCTTCATTAAAGAACCGGTAACCGTAATACGCCCTTCCGGAAATACAACCACCGGACGCCCTTTTTCCACTTCGCGGATCAGATGCTTAATCGCCATCGGTTTGGTCGGATCCAGCGGCATAAAATCCACATACGGTTTCAGCCAGCGCATAAACCAGCTGTCGGTGATGTCGGAATACACCGCAAAGACCGGTTTTATCGGCAGGAAAAGCGCCAGCAGCATGCCATCAATAAACGAGACATGATTCGGCGTGAGGATTAAACGCGGGTAATCATATTTATTGTTCGCCGGGGTCACGCTGACCCTGAACATCAGGCGGAAAAGCCACCTGAAAGTAGCGAAAAGAAAGTAATACATGTTGGCCATCTCCTTATGTGTCATCCCTGATCTTGAAGAAAAGGTTGGGGAAACAGCATACTATAAGCCGCTGAAAAATGACGACAGTCAGAGAGAGTTTAGGAGGGAACTGATCGGCGTGCCGGAGCTGAGGCAAAAAAAAACCTACGCATCCGCGTAGGTTGGTGCAAATTTAATCGGTATCAACATGCAGAGCACGTTGATGATTCACCAATCAATACCTCTGGGACGTTCAATTTAGCTGGTTTAGGAGAATCACCGCCAGCAGGCAATCGAAACATAATCCCGCAAAATGTAACCAGTGGTGAAAATAGGCCCGATTTATCATAAATCAGGCTAACTGTTTAAAAACCACCTTAAATACTTTGGACCTCGACTAAACAACTCATGGCATTTGGACCCTGCGTCAGGCGCGACGTACCGATATCCAGCGTCAGCACATTCGGATTCCCCGCCTGCTCCGTTTCCTGCCACTGGCCGCCAAAGCCCGGATCAAACCAGGCGCCGGTGGACATCAGCACCACGCCACGCGTAATGCCGTCGTTAAGCGAAACACCCGCCAGACAACTGCCGCGTGCGTTGTGCACTTTCACCCGGTCGCCGTCCTTAAGCTGACGGCTGAGGGCATCTTCCGGATGCATGAACAGAGTTTCCTTACCGGCGGTTTTGTTCGACTGCGCCAGCGGCGACTGATCAAGCTGGCTGTGCAGACGATCTTTGGGCTGAATGGAAATCAGGTGCAATGGCCACTGTCTGGCACTTTCCGCGCCCAGCCATTCTACCGGCGGCTGCCATTCCGGATGCGGTGCGAAATCTTCATAGCCGTAACCGGCGATGGTTTCGGAGAACAGTTCGATTTTGCCACTGTGTGTCCCCAGCGGATTAGCGCGCGGACTTTTGCGGAACTCCTCGAAGAATACGTAATCTTTTTCCGGTACCGGCAGTTCAACAAAACCGCGCTCCCAGAAGGTTTCAAAATCAGGCCATTCCACACCCGTGCCTTTTTGCGCTTCGCCGCACTGACGGTAAATATGGCGCAGCCACTGATCCTCATTACGCCCCTGAGTGAACTGCTCGCGGTAACCGAGACGGTCGGCAATATCCGCGAAAATATCAAAATCATTGCGCGCCTGATGTTGCGGCGCAACGGCCTGATGCATCGCCAGCACGAAGCGGTCACGCGATGAACCGCCGATATCGTTACGTTCCAGCGATGTTGTCGCAGGCAGCACGATATCGGCCATCTGCGCGGCCGGCGTCCAGACGTTATCCTGCACAATCACGGTATCCGGCTTCTGCCAGCCTTCGACCAGACGGTTAAGCTGCTGATGATGGTGGAACGGATTCCCCCCCGCCCAGTGCACCAGATGAATATCGGGATAATGCAGCGTCTCGCCCTGAAATTCATACGGCTGGCCCGGATTGAGCAACATATCGCTGATGCGCGCCACCGGGATCGACAAACCAGACGGATTCGGCCCGGCACTGACGGCAGGCCCCGGCGTGTCATAACGCGGATTACCCACGCTGTTCATCGAGCCGTGACCGAATGAGAAACCACCGCCCGGCAAACCGACCTGCCCGAGCATGGCAGAAAGGGCGATCATCATCCAGTAAGGCTGCTCGCCACGGTGAGCACGCTGTACGGAGTACGAACAGGTAATAAAGCTGCGCACACCGATCAGGTCATCCGCCAGACGCGCAATACGTTCAGCCGGCACGCCGGTTATAGCGCTCGCCCAGTCAGGCGTTTTCGGTGTGCCGTCCGTGTCGCCGCGCAGATACGCGGCAAGTTGCGGATAACCCACGCAATGGCTGGCAAGGAACGCCTCATCCTGCGCTTCTTTACGCTGAATTTCATACGCAACGGCCATCATCAGCGCCGCATCGGTGTTCGGGCGGATCGGGATCCACTCGGCATTAACGAATTCCGGACAATCGTCGCGCATCGGGCTGATATTGATGACGCGGGTGCCTTTTTTCGCCAGCTGTTCCAGCGCCGGTTTCAGGGTATGTTCCACTGCACCGCCGGAAGCGACCTGCGCATTTTTCAGCGCCAGGCCGCCAAACGCGACCAGAATGTCAGCATGTTCGACCACACTTGGCCATGAAGTAACGCGTCCGGTCAGCGGCGTAAAAGTACCGATAACATACGGCAGGAAAAATTGCGCCGAGCCCCAGCTGTAATTGCCCTGCTGATCAACCCCGCCGCCGCCGGTGAAATAAAAACGACGCACCAGAGAACGGGCGTGGTGTAAACGCCCTGCGGATGACCAGCCATAAGAACCGTTAAAGATACCGGCAGCACCGTAACGGTCGCGCACGCGTTTATTCTCTTCGGCCACCAGATCCAGCGCCAGATCCCAGTCCACTTCGACAAAATCCTCACGGCCACGCAGCGAGCGATCGCTGTTTTCGCGGTGTTTCAGCCACGAACGGCGCACTGCCGGTTTACGGATACGCTTGTCGGAATAAACCAGCGGCGCAATGGAATCCAGCAAAGGGGAAGGATCGGCATCCGCCTGATAAGGTTCACAACGGATCAACCGGCCATCTTCTACCACGGCAATATACGCGCCCCAGTGGGCCAGTTGCGGATAGCGTTTTATCGACATATTTTCTATTTTTCTCAGCGCAGATAAGTGACTTTAAAAATACCATTCACTGCGCTGATAACTCAAAGCACAAATGTGGATAAACAGAAAAGGGGATGTGCTCCCCATTATTCATCGTTTGAGACGGGATGACCGTTTCAGGCCTGTGGCTGAGCGATCACAGGCGGTAGCCAGCTGTTGTAGCCGAAAGCACGGCGGCCGATGACGATCAACATCAATCCTAATATCAGTGCAAAAATCAGAATGATGGCGATAATTTGCAACGGCATAAAGCTGCCTGCCAACGCTGTCACCGCCAGACCGCTAACGGGTACCGAACACATATTCATCAGGCCAATAAGCCCCATGGTTTTCCCCAGATGTTTCTGCGGGATAATCTGGCTGCGTAAGGTGCGCAGGTAGACGCTGAATGCACCATCAAAAGCCATCAGTAATGCGTAACCGGCCAGATACATCGCATAATCGAGTGAAAGCGACATCAGGGCACCTGACAATATCATGCCGCAAAATGACAGGGTCCCCAGCGTGGAAAGCCCAAAACGTTTGGCAATTCGCGGCACAAAGAAAAACGTAATGATGGTGACCAGCGCTGCCGAGGTCTGTAATACCCCGAAGTAACTCTCAGGCAGATGAAACTCTTTGAGGATCACCGCAGCACTCACCACCAGCGCCGCACCGTATACCAGATTCACTACCCAGGTCAGCGCACACAGATGCAGCAGGATTTTATTCTGCTTAAGCACCTGAATCGCCGTAATGTTGGATTGCACAATGGACCGCAGACTCATCTTTTCTGCAATTTCCACGTCATGAGTTTCGAGGAACAGATAGTTAATAGCAGACACAGCAAACAGCACGGCTGCACAGGCTAAAATCGCCCCGACGCCACCATAAACGGAAATTGCCACTGCCAGCGCCGGGCCGAGAACCTGCGTGGTCTGGTCGACACCCTGTAACATTGAATGGGCTTTCGGCAGAGCCTCTGCGGGGATATGGCGCGGTAACAGCGCCTCAGTGGCGACAAAGTTCAGAACATAGGCCACCGACAGCAGCGCCATCATGACCGCCAGCACCGGGAATGTGGCGCCGGGATGAAAGGTCAGGGTCAGGAAAGCGACCACCATTAACACACAGCGTCCGGCTTCCACGTTAAAGAAGATAAAGCGGGGCTTGATACGGTCAGCCAGAAAACCTGACAGCGGGAAAAACAGAATGCGCGGCAACCACTCAATCACGAATGCCAGCGAGGAAAAGGTGAGAGAACCGGTCGCTTTTAAAATCGCCAGCGGCACGGCAAACAGCAAAAACTGATCGCACAGTGACCCGGCAAAGCGGGAAAAGACGAAACGTTTTAATCCAAAACGATCACTGTTCATATCATTGCTTTCCTTAAAGGAGTTCAGGAGCCACCACAAATGAGGTGGCTCGGGGGATATCAGACCTGACGAAGGGTAAACAGCGATCGGGCGTATTGATCGGCAATCGTTAAGTGCTCGTCAAAACCCTGTTCTGCGGCACGCTGTGGCCAGAAATACTCGATAGAACCTTCACGGGTTTTCCACGACACCAGCTTTTTCGACAGATCCAGCGGCTTAGCGGTAACCTGCATATTCACCACATGCGCCGGCAGGCTGGCGGGCAATGTGATTTTCTCAATCACACCCACGTCGGCTTTAATAAAAGCAACGGCGCTCAGGCCGCGAGGTTTGAGAGTATCCGGCAGCGGTTTAAGTTTGTTCAGATGGCTGAGTACGTGTAGTTCATACGGGTTGATACCGTAGGTTCTTTCCACCAAATCCATTATGGTGTCGCCCCCTGTGCGCGCGCCCACTTCGATGATTTTGATTTCACCGGCAGGCGTAATACGTGCTTCAAAGTGCGCCACCCCGTAACGGATTCCCAGTGCATGACAGGCCCGTTCAGCTATGTCACGCAGTGATTGATTGTCACTGTGCAGCGACGGCATGCTGTGGCCGACTTCAACAAAATTCGGCTCTTCACCCAGATATTTGTCCGTAACTGCTATTGCCCGGTGATAGTCGCCCTGATTGATCACCTCAACGCTGACTTCCTGCCACGCCGGAATATATTCCTCGATCTGGAACAAGTCTTCCGGCGCAAAGGATTCACCATTGAGTGAAATCACATCGGTAACGCAACGGGCGAACACTTCTTCGATTTCCTGTTCGTGAGTGATTTTCAATACACCCAGACTCCCCGCCAGTTCACGCGGTTTAATCACCACCGGCAGACCGAACTCTGCAATCAATGTTTTCAGTTCGTTGAGCGTACGGAACGCAGCGAAGCGAGGCACCGGCAGGCCGGCGGCTTGCAGGATCTGCTTCATCACAAATTTGTCACGGCAGTGGGTGATCGTTTGGCAATCATTTCCGTAAAGCTGGTAATGCTCAGTCAGAAGGCTGGCGGCGCGCACGGTAAAATCATTCATCGGGATAACCGCCGCAGGAGTTTCACCGGTTTCCTGTTGATGGGCCTGTACGGCACGTAGCACAGCCTCTGCATCGGCCACATCTCCCGGTATAAAGCCGTCGAAAAATTTGATTGTCGGCGAGGTGCGATTTTTTGCCATCGTCAGTACCCGCATTCCGCCTGAAGCACGTAAAGCCCCCGCCAGCACACGCTCACGCAAAGCAAACTCACCGCCCAGAATCAAAATATAGGTGTTGTTCATAATAAAACTCCTGCAAGTCAGTAGTGGCCGTTATGCCGGCCATCGGATTAAAGGTCTTTACCAATCGTCCAGCCGCCATCAATAACCAGCGTGGAACCGGTCACAAATCGTGCATCGGAAGAAGTGAGATACATTGCCGCTTTTGCCACATCCTGCGTTTCGCCCAGCACAGGCAGGAACTGACCACGTTGGATCTTCTCCATCTGTGCCGGGTTGTCGTAGTAAGGTTCGGTAAGCGGTGTGCGGATAACGCCGGGCGCAATGGCATTCACCCGGATTCGATGCTTGCCGTATTCCAGCGCCAGCTGTTTCGTCAGGCCGATAACGGCGTGCTTTGATGAGACATAGGCGGTGCGATCAGGCTCGCCCATCAGGCCGGAGACCGAGGCGATATTGACGGCATTGCCCGGCAGGTTATGGCGAACCAGCTGCTGACAGAATGCACGTCCGGCAACAAAACTGGCGGTCACGTTAACGGCAAAAACACGTTCCCACAGTGACAGTGATAATTCATCGATCCGGCAGATTTCACGCGTACCGGCGCAGTTTATTAAGACATTGTTATCGCTGGCGTATTCTGCCGCTTCAAATACGCCATTCAGATGCACTGAATCGGTAATATCCAGCTGGTGGTGAACATACTCAGGTTCATTGGCGAAAACGGACGGGGAACAGTCGATACCCTCTACCGCATAGCCGGCGGCCAGATAGGCCGCCACCATCGATTGACCGATACCACTGGATGCGCCCGTGATAAACGCTTTATATTTCAGTATCATGCCGCTTCCTTCATCGTGCGCTGGAACGTCACCAGAATGATGTCACGCAGTGCCGTCTCCCCCGGCTGGCGACAGCCTATGGGTGTCACCGCATGGTATTTGTCGTGATTTACCACCAGCGTGTCGAATAACGCCTCCAGACGCAGCACCCGCTCAATATTTTTAGGGGTCGGGGCAATCAAATTATCGCCACCCAGCATGTTGGCGGAGGCATGGATCAGGTGAACAAACACCACATCCTCATCATCTTTATGCAGCCAGACGGGCGAGCTGTACGCGGGCGCATCACACTGCGCCTCATAGCGGAATAAATGAATGCCGACGGACAACTCTTCCAGCGGTCCGATACGCTTATAAGCTTCAACAAAAGCGATGTCGTCCTGCAAAATCGTCTGCATCAGGCGGTTAGCAGTAATATTTTCGGGCAGCAAAGGATAATGGCGAACAATACCGCCGGTGTCCGGATTGTATTTTTTAGTTTGCTTATATTCCGTAAATTGACCAAAACTGAGCTCACCCTGCTCATTACGCCGGCATTGCGCATAACCGCGCCAGCGATTCCCAGCAGAATAAGGATCCAGCGTCAGTTTTTCATATGCCAGTTTTAATTGCTCAAGTTCAGAAAGAAAAATATCTTTATTATCGCAATTGATATCAGGCAACGTTTGATAATAACTCCCGGGGATAAATGCATATCCCCCGGCCGCAAGATGATTAACATATTCCATATAAGACTCGTTATTAATTCAGGACAAAGAGATAAGGAACCACCATGATTAATTCGCTCCGGTTATGTCCAATACACCACTTTGCTATTATTGAGTCTGCCAATAAAGCGCCCGGCCGTAAGACGGCTTCCCTGACTGACGCTGCTGACACCGTGCAGATGACAGGCGTTCATGAAGTAAATATCCCCGGCATTCAGTCGCACTGAGAGGGATTCCACGCCCTGCAACTGGTGCGGAGGATAGGGATAACCGGTGTCCGTCACGCCAAAGCGGGCGCGGCAAGGCTCATCCGGATCGAGATTCCACATTTTCAATTCGCCACCGCCCTGCGCCGCTTCCAGGCACACATTAAACGCAGTCACCGTCATGGCATCGGCAATTTCAAAATCATCCTGTTGCGCAAACTTAAGCTGGGCGCGGTCTTCATGCGGCATCAGCGACATGACACCGTTATCCAGCCAGCGACGGAACGTGGCAAAACAGGCGTAAGAATTCTTATAACGCGCCGGACCAAAATGGATCCCTTCGTCAAGGAATAAATCTTCCAGCGTACGGTTGAGGAACAGGGATTCGGTGGCATAACTGTCCGCGACGGACATCAGTTCTGCAACACTGGCGTTTACCCGGTTCACTTCCGCCATATAGTTTTCACCGTTACGTGAAAACTGCGTGGCGCCAATCTGATTGGTCAGAACAAAACCGTCATCGGCGCGGTTTCCACCACCGTTGCGATTCACCATCTGATTAAACTTTTCTGCTACATCCTGGCAGATTTCTTTATCCGCAAAATTACGGATAATATACAGAACATTACCCTGATGATGACCGTGCAGAATAATATTTTTGATAATGCTGAAATCTACATTATCAGGCTCTGTTTCTAAATAACTAAAACCTTTTTTTACTGAACCGGACAATACCATCTTTTGCTGTTTTTCAGCCAATAACTCACTCATGACGTTCCTGCCAAAGAATATTAAAATGATAATCGTAAAAAAAATGCGTTATTAAATTAACTTGGGTAAAATAAGATGTCAGATAAATAAAGGCGAATACAGCATCCCCCCCTGAGACCATAAATTATTATCCCGACGTTCCTGATTAAGCTCTGAGTATTTACCTAAATTACGCTGGAATATTTCACCGTAATTTCCGACCTGATGAATGATCGCGCGGATAAAATCCGGACGCAGCCCCAGATTTTTACAATGCTGCTCTGACGGGTAAAGGAAAGTGCGCAGGTAACCCGTCGCCTCCTGACTCATTTCAAGAATATTTTTGCTGGTGACCTGTAAGTTTTCCGCTTCTATTAGCGTACGCATGATCCAGGTTACCGCTTTCAGCCACTGCGTGTCATGCGAGGACACTGCCGGTGACATGGCTTCCAGCGAGATACGATCCTGCAAGATAATATGCGCTTCTTTATCTTTCAGCTGAGCACGTTCGCCGGCCAGCAAATAGGAATCGAGACAGTAGATATTGCATTCGCCTAGCTGATAAGCCTGACGGGCCTGAGCCGGCGAATCAAACAGTCGGATCTCGCAAGAGAGATTTAAATTTCCAAAGTAACGCTTCAGATTCTCTTCGGTGGTGGATCCCCGCATGGCCGCTATCCGGCGCTCGCGGGTATACTTTACCTGTTCAACGGGTTCGAGCAAATTACCCGCAGGTGTCATCAGCACTTCGCCATCAAACAGCATCGGATGAACAAAACTCACTTCTGACTCAGATTCACGCTGGAAGGTTATGCTGGAATTAAATGACCCCAGGTCAATCACTCCGTCACGCAGCGCCCGAAACCGGTCACCGGACTGCAACGGCATATAATGAATTTTTCCGACATCACCTAACACCGCCACTGCTACCGCCCGGGCTAAATCAATGTCGAACCCTTCCCAGCAATTGTGTAATACATTGCGAAACGACAATCCTTTAAAACCCAGACTAACACCAACATTCAGCACATCGTGCTGGCGGATCCGTTCAATAACCGTTTGGTTCAACATAGCTAACCTGTTAATTAAATTGATTATTATGACTAATTCTCACCAGAGGTTGCCTCTGTTGAACATCATACGGCTTGATGATAATTTGGATAGATATTCCAGAAACAAAAGAGCTATGCGTGAAAAGCACAAATGAGTTAGCCGAACTCCTTCCCAGTTTGTCCGTTTTTATTCAGGTGGTTGAAAAAGGAAGTTTTTCTTCAGCAGGACGGGAGACTTCGCTGGCCCCCTCTTCTGTGAGCCGGATGATTGACCGTCTGGAGAAACGCCTCAACGTGGTGTTATTTACCCGCTCGACCCGCTCTGTCGCCATAACCGAGATCGGACTGGAAATTTACCAGCAGGCGCTGACGGTACTGTCCGCTACGCAGACACTTTTCTCCCGGGCGGATAGCTTCAGCGATACCCCTCAGGGTGTTTTGCGTATCACCGCGCCAAACACACTCGGTAAGATTCTGCTCACCCCTTTTCTGCCCGCATTTTTACGCCGCTATCCGGAAATAAACGTCGAGCTTTCGCTGACCGATCGCGTCACTAATTTGACGCAGGACGCCTACGATCTGGCACTGCGCGTAACCGAAAGTCCACCGGAGAATATGGTAGCCCGTGCCCTGATGCCTATCGATTATGTATTGGTTTGTGCTGCGGATTACGACGAAGTACTGCCCGATTTCCCGGCTGCACTCACCAAACACAACATTTTTTTCCCCGATGAACGGCAATTTCGCGGTGCCTGGCGTTTTTGGCACAATGATATAGTGGAGACTGTGACGCTGGTTCCACGGTTGATGATCAATAACAGCGACGCCATGATTGATGCCATCTTGCAGGGTGTCGGCATTGCGCTGATCCCCACTTTCATCGCCAACCGATATATCGCTAATGGTAAATTGCATCGCGTGTTGCCTGAATGGCGAGTGGAGAATCCCCTGCCGCGTAACACCTACGCAATCACCCTTCCCAATAAACTGCTGCCACTTAAAACAAGAGTGTTTATCGATGATTTTATGCAGTGGATTAAGGAGGAAGGAAGGGTGTAGTCAGAATGAAACCAGATTGACGTTTACGCCGGAAATCGTTTCCCAGCAAAATCACTTTCCCCGCCGCCGCCTGCGCAGGGGAGGCGCAAAACCTTCAGGTATTTTTCCCGTTACATCCCGCTTACATCCCAAAGTTGCGATCAGCATCCTTGCAGCCAGCGGTCTTTTCCGCAAAACTGGTCCGTGTAAACGATTACCCTCACGGAAACAGAAGTGTTATGGCAACGATTAAGGATGTAGCAAAACTGGCAGGCGTATCGGTTGCGACCGTATCACGCGTGATTAACCATTCCCCGAAAGCCAGCGACAGCTCGCGGGAAGCCGTACAGAACGCCATGCAACATCTGCAATATCATCCCAATGCCAACGCCCGTGCCCTCGCCCAGCAGGCGACCGAAACACTGGGGCTGATCGTGGCTGATGTATCCGATCCCTTTTTCGGTGCGATGGTGAAAGCGGTTGAACAAGTCGCCTATGCCACCGGTAATTTTCTGCTGATTGGTAACGGTTATCACAACGTTGAAAAAGAGCGTCAGGCCATTGAGCAATTGATCCGCCACCGCTGTGCGGCATTAGTCGTGCATGCCAAAATGCTCCCGCAAGATGAGCTGACCAGCCTGATGCAGCAAATCCCCGGAATGGTGCTGATTAACCGCACGTTACCGGGCTTCGAACAGCGCTGTATTGCACTCGATGACCGCTACGGTTCCTGGCTGGCGACGCGTCATCTGATCCAGGCCGGGCATCAGCGCATCGCGATTTTGTGTTCTAACCATGGCATTTCCGATGCCAGCGATCGCCTTCAGGGCTATATCGACGCCCTTAACGAACACAACATCCCGGTCGATGACAAGCTGATTGCATACGCCGAACCCGATGAAATCGGAGGCGAAAAAGCCATGGCGGACTTATTAGGATTGGGCAAAGGTTTTACGGCAGTGACCTGCTACAACGACCCGATGGCCGCCGGTGCATTATCAGTCTTAAGCGATAACAGTATTGATGTACCGGGCGAAATTTCGCTGATTGGCTTTGATGATGTGCTGATTTCGCGCTACCTGCGCCCGCGTCTGACCACCGTACGTTATCCGGTCGTGGCCATGGCAAGTCAGGCAGCGCAACTGGCATTAGCGCTGGCAAATGGTCAGCCGTTACCGGAAACCACTCACATGTTCAGCCCGACGCTGGTGCGGCGTCACTCGGTGAGCAGCCCGGTCAACAGCTAAAGAAGTTGATGAAAAAGATGCACCGGCTTATCCGGGTAATCCAGGGCATCGCCGATGTATTTCCAGCCAAAACGTTCGTAATAACCGGTGAAGTCGGCGTACAGATATAATTCCCCGAAGCCGCTGCGGCGGCTCTGTTCCAGCACAAACTGCTGTAACTGCTGCCCCAGTCCGCGCGAGCGGAAATGCTTATCCACGTATAACGCCGCCAGCCACGGGGTAAGATCCTGACGACTGATTAAATCGCAGCGCCATAACCCCACGGTGCCTGCCAGTCTACCTTCATCGAGTGCAATAAAAGTTTGCGGTAAGTCCGCGCCGGACAGGCTGCTTCGCACCACGCTGGCAAAAAATTCGCGACTATTTTCGCTGCCAAACGCCCGCCAAAGCCAGTCTGTCACCGCGTCCTGAAATTCAGGACGTTCATTCAGATTAATAATCTTCATGGTGTTCAGACCAGCTTTCCCTGAAAAATCGGTACAGATTCAAACAGATACCCGTCAAACTCCGGCGCATCAACATCTGACAATTCCATCAGTGTATTTTTTACATTTTCCATATGCTGCCACATCGCCTGGTACGAGCCCATGACGTCGCGGCGTCGCAGGGCAGCCAAAATATTCTGATGATCAGCCAGCCATTTCAGGCGGTAACCCCGGGTAGCAATATGGCTGTGTAACTGTTTCCACAGCGGACTGGAATCCCGGTGCATCCAGATATTTTTCACCGAATCGAGCAGCATCTGGTTTTGTGTCGCACCGGCAATCAGCAGGTGGAACAACTTGTCGTTGTCACCACTTTCATCGTTAGCCACGATAGCAGTTTGTTCCTGCTCGAGCGTGCGACGCAGATTTTCGATATCCGCTTTGGTCGCCATTTTGGCGGCAAACGCGGCAATATTACTTTCGAGCAACTGCCGCGCCTGTAAGATTTCAAAGGGCCCGATCTGCCCCTGATACATCAGCTCGTCTTCCCCTTCTTCCTGAGAAGGAATGCGGATCACATACACGCCGGAACCCTGACGGATATCGACTGTGCCCTCAAGTTCCAGCATCAGTAAGGCTTCACGCACTATCGTCCGGCTGACGCCGTAGTTTTCCGCCATATTGCGTTCGGGCGGCAGGCGGGATCCCACGGCAAAATGCCCTTGCTTGATTTGCTCACGCAGGTCGTGCCCGATTTCCTGATACTGCTTTTTGTCCTGCGAAACCACACCTTTTTCCACACAATCACCCTGATACACGAAACAAGAAAGACCGGATGTTACTGTATCAGAGATAGTGCCTGATCCAGCACTTTTGCACCGTTTAACGTGCCGTAAGCCACCATGTCGATCACTGCGATCGGAATACCGTGTTCATCGGTCAGCTTTTTATTCTCCGTCAGCTTAAAACGCACCTGCGGCCCGAGCAGCACGGCGACGATATCGCGTCCATACGCCTCAAGCTCATCGCGCAGATTGTTTTCCGGGATCGCGTAGATCTGATATTCCATACCCCGGGCAGCGGCTTCTTTTTCCATTTTGGTGACCACCAGTGACGTGGACATTCCTGCCGAACAAGCTAAAACAATTCGTTTCATGGTATTTCCTTAGGTTATTTTTCCTGGTCATCCAGCGTTAAAGACAACACACCACTTTCACTGAGCGATTTAAACCAGTGAGATGATTTCTTCTGACGGCGATCACGGTTGTTTTCCAGATCAATCTCGATCAGTCCGTAACGGTTTTTAAAGGCGTTCATTGGCGAGACATTATCGGTAAAGGCCCAGAGCATATATCCCTGACAATTGGCGCCGTCCTCCCGCGCTTTTAACGTCCAGTAAAGATGCCCGGCAATAAATTCAATACGATAGTCGTCCTGAATTTCCCCGCTGATGGCATCGCGGAACTGATCTTCATTTTCGATACCCATGCCATTTTCCGCCACAAACCACGCAATATTTCCGTATTCGGTTTTAATGCGCATCGCCATGTCATAAATAATTTTCGGGTATATTTCCCAGCCACGCGATTTATTCATCCGGCGACCGGGTAATTCAAAGTGTTCGTAGTAATACGCCGGATGGAATGGCGTGTTTTTATTCCATTCGCGGGAAGGTGCTTTCACCCGGTGCGGGTAATAGAGATTAATACCCACTTCATCCACAGTATTGTTCCGAATAACGGCCAGTTCCTCTGCGGAATAATCAAAATGCACGCCATGCTTTTGCAGTAATTCCAACAGCTCCTGCGGATATTCGCCGTTAATCATCGGATCTAAAAATACGCGGTTATAGAATAAATCATATAAATGTGCCGCCTGCTGATCATGTGCTGCTGTTGAGCGGGCGTAAGTCACTTCCGGATTTAAAATGACCCCCACCGTGCCCGAGGCGTTATAGCCTTTACGGTAGAACAGTTCGACAACGCTGGCGGTCGCCAGCACTTTGTGATGATTCCACTGCATCCATTTGGCGGTATTTTGTTCAAACGGCCAGCGAATTGCATCCAGATAGACACGGGTTTGTACCACCACCGGTTCGTTGAAGGTAAACCAACGACTGACTTTTCCGGCATAGCGCTCAAAGACTTTTTCTGCGTACAACACAAATAATTCGACAACTTTTTTCGAACTCCAGCCGTCGTATTTCTCGATCAGAAACGCCGGTAATTCATAGTGTTCCAGGCACAACATCGGTTCGATGCCGTGACGTTTCATTTCATCGAGCAGGTCGTCAATATATGCGGCATACTCTTCATCGACGGTACCCAGTTCGTAATCTGTCAGAAAGCGTGACCAGTTGACGGACGTGCGGTAGTGGCTCAGTCCGCTGGCTTTCATCAGCGCCACATCTTCCTGATAACGATTGATAAAATCGGTGGCTTTCGCCGGACCGTAGCCGTTGTGCCAGACGTGGCGATTATTTTTGTACCAGAGATCCAGATACGAATCCTGCCCGTCTTTTTTGCCGCTCCAGCCTTCGGTCTGCCATGCAGAGGCTGCTGCACCGAGAATAAATCCCTCGGGAATGGCGATTGAAACCTGACTCATAACGTTCCTCTTTGTCCGAATAGTTTTACGCCGTGGCGGCCTGTTTTTGGCTCTGCTGCGCGGCTTCCAGCTGCGCCTGATCGGCACGACGCGCGGCCACTTTCACGAACGGCAGATAGATCAGTACCGCCACCAGAATGCAGCCAATTTGGGTGATCACCGCCCCCATCGACCCGGCAGTCGACAACCAGGCATTGATCACCGGCGGTGTGGTCCACGGCACCATCACCACCGCACGTCCGGCGAATCCGAGGCTGGTGGCAAAGTAGCCGATGGTGCCGGTAATCAGCGGCGTGATGATGAACGGAATGGCGAGGATCGGGTTGAGCATGATCGGCATACCAAAAATTACCGGCTCATTGATGTTAAAGAAGCTTGGCCCAAGCGACAGTTTGGCGATTTCGCGCATTTCTTTACGGCGGGTAGCAATCATCACCGCCAGCAGCAGACCGATAGTGCACCCTGAACCACCGATACTCATATAGACATCCCAGAACGGCATGGTGATGATGTTCGGCACTTCATGGCCCTGCTCAAATGCGGTCATGTTAACCATGATGGCGCCGAGCAACAGCGGTTCACGGATCGGTTTAATCATCTGGTTGCCGTGAATACCAATCACCCAGAACAGCTGCGCGACAAACATCAGCAGCAAAATACCCGGCAGGCTTTGCATTACCGATTCCAGAGGACGCTGGATCACCTGATACACCGCGTCGTACAAATACATGCCGGTAACGCGATGGAAAACAAAGCCGAAGGTGGCAACGAGAACCACGGTAATAATGGCAGGGATCAGAGCCGAGAAGGATGCCGACACATTGGGTGGCACGCTCTCCGGCATTTTTATGCGCAGGCTGTTAACCCGCTCCAGACGGGAATAAATCTCAACCGACAAAATGGCAATAAACATGCCGAGGAACAGACTTTTCGTATCGGAGAATTGTTTTGCCAGCACATCTTTCACTTCCTGCATCTGGCCGTTAACCATCATATCGACAGTGGTTGGCGTAACGGCGATAAAACAAATCACCGCCAGCAGGCCGGGAAATAACGAACGCGAACCGTTAATTTTCCCCAGTTCAATACCAATTAAAAACACCGCACCAATGGTCAGAAAACTCAGCGTGGCATAGTTAATACTGCTCATGATGGGTTTGAGTGTTGCCAGCCAGGAGAACATTTCAAAATGTGCTAGGCCGTTTTTCGGATCCATCACCATGTTTGAAATTAAAACTGAGAATGCCCCCACAATAATGACGGGCATTAACGTGATAAAAGACGCCTTAATAGCCATGATGTATCTGAAGCTATTAAAGGTATTGGCGAACCCCCCCAGCGAATCGATAAAGCGATCTTTCAATGACATGACAGCACCTCATTTTCTTTTTTCTATACTTCACAGGTGTTGGTTTCGTCTTCACCTTTTACATGGCATGAGGAATAAAGGTGTCGTACGAAGCAGGGTCAGAGTCCGGTTCTGTATATCATCCTGTCGGCCATATTTCGGGATTACTTACGTAATGTGGCATGCCAAAAAATAGCGTAATACGAATTAATTTCTGTGACAGCGTTCTCACATGTGAATATTGGAATTCCAATATCATGAATTCACACTCATCTGGTATACCAATTTGGAGTTTTCGATGGAATTCGATCTGGAACAAACAGTAATGGAATTATTGATCAACGCCGGCGAAGCACGATCTAACGCCATGATGGCCATTCAGCACGCACGTAAAAAAGAATGGGCGCAGGCCGATGCGATGCTGAAAGCCTCTGACGACGCGGCCCGTGTCGCGCATAAAGTGCAGACACAACTGATTAGCCTGGATGAAGGCGTAGGCAAAATTCCGGTGAATTTAATCATGGTGCATTCGCAGGATCATCTGATGACCGCCATGCTGTGCCGTGATCTGGCAGAAGAGATCGTGTTACTGAGAAAAGAGATGTTTGATAAGTAAGCTCCCTGCTTTGCGAAGAAGTAAAAGCAACGCGATTGGCTCCCTCTCCTGCGAAGGGGAGGGCTGGGGT
>NZ_JAFMOT010000165.1:0-83034 GCF_019049695.1 Rahnella perminowiae
ATAAAAATGCAGAATTACGATTAAAAGGTCAAAAAATTAAAGCAAGTCAACCTAAAAGCGGGTTAAAAAAACTCTTTTACCAGGGGCGTTATGAGAGAGAAACTCAGGCATTGAATTATGCTTTATCTTGTTACGATATAAAACCTGCAGGCGAAAATTTCACACTCAATGACGCACATACTATTAATGAAAAAATAGATGATTTCCGCCATTTCAGCACACAACTTGATCAGCTTCATGAAGAAATAAAGAAATTCGGCTCAAAATATACACTTGCATTAATGAGTTTATCATCAGTAGCCAGATCTATTTCCGATAACCCTGCCTATTTAAAAATGAAAGAACTGTTCCTTGGATATAAAACTCTTTCCTGTATTTATTCAAGTAACAGAGGATCCAGCGAGATTAACAAAGCCCTTCGCGCAAAAAGAGATCCCCACCTCAGTGCAAATGATGTGATCGAAGGCATGCGTAAATTCAATCACGATATTGAACACCGAAGCCTGAAAGAAGAAAGAGACAAAATTAAGTTCTATTGCAAAAAAATGTCTTACGCCACACTGTGTAAGATGGAAAAATTTATGTATCAACCTAAAGGAGTTAAGGGGACTTATTATCGTGGACAGGATCTGAATTCCAAATTGGCAATTAGCCAGTTTCAAAGTTATATGGACAATGGCACCACCGTAAGCCCGACGTCATTTTTCTCCACTTCCGGCACCCGATCCGTTGCTGAAAAATTCGCCAGAGGTGGTGTTAAGGTACTCTTCAAAATATCCGGGTTCTCCTGCGTGAGGATGAGCGGGGAGTATGCAGATCCTTCAGAAAATGAATTCGTTTTTACCCGTCTGGCAAAATTTAGCGTTAAGGAAGTCAGCGAAGACAGCTCCGGCATGTATCACATCAGCCTCCAAGAAGTCACCGTAGGCAACAATAATAAAGAAATGCCTTATTAAGATCAGAAAACAAAAAGCCAGTTCAAATACGATTTTGAACTGGCTTTTTCATTACCGAACTACCCTTACTGAAGCAGCGAAATATCCGCGACCTGCAGGAACAGCTCACGCAGTTTGGACAGCAGTGTCAGACGGTTGATACGCACCGCTTCGTTCTCGTCCATCACCATGACGGTGTCAAAGAACGTATCGACGGTTTCACGCAATGCAGCCAGCTCCACCAGCGCTTCTTTGTACTGACCAGCCGCAAACAGCGGTTCCAGTTTGTCGCGCAACACCACCAGATGCGTTGCCAGTTTCAGCTCAGCAGGTTCTTTCAGCACCGATGCGTGGACGTGATCGAACAGGACATCCGTGGATTTGGCCAGAATGTTGGAGACACGCTTGTTGGCCGCAGCCAGCGTTGCCGCTTCGTCCAGCGTACGGAAGTAACTCACCGCTTTCACACGGGCATCGAAATCAGCCGGTTTGGTCGGACGGCGTGCCAGCACAGCCTGAATAGTATCGACCGCATGACCTTCTTCCTGATACCACGCACGGAAACGCCCGAGCATAAAATCAACCACATCATCAACAACCCTGGTGTTGGTCAGCTTGTCGCCATACAGACGCACCGCTTCTTCAGTCAGGGTTTGCAGATCGAGCGACAGGTTTTTTTCAACAAGAATACGCAGAACGCCCAGCGCGGCACGACGCAGCGCGAACGGGTCTTTGTCGCCTTTCGGATGTTGACCGATACCAAAGATACCGGCCAGAGTGTCCATCTTGTCAGCGATAGCCAGCGCGCATGCCACCTGCGAAGCCGGTAATTCGTCGCCCGCAAAGCGTGGCTGATACTGTTCGTTCAGCGCAACGGCGACTTCTTCCTGCTCGCCGTCGTGACGTGCATAGTGCATGCCCATCACGCCCTGCGTGTCGGTGAACTCGAAGACCATGTTGGTCATCAGGTCGCATTTTGACAGCAGACCGGCGCGTTTTGCGTTCTCAACGTTGGCACCGATTTTCTCAGCGATCCAGCCAGACAGCGCCTGAATACGGTCGGTTTTGTCGCGCAGCGTCCCCAGCTGTTTCTGGAACAGTACGGTTTCCAGACGCGGCAGGTTGTCTTCGAGACGTTTTTTACGGTCAGTATTGAAGAAAAACTCGGCATCAGCCAGGCGCGGGCGCACCACCTTCTCGTTACCGGAGATGATTTGCTGCGGATCTTTCGATTCGATGTTAGCCACGAAGATGAAGTTCGGCAGAAGTTTACCTGCGGCGTCATACACCGGGAAATACTTCTGGTCACCTTTCATGGTGTAAACCAGCGCTTCTGCCGGCACCGCCAGGAATTTCTCTTCGAATTTAGCCGTCAGTACCACCGGCCATTCCACCAGAGATGCGACTTCTTCCAGCAGGCTTTCGCTCAGATCAGCGATACCGCCAATCTCTTTCGCTGCTTTTTCAGCATCACGTTTGATCAGTGCTTTACGCTCTTCGTAATCAGCAATGACTTTGCCGCGTTCCAGCAGAATTTGCGGATACTGATCGGCATTATCAATCGTGAACTCCGGCTCACCCATGAAGCGGTGACCGCGAATAGTGCGGGCGGAATCAATACCGAGGATTTTCGCCGGGATCAGTTCATCGCCTAACAATAGGGTGACGGTATGCACCGGACGCACGAACTGCACGTCGGAATCGCCCCAGCGCATCAGTTTAGGGATCGGCAATTTGGACAATGAAGTTGCAATCATCGCAGGCAGCAGCTGTTGCGCGCTTTCGCCTTTGACGTGCGCACGGTAAACCAGCCATTCACCTTTGTCAGTGACCAGACGATCGGCCTGATCCACCGTGATACCGCAACCGCGAGCCCAGCCTTCAGCGGCTTTGCCCGGTTTGCCTTCAGCATCAAACGCCTGCGCCACAGCCGGACCGCGTTTTTCAACTTCGCGGTCAGCCTGTGATTCGTGCAGTCCGGAGACTTTCAGCGCCAGACGGCGCGGTGCTGCAAACCATTTTACATCGCCGTGTGGCAGATTCGCCGCATCCAGCTCCGCAGTCAGGTTGGCCGCAAATGATTCAGCAAGGCTGCGCAGAGCCTTCGGTGGCAGTTCTTCCGTGCCGATTTCCACCAGAAATGTTTTTTCAGTCATGGACTTATCTCACTTCTCGTTCTTTTTGCACATCGGGAAGCCCAGCACTTCGCGGGAAGCGTAATACGCCTCAGCTACCGCTTTAGTCAGGGTACGGATGCGCAGAATGTAGCGCTGACGTTCAGTCACAGAAATCGCTTTACGGGCGTCAAGCAGGTTGAAGCAATGTGCCGCTTTCAGGATGCGCTCGTAAGCAGGCAGCGCCAGTGGCTTTTCGAGAGCCAGCAGGGTTTGCGCTTCTTTCTCGTGCTGTTCAAAACAGGTGAAGAGGAAATCAACATCGGCGTATTCGAAGTTGTAAGTAGATTGTTCTACTTCATTCTGATGGAACACGTCACCGTACGTCGTTTTGCCCAGCGGACCGTTGCTCCACACCAGATCGTAAACGCTGTCCACGCCCTGGATATACATCGCCAGACGTTCCAGACCGTAAGTGATTTCACCGGTCACCGGTTTACATTCCAGGCCACCGACCTGCTGGAAGTAAGTGAACTGTGTCACTTCCATGCCGTTCAGCCACACTTCCCAGCCGAGGCCCCAGGCACCGAGCGTCGGGTTTTCCCAGTTGTCTTCAACAAAGCGAATATCGTGGATCAGCGGGTCGAGGCCCAGCTCTTTCAGCGAGCCGAGGTACAGCTCCTGAATGTTTTCCGGTGAAGGTTTGATCATCACCTGGAACTGATAATAGTGCTGCAGGCGGTTCGGGTTTTCGCCGTAGCGACCGTCAGTCGGACGGCGTGATGGCTGAACATAGGCTGCCGCAAAAGGCTCAGGGCCGAGTGCGCGCAGGCTGGTCATCGGGTGCGAGGTGCCCGCGCCGACTTCCATATCCAGTGGTTGAACAATGGTGCAGCCCTGCTGCGCCCAATAATCCTGCAGTGTCAGGATCAGGCCCTGAAATGTCTTGGTATCAAACTTTTGCATGTTGGTTTCGCACGCGAGAAAGTGGGTGTATACACAAAATACTTCGAGTTGCAGGAAGGCGACAAGCTCGTGAATCCCCGGGAGCTTAGATAACTAAGTGACCGGGGTGAGCGAGCGCAGTCAACGCATCTGCAACTTGAAATATGACGTGTATTAGAGAGTGCGACAGTATACCCGCTGAACGGAAGATAATCAGCCAGAATGACACATCCGTTCTGCCGGATTGGCTTTGGAGACGCAAGTATTTACCGCTTCTCAGCCAGTTTGTACGCTTCGTTGCCTTCGCGTTTACCCACGGCGACAACGGTCACCACGATTTCCTGCTCCTCTACCTGATAAACCAGCCGGTAACCAAGACTCTTTAATTTGATTTTATAGCGGTTGTTTTTAGGGCCGCATAAGCGGGCAGAAGCCACGTGGGGATTCTCCAGCCGCTCAGCCAGTTTCTTTTTAAATTGTTCCTTGATCGTTGGGGCAAGTGCTTTCCATTCTTTTAAAGCTGATTTGAAAAAGTTGAGTTTATAGGTCATCCAGTGTCAGCCCTATCCTTTCTTCACCCTGCCGCGCATCCATTATGCGGTTCAATTCGACGTCTTCTGCAAGACTCAGAAAATAGGCGTAAACATCGGGTGGAACACAATAAAAAGCGGGCTCGTTACGGTTAAGGATGGCCACCGCTTCGCCCTCACCTGCGCTAAACGTTCCCATCGGGTCACGTTTTAGCTCAGTGATACTTGCAGCTGAGGAAGTGAGTATTTCAAATGGCATCGTTTTTCTCCTTTCATGTTATGCCATCAGTATAGCTTTTAAAGACACCTTTTAAAGCACTCTTAAAGATATGTTTTAAAACCGTGCGCTCAGCCCGGCGTTGTAGGAGGTTTGTTCGCCGGAATCCAGTCCGGTAGTTTGTGAGATAGCGGCAAAGGCTGAAATGCTGTGGGTGATTTGCACGTTTAAGCCCGCCGTCATATCCACCCAGTCGTCATCCTGCTCGCCGGTGGTACGGCTGAACCGGGTGCGGGTGGATTTAATCGCGCCGGTGGTGGTGTAAGTATTATCCCCAAACTGGCGGTCATACGTGACCTGCGCATACGGATTGACGATGCCGAGTTCGGCATTGACACGCCAGCCGAGCGCACCGACTTGTGAATGGGAAGTCTGATCACCAAAACGCATTGATGTGCTGTTGTTACCCTTCTCGCTGTAGCCGTCGACGCTGCTGTAATCCCAGCTATATTGCGCCACCGGCCCGGTTTTCAGCACCGGCAAAACCGGGAAATCCCAGCCCGCCGTAACGCGCCCGCCGATCTGTTTGCCATCCGTTTCGCCACGCTCGGTACGGGTGGCGGGCCCGAGTGTAATGCGGCGTTTGATGTCGTCATAATTAAGCGAGCCGTAATGCACGTCCCCGTTGATCCAGCCATTTTCGGCGATTTTGATACCGGTGAATGCGGTCGCCATCCAGCCGCGCGTGCGGTAGCTGTAATGATCGGTCGGATCATCCTTATCATCGGAACCGGAAATCATCAGCCCCATCATCCAGCGATCGGTCATCTGATAATCCATGCCGATATTCAGCGAGTGAGACGTCAGATCGCCATCACCCAACCCCATCGACGGGCTGAATTTACTGTCCGCACTTTGTCCGGCATAACCGCCGAACATGCCGAATGTCCCGGCGTCGTTATCCTGGGTGCGCAGTTGCTGATAACGGCTGTCGAGCAATCCCTGAGTATTTCGTGCCAGCGACAGCGATCCCTGACTCAGTGCGGAGGCTTCGAGCGGACCATCGATAACCGACTGCATATACTGAGCCATCAGCGCGTGAGCCTGCGGGGTCGGGTGGAAATGGTCAGAAAACAGGAAGGCTTTGCTGCTGTCGAAACCCGGCAAATTCGAGGTGCATTCCGAGGCTGATGTGCCGACCGGGCAGGCCGTTCCGGCGGTATTGGCGAAACCGTACAACGCCGGATCAGCCACCACTTCGTTGAACAGTCCGTTGATATCCACACGCACAATGTTGCCGCCGGTTCTGGCCAGTGCGATATCTTCGGTGGTGTTATAGGTATCGGTCAGCCCGCCCGCCACGTCTTTCAGCGCGTCGTAAGCCGCTGCCAGTCCTTTAGCAAGAATGTCTTGCACCAGCGGAATATTCGAACCTTCTGCCGCAGCGGCCGCCAGCGCACTATGAATAGCCCCGGTGCGGGCGTCAGCGTTTGGCGTGTTTTGCGCATTCAGATACTGGTATGCGGCTTCCAGCGCCTGTTGCTGCACCGGCAGCAGTCCGACCTGAACAATACCTTCCATCAGCACAGGTGTCAGGCCAATGTTTGGCACCGTCGGTACCACCACTGTGCCGGCACCGGCTTTGAGTAAATCATTCACCTGTGAGGCAGCCTGCGTCGCGCTGTTCGTCGCAATCTCTGCCGCGGTGACCGGGTTCAGGCTGAGCGCTGCCGCCGCCAGATCATTGCCGCCAATCCAGTGAAGATACAGGCCGTTAGGATCGGCTTTACCGCCGGTCGAAGCCAGATAGCTTTTCACCTGATCCTGGGTGGTGTAATCGGAATCCAGCCCCGGCACCGCCACGCCACCGCCTTCGGCATAGTTCAGACCCCCTTTTGAAGACGGGGTTAACGTGGTGCCGATATTGTTCGCCAGGATCTCGTCATAGAGCTGATGGGAACTGCTGTCGAAGGTCCAGCGGCCGATGTTACCCGTGTCGCTCAGGCTGTCACCAAAAACATAAAGCTGATCAAACGCCTGCGCGGGCATCTGTAAGCCGAGACACAGCGCTACCGCGAGTGCCCCCCGGGAGAGTCGTAAAATGGATGTATTTCTGTCTGCCATAACGGTAATTTCCCTAAAATAATGGCGTTCAACGCAAGGATTAAACGTAAGGATTGCGTAATGATTGGCTTTAAATATTGTTCAGATCCGACCAGCGTCAAGGCGGGAGTTTAGAAATTGCGACGTTGCAGAGTTATCCGAGAAGCCACACACTGACGCCACACATTTAGGCCCCTTATAAGGACGACAGAATGGCAACCACCCGATGCAGCTGGGTTTCGAAAGAACCGATTTACCTCGAGTATCACGACAAAGAATGGGGCGTGCCGGTGAAAGACGGCCGTGAATTGTTTGAAATGTTGTGTCTGGAAGGTCAGCAGGCCGGGCTGTCGTGGATCACCGTGCTGAGAAAGCGCGACAACTATCGCCAGAATTTCCATCACTTTGACCCGGTACGCATTGCAAAAATGACCGATGATGACGTCGAGCAGTTGGTGCTCGACGCCGGCATCATCCGCCATCGCGGCAAAATCAAAGCCATTATCGTCAACGCACAGGCGTATCTGGCGATGCAGGCCAATGGTGAAGACTTCTCTGAATTCATCTGGAATTTTGTTGGCGGCCAACCGGTCATCAATAATCCGCTGGGCCCGGAAGGTATTCCGGCCACCACCGCCGTGTCAGACGCCATGTCCAGGGCACTGAAAAAGAAAGGCTTTAAGTTTACCGGCCCGACAATTTGTTATGCCTTTATGCAGGCGGCAGGGCTGGTGAACGATCATCAGTCCTATTGCTTCTGCCACCCTGCGAATCAGCCGTCATGATCCGCGCTGCGCGGCCCGCCGATACCGAAGCCATTCTGATGCTCTGGCTGCGCAGTTCATTGCTTTCCCACGCATTTATCGCCGAGTCCTACTGGATTGAAAGCCTGCAAATGGTCAGGGAAGATTTTCTGCCCAAAGCCAGAACCTGGGTTGATTGCGACGAAAATGATCAGGTTTGCGGCTTCATCAGTGTGCTGAATCAGCAGTTTATCGGCGCACTGTTTGTCGAAGCCTCACACTACGGAGATGGCACCGCCCGGCGTCTGATGGCGGCGGCAAAAGAGGCATATCCGGTGCTGTTACTGGAGGTTTACCAGCAGAATCATCGCGCCGTCTCGTTCTACCGTAAGGAAAATTTTGAGATAACTGCCAACACCCGCCATCCCGGGACTGATCTGCCAACGTATATTCTGCGCTGGTATTGTCCCCTTTCAGAATAAGTTCCTAAAATACGAAAAAATACAAAAACGGATATCCGGAATTCTCCTACTGCTTAACCTGCCAAAATTGCGCATAAAGAGCGCCGGAACGCCGCAGGACTGATGTCCTCCCGTTGCATTTGTTTATGTTTTGACACCTTTTTTTGTGCAACTTGTTGGAAAGCAGGTAGTCATAATGCAGCGGTAAAGTTCTAAATAATAAACATCCTGAAGGAAATAAGATGAGCAAAAGATTACTTGTGGTTGCGGGCGTACTTTGCGTCACCCTGGGCCTGTCAGCCTGTACCACTAACCCTTACACCGGCGAATCAGAAGCAGGGAAATCCGGCATTGGCGCAGGTCTTGGTGCCGCGCTTGGCGCCGGTGTCGGGATGCTGTCTTCCTCTAAACATGATCGCGGCAAAGGCGCCCTGATCGGTGCCGCAGCGGGTGCCGCACTGGGTGGCGGTGCAGGTTATTACATGGATGTGCAGGAAGCTAAACTGCGAGATAAAATGAAAGGCACTGGCGTCAGCGTGACGCGTCAGGGCGACAATATCGTGCTGAATATGCCGAATAATGTCACCTTCGACACCAACAGCAGTACGCTGAAACCGGCAGGCGCAAATACGCTGACCGGCGTGGCGATGGTACTGAAAGAGTATCCGAAAACCGCGGTTAACGTGATCGGTTACACCGACAGCACCGGTACCCGCGCACTCAACATGAAACTGTCGCAGCAACGTGCTGACGGCGTGGGCAGCGCACTGATCACCCAGGGCGTTGAAGGCAGCCGCGTACACACCACCGGCGCAGGCCCGGATAATCCGATCGCCAGCAACAGTACCGAAGCCGGCAAAGCGCAAAACCGTCGTGTAGAAATCACGCTGAGCCCGTTGCAATAAAGTTTGCAGACTCTCAGTCATCACGGGGCCAAATGGCCCCGTTTTGTTTGGCTTATGATATTCTCCCGCAACGTGCCTTCCAAACTGCGTTACGGGTGTCAGTATGTCTCTGAAAGCAATCGCGAAAGATCTCGGTATTTCCGTAACCACAGTCAGCCGTGCGCTGAACGGTTACGACGACGTTTCAGCAGAGACCAAAGCCCGGGTTCAGGCGGCGGCAAATGCGCGCGGATATCGTCCTAACACCCTCGCCCGCCGCTTAAAAATGGGTAAGATCGACGCCGTTGGCCTCATTTTCCCCTTCAGTTCCCATCCTTTAAGTAATTCTGCGTTTATCGAAATGGTCGGTTGTATCACGCGTGAGCTGGCCAAACATGAAATCGATCTGTTACTGGTGCCGGACGAACTGGGCACGTTTTCGTGGCAGCGTCTGATTGAAAGCAAACGCGTCGATGCGATGCTGGTAGCGCATACACTTGACAACGATCCCCGGCTGCTGGATTTGCAGCAACGTAATTTCCCGTTTCTGGCCCTCGGCCGCAGCGGGTGTCTGACACAGGATTATGCCTGGTTCGATTTCGATAACCGCGCCGGTATGCAGATGGCGGTGGATCACCTCGCCGCGCTCGGCCATCGGCGCATCGCGTTTCTCGGCGAAAATAATCAGCAATCTTTTATCGGCCAGCGCTATCAGGGATATCTTGACGGGTTGCGGATAAACGCGCTGCCGGTGAACACCGGCTATATGCATAAAATCAATCCAAGCCGTCGGGCCGGTTATCAGGCCACGCAGGCAATGCTGGCATTACCGGTGCCGCCTACGGCAATTGTCTGCGACTGCAATATGCACGGTGAAGGCGCAGCACTGGCGTTGCATGAAGCCGGTTTGTTGCTCAGCGGCGGTGTGTCGCTGATTATCTTTGACGGATTGCCGTACGACAGCGTGCCGGATGTGGCAGTGACCGCCGTCCGTCAGGGCACCCGCGAAGCGGTGGGGCTGCAAATCGCTAATATGACAATGTCGCTTATCCGCAATGAACCGCTGAAGGATTTACAGGTTCTGTGGCAGCCGGAATTACAGGCGGGCGTTACCGCACATCCACCACGCTGATACTTCCCCTTTCGATTATTTTTCCACCCTATATCACAAATCTGACGCTACACATTTCCCATCCGAAACGTTTCGGATCCATAGTAATCCGACTAACCCGCTTTTTTGCAGACACAATTTTTCTGACGGAGTCGTGAAACTATGGAAAACCAGTTCGTCCATTTAACCGCCGCGCACACCAGCCTGATCGTCCGCTGCACCCCGTTCGCCGAAATCCTTTACTGGGGTAACCGCCTCAGCCAGTTTTCAGCCGATGACATCATTTCCCTGAGCCGCGCGGTGCCCAATGGCCGGATTGATGTGGAAGCGCCGGTGAATGTCAGCGCAGATACCGGACGTGGTTCCTTTGGTGCGCCGGGCATGGAAGGCCATCGCGACGGGCTGGACTGGTCACCGGTGTTTAATACCACGCAGGTGGAGCACGACGGCAATCAGCTGATTCTCCTCACTGAAGATCCCATCGCCGGCCTGCAATTTCGCAGCGAATTGCGTCTGGATGACAGCGGCATTTTGCAGACGCGCAATGCCCTGACCAATCTTAAACCCGGCGCCTATCAGGTGACGCGACTGGCCGTCACGCTGCCGCTGCCGGAACGTGCCGCCGAAGTGATGGCTTTTCATGGCCGCTGGATCAGGGAATTTCAGCCACACCGTACCCTGCTCGATCACGGCGGCATCATTCAGGAAAACCGCCGGGGGAAAACCTCCTCCGAATATTTCCCGGCAATGATGATCGGTCATCCGGCTTTCAGCGAAGAACAGGGTGAGGTCTGGGGAATGCATCTGGGCTGGAGTGGCAACCACAGGCTGCGCGCTGACATTAAAGTCGACGGTCGCCGTCTGGTGCAAGCCGAAGCACTGTATTTTCCGGGTGAGCAAAAACTGGAACAAGGCGAAACGCTGGAAACCCCGTGGCTGTATGCCGGCTTTTCCAGGACTGGCCTGAATGGCATGAGCCAGCAATTCCACCGCTTTGTGCGCGAACAGATTCTGCGCTTCCCGGATCAAAAACCACGGCCTGTACACCTTAATACCTGGGAAGGGATTTATTTCAAACATGATCCTGACTACATCATGCAGATGGCCACCGAATCAGCGGCGTTAGGCGTTGAACGCTTCATTATCGACGACGGCTGGTTCCGGGGACGTGATCATGACCGTGCGGCCCTGGGTGACTGGTATCTCGACGAGAAAAAGTACCCGCACGGCCTGAAACCGGTGATCGACCATGTCAAAAAACTCGGCATGGAATTTGGTATCTGGGTCGAGCCGGAAATGATTAACCCGGATTCCGATTTATACCGTGCGCATCCTGACTGGCTACTGGCATTACCCGGCTATCCGCAACCCAGCGGACGACATCAGTATGTGCTTGATCTGAACAACCGGCAGGTCTTTGACTATCTGTTGGAACGCATGAGCTGGCTGCTCGGTGAGCACGATGTGGATTATGTGAAATGGGACATGAACCGCGAAATTGTGCAGCCGGGGCATGAAGGCCGCGCGGCGCTGACAACACAGACGCAGCAATTTTACCATCTGCTGGATGTACTGGGCGAACGCTTCCCGCACATTGAGTTTGAATCCTGCGCATCCGGCGGTGGCCGCATTGATTATGAAGTGCTTAAACGCAGCCACCGTTTCTGGACTTCCGACAATAATGACGCGCTGGAACGGCAGAAAATCCAGCGCGGTATGAGCTATTTTTTCCCACCGGAAGTCATGGGAGCACATATCGGCAACAAACTGTGCCACGCCACCTCGCGCCAGCACAGCATTGAATTTCGCGGACTGACGGCGCTGTTCGGACACATGGGTATTGAGCTGGATCCGGTGAAAGAAGGTGAGGCCGAACGCGCAGGTTTCGCGAAATACACCCGGCTTCATCAGCAGCTTCGGCCGTTATTGCACAGCGGAAACGTGTATCGGGTGGATACCCATGACAAGACGGTGCTGATTAACGGAGTGGTCAGTCAAAACGCCGATCACGCCGTATTCCTGATCAGCCAGCTGGCGATGCCCACCTGGTCATTGCCTGGTGCCTTGCGCGTGCCGGGGCTGAAACCCGCCGCACGTTATCGCGTGACGGTGCTGGACGAACCGCCATTGCTGGCAGGCGGCGGCAGCGGTCACACCATGCGTGCGCAACCGGCGTGGCTGCATGAATCTCCGGTATTGAGCGGCGAATGGCTGGCAAATGCCGGGCTGACGCTGCCGGTGCTGGATCCTGAAAGTGCCCTGCTTCTGGGCTTCGAAGAAGTCCGATAACAACAAAAATACGCCGGTACGACAGTGCCGGTTTTCATGGTTTCGGCAAGGAAATCACTATGACCCCTACACAAACCTCCGATCGTTGCTTCTATAAAAACAATACTAATTTCTGGATATTTGGCAGCTATTTCTTCCTCTATTTTTTCATCATGGCGACCTGTTATCCGTTTTTACCCATCTGGCTTTCTGACATTATCGGCCTGAGTAAAACGGAAACCGGCATTGTGTTTTCCAGCATGTCTTTGTTTGCCATTCTGTTTCAGCCGGTTTTCGGCATCATTTCTGACAAGCTCGGCCTGAAGAAACACCTTCTGTGGATCATCGCCGTACTGCTGTTTCTGTTCGCGCCGTTCTTTATTTACGTTTTCGCGCCCTTGTTAAAACTGAATATCGTGCTCGGCGCGATACTCGGCGGCGCCTATATCGGTTTCGTGTTTGCGGGCGGATCAGGTGCAACCGAGGCCTATATCGAAAGGGTCAGCCGCAACAGTTCGTTTGAATACGGCAAGGCGCGGATGTTCGGCTGTTTCGGCTGGGGGATTTGTGCTTCAACGGCAGGCGTGCTGTTTAACATCAACCCGGATATTGTGTTCTGGATGGGTTCCGGCGCAGCGGTGATCCTGATGATTCTGCTGTTGATTGCCCGTCCGCAGGAAAACAAAAACGCGCTGGTTTTGAATAAACTTGGCGCCAATCAGTCGCAATTCTCGCTGAAAACGGCAGCTTTATTGCTGAAAGAACGCAAGCTGTGGATGCTGATTTTATATGTGGTTGGCGTGGCCTGTGTCTATGACGTATTCGATCAACAATTCGCCACCTTCTTCAAAACCTTCTTCGCTTCCCCGCAGCAGGGCACCGAAATGTTCGGCTATGTCACCACGGCAGGCGAGCTGTGTAACGCACTGATTATGTTCTGTTCACCGTGGATCATTAACCGTATCGGCGCAAAAAACACCTTACTGCTGGCGGGTACGATTATGTCTATCCGCATTGTCGGTTCGTCGTTTGCCACCACGGCAATCGAAGTGATTTTACTGAAGATGCTGCACGCGCTGGAAGTGCCATTCCTGCTGGTTGGCGTATTCAAATACATCACACAGATTTTTGATGTCCGGTTCTCCGCGACCCTTTATCTGATCGGCTTTAACTTTGCCAAACAGCTGGCGGCGATTTTCCTTTCGGCCTTCGCGGGGAATTTGTATGACCGGATAGGATTCAGCGATACTTATCTGATCCTCGGCGGTATCGCCTTCGGGGTCACGATCATTTCGGCATTTACCCTGAGCAGCCGGCCAAAGGCAGAAGCCACGCCGCCAATACACACGGCAGAAAGTTTGCGCTGACTGGCGGGTGCAGCCTTTCGGCACTCTGTGCTAGTCTCCGTGGGATAAGCATGAGGGGAGAAAGGCTGTGAGTAAAAAACAGGAACCGGGCGTGACGGTCCGCGCCACGATACGTGATGTCGCCAGTGCTGCCAAAACCGGCAAAACCAGCGTGTCGCGTTATCTCAACGGCGAAAAACACCTGCTGTCTGATGCGCTGAAAGAGCGTATCGGACGGGCAATCTCCCTGCTGGATTATCAGCCCAGCCAGATGGCCCGCAGCCTGAAAAGCGGGCAAACGCGCCTGGTGGGGCTTATCCTTGCAGATATTACTAACCCGTATTCGGTTGAAGTGATGCGTGGCGTCGAAGCCGCCTGTCGTCAGGAGGGCCTGACTCTGCTGGTGTGTAACACCAATAATGAGCTGGATCAGGAAAAGCATTACCTGCAATTGCTCAGCAGCTATCGCGTCGATGGTATCGTGGTGAATGCCGTCGGGATGCGCGAGGCGGCAATTTCCACGCTGCAACAGGCTAATTTACCGATGGTCCTGATTGACCGCAAAGTCGCGAATTTCGCCTGCGATGTCATCGGGTTGAACAACATTGAAGCCACACAGATGATGACCGGTCATCTCCTGAAGCAGGGTTTCGAAGCCCTGCTTTTTATCAGTGAACCTGCCACCATTAATACCCGTTTTGACCGCTTACACGCCTTCCTGAAATGTATGCAGCAATACCCGCAGAACATTGCTGAACAGGGCGAAATTGAGCTGAACAATACCGAAGGGCTCGATAATCTGTTGAAAGATTTTGTGGCAAGGCATGCGGATAAACACAAAGCCGTGATGTGCGTGAATGGTGCACTGACGCTACAGGTCGCGCGTGCTATGCAGAGGCTGAATATCCGCTGGGGACCCGACATCGGTTTATCCGGTTTCGATGAGCTGGTCTGGGCTGATCTGGCGGGCGTGGGCATCACCACGCTCAGGCAACCCACCTATGATATGGGTGTTGCGGCACTCAGACAGCTGGTGACCCGGATTCAGGGCAATTCTGACCCTGTGGCTGAGCTGGAATTTTCCGGTGAGCTGGTTGTGCGTGGTTCAACAGCCGCGCGCTGATCCCTTTTCTTCTCCCGCTACCTGTCCGTTCTTCGTGAGCGGGATCATATTTTTGCGCTTTTGTTCTGTCGATTGGAACCGGTTCCAATTAGGTTGTATAAAACGAAACAAAACGTTAACAACAGCTCGACCTGTCATTTGTTCCACTAAAATGAGGTTTCGGAAATGATTGTCTGCACCGGTTTTACCGGGTGCTTTACAGGATAAATATTCATGAAAAGAGAAATCGTCATTGTCACCGCCGCCTACGGCAACAGTGTGGTAAAAGCCCGTGGCGGCCAGACAGCGCTGCTTTCAGTGATTGCTGATGCAAAGGCCGACGGCGTGGAAATTCGCCGCGAATTATTCTCTGCCGGAGAGCTGGATTCGCTGCCAACGCTGGCAGAAAAAATCCAAAATCATGGATTGTTTGCTGTGTACTCCGTGCCTTTTCCGCTGTTTTCACCAGGTGGCAAGCTTAACCCTGATGCACCACAATATTTTGAAGAGGCGCGGATTCTCAATGCACGCACAGTTAAGTTTTCTCTCGGCGAATTTGAGCCGGGCCAGGATCTGACGCCGTTGAAAGTCGTGCTGGCATCAAGCCCGGTGAAACTGGTGGTTGAGAATGACCAGTCACCGGATTGTGGCATTCTGTCGCGCATTAACGCCTTTATGTTTGCTGCTGAGTCGCTGCATCTGCCGTTAAGCATGACGTTCGACATGGCCAACTGGCTGTGGGTCGGACGGGATCCGGCGGTTGCTGCTGAACGTCTGGCGCGTCACGTGGGTTATGTGCATGTCAAAGCAGCCCAAAAACGTAGCGGGAAATGGCATGCCGTTGCACTCGATGACAGCGACGGCAGCTGGGAACCTTTATTAAAAATTCTGCCTCAGGATGTTCCGCGCGGTATCGAATTCCCGCTTGAAGGGGATGATCTGACCGCGGTGACGCGCTATTACGTAGAACTGTTACGTCAGTAAGCGGAGACGGGAACGTGCTGATGCACTATCAGGAGAACGCGTTATGAATCAGTCCAGGATCGCCACCCGCCGCTGGTGGTACATCATGCCTGTCGTGTTCATCACTTACAGTCTGGCGTATGTTGACCGCTCGAACTTCAGTTTTGCTTCGGCGGCCGGTATCAACGACGATTTGGGCATCACCAAAGGAATGTCGTCCCTGCTCGGGGCACTGTTTTTTCTGGGTTATTTCTTCTTCCAGATCCCCGGCACGATTTATGCTGAGCGCCGCAGTGTTAAGAAACTGATTTTCTGGTGTTTATTGTTGTGGGGGGGATTTGCCTCTTTAACCGGCGTGGTGACCAACATTCCTATGCTGGCGGTGATCCGATTCGCACTCGGCGTGGTTGAAGCCGCCGTCATGCCCGCTATGTTGGTGTATATCAGCAACTGGTTCACAAAATCCGAACGTTCCCGTGCCAACACTTTTCTGATCCTCGGTAATCCGGTGACAGTATTGTGGATGTCAGTACTTTCCGGCTATCTGATCAAATCGTTTGGCTGGCGAGAGATGTTTATCTTCGAAGGTATTCCGGCGATTATCTGGGCGGTTATCTGGTGGTTTACCGTCAAAGATAAACCCGAAGAAGTCAGCTGGCTGAGCGATCGGGAGAAACAGGCGCTGGCCGCGCAACTGGAAAAAGAGCAGAAAAATATTCAGGCGGTCGGCGGTTACCGCGAAGCCTTCCGCTCGCGCAATGTGGTGCTGCTTTGTCTGCAATATTTCTTCTGGAGCATTGGCGTGTATGGTTTTGTGCTCTGGCTGCCGTCGATTTTACGCGACGGCAAATCAATGGGCATGGTCGAAGCGGGCTGGTTATCCTCCGCCCCTTATCTGGCCGCCACGCTCGCGATGATTCTGGTGTCCTGGGCATCGGACAAAATGCAAAACCGTAAGTTGTTTGTCTGGCCGTTATTGCTGGTGGGCGCGCTGGCGTTCTTTGGTTCATGGGCCGCGGGCACAAATAATTTCTGGCTTTCGTACAGTTTACTGGTGGTCGCTGCTGCGGCAATGTATGCCCCGTACGGCCCCTTCTTTGCCATCATTCCTGAAATGCTGCCGAAAAATGTTTCCGGTGGCGCAATGGCATTAATCAACAGTCTCGGTGCGCTGGGCTCGTTCTTTGGTTCCTGGTTTGTCGGTTATCTCAACGGGAATACGGGCAGCCCGGCAGCATCCTTCATTTTCATGGCCGTGTCGTTACTGGTTTCCGCAGGCCTGACCCTGCTGGTGAGACCACGACAGGCCAACATTCAGCCGAAAGAAGTTTCCTTAACCCAAGGGAGTAAGTCATGAAGCCGTCTATTGTTCTATATAAAAAATTACCCGCAGATTTGCATCAGCGTCTGGAAGAGCATTTCACCATCACTGAATTTGATGGCATCACGGATAAAAATCGCGCTCAGGTTTTTGATGCGCTGCAAAACGCGGAAGGATTACTGGGTTCTGGCGGGAAAGTGGATAAGGAATTGTTTGACCATGCGCCGCGCCTGCGGGCTGTCTCAACAATTTCAGTGGGTTATGATAATTTCGATGTAAAAGAACTGACCCGTCGCCAGATCCCGATGATGCATACTCCGACGGCGCTGACCGATACCGTAGCCGATACGGTGATGGCGCTGGTGCTTGCCACCGCCCGTCGTGTGGTGAATGTGGCCGAGCGTGTAAAGGCCGGTGAATGGAATGAAAACATTGGCGAAGACTGGTTCGGCACCGACGTGCATCATAAAACCATGGGTATCGTCGGCATGGGCCGTATCGGCCTGGCGCTGGCACAACGTGCCCACTTTGGCTTCGATATGCCCATTCTGTACAACGCGCGCAGTCAACATAAAGAAGCCGAAGAGCGTTTTGGCGCCCGTAAATGTGAGCTGGATGAACTGCTGGAAGCATCAGATTTCGTTTGTGTTCTGCTGCCAATGACGGAGCAGACTTTCCATCTGATTGGCAAAGAGCAACTGGCAAAAATGAAATCCAGCGCCATTTTGATTAGCGCTGGCCGTGGCCCTGTGATTGATGAGCCGGCACTGATTGATGCGCTGAAAGCCAAAACCATTTATGGCGCAGGTCTGGATGTATTTGAAACGGAACCGCTGCCAAAAGACTCACCGCTTCTGAGCCTGCCGAACGTGGTTGCCCTGCCCCACATCGGATCTGCAACTCATGAAACCCGTTATGACATGGCTGCCTGTGCCGTAGATAACCTGATTGCGGCGCTGAAAGGCGACGTCAAACAATTCTGCGTTAACCCGGAAGTTCTGCAGAAATAGGTGAGGGCAATGAAGCGGACCGGCCCGGGCCATGACCTGATGGCCGGTCTGTTAAGTTGGCGAAGGGTCAGAGGTATTTCATTAATATCTCTCTGATCTGCCTGTCAGCTTTTCTCGCATACACTTCTTGGTTAAATGCCAGAAGACTATTTTTCAGCGCCGGGGCGGGGACATCATCGGGTGTCAAAAGTTTGTAGGCGATACTGCCATCATAGGGGTTTCTGCCAGCGACCATCGACTCGAATTTGTTGAGCAATTCTTCTCCCCCCAGCGCGTTGGCACGTTTATTTAAACCTTCGATAAGAGGCTCTTTCCAGGGTTGCTTGTCGTAATACGGTAAGCTCTTTTTCAATGACAGATAGTCGGAAAGACTTTGGTCGCCGGACATCATGCCGGTTTTACTGATACTGGTAAGATTTTTGAACATCGTTGAAGGAAGCGTTTTAGTAATACAAATATGAATTTTTTTATTACCGGCCCCCCGGTTGTAACCGTGATTGATGACTTTACTTTCATCGGTTATTGAAGAGAGATGAAACTCCGAAAACAAGTCATTATGAGGAGGGCTTAAAAAAGAGCCTTTGAGTTTTATCAGTAAGCGATGAATGACATGTTCTTCCCGGCAGACAAAAACATACGCTGAATTACCCGGGATATTTCTGTCTTCGATCAGTGTATTGATAATAAAAATCTGGGCACAAGTGTAAACGGTATCAGAGCTTAAATATGCAAAATAGAGCGCGCAATCTTCTGGTAAAGATAAATTATAACTATCCAGCAATTTAATAATATCCTGCTTGGCGGATTTTTGTATGCTGATAACCTCTTGCTCCGGCATAGACAAATAACCCAGAGATTTTTTACTGAACCCAAGGCTATGAACACTGATGTTTTTTAAGCCTAAGCTGGAGAGAGCGGCTTTATAGTCACGATCTGATGAACAAAAATCACGGGTGATATCCATCTCATCAATCAGAATAACAGTATCACAGTTTATTATGCCCAACTGAAAGAATAAATCCGCCAACACGGAAGCTAAAGGCACGGGAGACTTAATGCTATAGGGCGTCACAACAATCACACAATCCCTGTAATTCATTTTTTTGCCTTGATTGAATTTTTCCTCCCCCTCGATTTTAAAAGATTTTGATTCTGAACTAACCGTAAATAACACCCCCTCTGCCTGAGTGCTGCGCGCGATATCTTTTATTTTCTTTCCCAGGGCATAATCCCCGCCACCCGCCATAACTAAATTCAAAATAATTATACTTTTTTTCATTGTATTAACCTGGCTTATGTATTTTCGAATAATAATTATGCCATTCGTAAAAATGAAAACACAGGCGAGTTTTATTACTCTGTCAGTAAGCAAATCATAATAAGGTCAGGGGTATATATAATTTCCTGACATAATTTATCCCACTCATTCCTATAACACTCTGAAAGGAAATGCTGCGTTAAACCCCGGTGGTCGGATTGCACTGCCCGGCCGCAGACGTTATGGTGGTCATCACATTTCGATAACATACAAAGCTTTCTATGACGTTTTCTGCTTTCGGTGACAAATTTACTCGTTTTTCAGGTATCACACGTCTGATGGGCGATATGAATGACGGTTTACGCACCCCTGGCGCGGTGATGCTGGGCGGCGGAAATCCGGCGCAAATTCCTGAGATGCAGGATTATTTCCAGACGCTGCTGACAGATATGCTGGCCGCAGGCAAGCTGACCGAAGCGCTGTGCAATTACGACGGGCCGCAGGGCAAAGATGTGTTGCGACATGCGCTGGCAGAAATGTTACAGAAAGAACTGGGCTGGCAGCTTGATGCGCAAAATATTGCGCTGACCAACGGCAGCCAGAGTGCTTTCTTTTATTTGTTCAACCTGTTCGCCGGACGTCGCGCCGACGGCAGTATGTCAAAAGTGTTGTTCCCGCTGGCACCGGAATATCTCGGTTATGCCGACGCCGGTCTGGATGAAAATCTGTTTGTGTCGGCCAAGCCTAACATCGAATTGCTGCCGGAAGGCCAGTTCAAATATCACGTCGATTTCGATCACCTGAATATCACCGATGACATCGGCCTGATCTGTGTTTCCCGCCCGACCAACCCGACCGGTAACGTCATTACTGACGAAGAACTGATCCGGCTCGATGCACTGGCGCAGCAGAAAGATATTCCGTTATTAATCGATAATGCCTATGGTGTACCGTTCCCCGGCATTGTATTTACCGACGCCACGCCACTGTGGAACCCGAATATTATCCTGTGCATGAGCCTGTCAAAACTCGGCCTGCCGGGTTCCCGTTGCGGTATCGTGATTGCCGATGAGAAAATCATCAAAGCGATTAGCAATATGAACGGCATTATCAGCCTGTCGCCGGGCAGCGTCGGCCCGGCCATCGCCCATGAGATGATTGTACGCGGCGATTTATTGCGCCTCTCTGAAGAGGTGATCAAACCGTTCTACTATCAGCGCGTACAGGAAACCATTGCCACGCTGCGCCGTTACCTGCCGGAAGAACGTTGTCTGATCCACAAACCGGAAGGCGCGATTTTCCTGTGGCTGTGGTTTAAGGATTTGCCGATCACCACAGAAGTGTTGTATCAGCGGCTGAAACAACGCGGCGTACTGATGGTGCCGGGCGATTACTTCTTCCCGGGGCTGGAACACCCGTGGCCACATACCCATCAGTGTATGCGAATGAACTACGTCCCTGACGCCGAGCAGATCGAGCGCGGCGTGCAAATTTTGGCCGAAGAAGTGGAAAAAGCACACGCCGAAAATCAGTAACTGAGCGCGATTTATTGAGAACGGGTCGGCACAAAGAAAAAGGGAGGACATATTAATGTCCTCCCTTTCTTTATTGGGCTGAAACCGTCTTATTCAGACTGGTTTTCCAGCGCTGGTTTCTCAGTGCCGATCGCGATTTTTTGTGGTTGCAGCGCTTCCGGTACTTCGCGCACCAGATTGATATGCAGCAGGCCATGGGTAAATTCAGCGGCCGAAACGTGCATATGCTCTGCCAGCGTGAAACTCAGGGTGAAAGGCTTAATCACTAACCCCTGATGCAGATATTCCACCTGCGTTTCCGGCTGAGCCGGTGTGCCGCTGACCGTTAATCGTGGCCCTTCGACTTCAATATTCAGTTCACTTTGCTGGAAACCCGCCAGCGCCAGTGAAATGCGGTAATGGTTGTCATCCGACTTTTCAATATTGTAAGGAGGGAAAACCTGATCGGCCCCCTGCATTGAACTGGCTAATTTATCGAAACCAATCCACTGACGCAGCAATGGGGAAATATCATAATTACGCATAATGTAACTCCTTCTTTGAAGCGAGATGATTAATGCCATCATCCGTTTTGGATGTGACGGTACAGCCCCCTGACGGCGAGCCTAAACTTTTTCATTTTCTGGCGGTCAGTAAAGATAGCCGCTGGTGATTTATTGCCGCTAAATCAGCGGATTTCGATACGCCGTGGTTTGGACGATTCAGGAACGACACGTTCCAGATCGATATACAGCAAACCGTTCGACAAATTGGCGGCTTTTATTTGAATATGCTCCGCCAGCTGAAATTTGCGTTCGAAATTACGTTCGGCAATGCCCTGATATAAATAGGTCCGCCCGGTGTCGGCGGGTGCATGCGCACCTTTGACCAGCAGCATGTTGTCATGCGCAGTAATGTCCAGCTCTGATTCGGCAAAACCTGCAACTGCGATAGCAATCCGGTAATGGTTTTCGTCAACCAGCTCGACATTATATGGGGGATAGCCGCCACCCTGATTCTGACCCGATTCGATAAGATTAAACAAACGGTCAAAACCAATGGCAGAACGGTATAACGGGGATAAATCAAAATTACGCATGACAACTTCTCCTGATATTCAGCGAGTATTGTTGAGTCGTCCTCCTGGCGGACCGACCCGCGACACAGTGATGACTGAAAAACCCTTCCGGCGTTTCTCCTCCTGCGTCGTACAGTAAAAATGGAGACGAAAGGAAAATTTTCAAGCCAGAAAAAACAAAAAATTTGGCTGTGGTTTATATGATGAAGGCCAAAATACATAACGGACCGGAGCGAAAAGACAGAGAGAGCAGGCAGATTCCTGCAATATTTCAAATAGTAATTACACTTAATGGGATCGCAGCCACAGAGCTACAGCTTGCTTTGTTAATTTTTTGTGCTGAGTGGTATAAGTCACCTTGACGTACAAGCTCAGCCTGACAGCATAAGATGAGTTCTAACATGATGAAATTTGCATTAACGCCGCTGATGACAGGATGTGTTTTTTTAGCGACGAGCGGTTGCTCCAGCGTAATGAGCCATACAGGTGGCGATACCGGATATTATTCAGGCGCACGCGCTGATGTAAATATGATAAAAAGTGATGAAACCAGCTGGGCGATGACGCCGCTGCTGTTAATTGATTTGCCGTTCAGCGCAGTACTGGATACGGTATTGTTGCCTTATGATTATTTTCGTAGCGGAAAAGTGACGACGCGGGATCGCGTCAAAGCCAGTGAAGAACACAATATTGCGTTGAGCAACGGTGTCGATATTGATCACATCCCGCCCATGACCACCACCGATCGCGGTCACAAGTCTTCGGCGCATAAAAAATAAGCGTAAAAAAACCGGCCAACATTATGGGACCGTTTCAAACCCTGGCCGGTTTACTAAAAGAGCTACTGAGCGTCGGTAACAAAAATCTGAGCGAATTCCCCACACTGGCGCATAAACGCCACTTTGCTGCCATCCGGTGAATACACGACCGCATCGGCGCAAGGCGTAATCTCCGTTCTCTGCGTTAACCGCTGCATTTCTCCGCTTTTAACATCAAGACGCATCACGCTGTTATCGCATACCAGTGCCAGCGATTTTCCATCAGGACTCCAGCTGAACGCTGACTGAACCCCCTGCCCGGTATGGCTGATTTGCACCGGTTCGCCCCCGTTCGGTGAAACCGTCCAGACCTGCACGACCCCGTTTTGGTCTTTCATCAGAAACGCAATCTGTTCGCCATCCGGCGATGTGCGTAGCCAGTGGCGTGGCTGGGTAGCGATGCCATTTTCAGTAAAGGTGATGCGCCTTTGCTTTACGCCTGAAGGGGGCGCGGGCAGCGTTTCCGGTGTGCCCTGCAAAGGTTTATCACCCGACTGACGGTAATCCTGATCATGGTGTGGCAAATCCACCACATAGACTTCAGGATGCTTTTCGCCGCGGGCGGAAAGAGTATCGCCGATAAAGGCCAGTGCCCATCGCTGACGGCTGCCATCCGGTTTCAGATAGCCTTCATGCCCGATCCAGCCCTCTTCATAAGCCCGGTTGATTTCATCGCTGCCGGGCTGAGGACAGGGCGTAGTTTCGCTAACCAGAACGCTGAAATGGCTTCCATCGTATTCACGCGGGTGATGTTTTGGAGAAACTACCGGATAACCTGAAACAGCGACGCCAACATTACGCAGGTCGAGTGCCGGCGCACGTTCATGCAACACATGGTCATTATAGGTAAAACTCAGACGCGAACCGTCCGGGCTGAATACGTGAACATGTGAGCCACCGCGCAGGGCTCCGGCGGTAAAAGGGGCTGTGATGTCCATCGCATCCAGCGTCACGGCCTTTTCGCCTGCAGGCTCTGAAACGATGACACCGCGACGGTGATGAAAATCATACTGCCAGCTTTCATCCGGATTTTCCGGGCCATGAATAAACGCATAACGGGCAGGCAGATCCGGGCTGACGGTTACCACACCCACGTGTGCGCCGTGATGTGCCTGATAAAGCACTTGTACCTCAGCCGTTTCGACATTCACCCGCTCAATGGTTGAGCCGGTAAAAGAACCACCATGCGGGCGCACGTCATACGCCAGCCACTGGCTGTCCGGCGTCCAGACGTTAATGTTAGTCAGCTGATGCCCGCGGGCATCAGAAGTTAATTGTTTTTCCATGGCCGGGTGGCTCCTTCTGCCTTACAGGTTCAGACGTTCAGAACGAACTTCTCGATTGCAAACGCCACACCGTCTTCAGTGTTCGTTTTGGTGACGAACTGGCTGACGGCTTTTACGCTGTCCAGCGCATTTCCCATCGCAACGCCAATCCCGGCATATTCCAGCATCGCAATGTCATTTTCCTGGTCGCCGAGCGTCATCACACTCGCACGCGCAATACCCAGTTTTTCTGCCAGTGCCTTCACGCCTTCGCCTTTATTCACGCGCTTATCAAGGATTTCAAGGAAATACGGCGAGCTTTTCATGATGGTGTAGCGTTCTTTTGCCTCAGCAGGAAGCTGGCTGATAGCGCGGTCCAGCAGTTGCGGATCATCAATCATCATCACTTTCGGGAACGTGAGCGCCGGATCCATTTCCTCTGCCGGACAGAATTGCAGCGGAATGCCGGTGGTGTAGGATTCATGTACGCTGTATTTGCTGATATGACGGTTAGCGGTAAACAGATCATTTTTTGTCAGGGCATGGAAATGCACACCAAGCTGACGGGCGAGTTGTTCGAAGTAATGATAATCATCAATTCTGAGGGCTATTTCGGCGATCACGCTGCCATCTTTGGCATTATGCACCAGCGCGCCATTATTGGTGATGCAATAACAACCGTCCTGCTGTAAATCCAGTTCCATCAGATAGCGCTGTACACCGATAAAAGGACGGCCGGTCGCCAGAACGATTTGCACACCTTTCGCCCGTGCTTCTGACAACGCTTTTTTAACGGCGGGTGTCACTTCATGCTGCGGATTGAGCAACGTCCCGTCCATATCAATTGCAATTAATTCAATAGCCATAGCATCCTCAGAGTTTAAGAAATCTTGCTCAATGCTAACGCGATTACCCGCTGTAAAGCCAGCCGGAATGCGGGGTGCGTCAGACGAAAAAAAAGTCCGAAACGGTTTCCCGGTTCGGACTTTTTATCAGCTCATGCCTTGATCAGATATCAATATTGGCCGCTTTCAGGGCGTTCTCTTCGATAAAGGCGCGACGCGGTTCAACCGCATCGCCCATCAGCGTGGTGAACAACTGGTCAGCCGCGATGGCATCTTTCACCGTCACACGTAACATGCGACGTTGCTCAGGATCCATGGTGGTTTCCCACAGCTGATCAGGGTTCATCTCGCCCAGACCTTTGTATCGCTGAATCGACAGGCCACGACGGGACTCTTTCACCAGCCATTCCAGGGCCTGCTCGAAGCTGGTCACTGGCTGACGGCGTTCGCCACGTTCGATGAAGGCATCTTCTTCGATCAGGCCGCGAAGCTGTTCGCCCAGTGCACAGATTTTGCGGTATTCGCCGCCCTGGATGAAGTCAGCATCCAGATCGTAATCCGTATCGACACCGTGCGTACGGATACGCAGAACCGGTTCGAACAGCTGATGTTCGCGGTTTTCACGCACGATCGCGCTGTAAGAACTGCCGTGCTGTTCTTTCTCATTGAGACGCGCGACCAGCGATTCCATCCAGGCCTGAACTTTCGCCTGATCAGTCAGATCAGACCCCGGCAGCGTTGGCTGATAGATCAGGTTATTCAGCAAAGCACGCGGATAACGACGTTCCATACGGCCAATCATTTTCTGCACGCTGTGATGTTCAGCCACCAGTTTCTCCAGCGGTTCACCCGCCAGGGCCGGTGCATGGGCGTTGGCATGTAACGTTGCCCCGTCCATCGCGATGGAAATCTGATACTGATCCATGGCTTCGTCATCTTTAATATACTGTTCCTGCTTACCTTTTTTCACTTTGTACAACGGCGGTTGTGCGATAAACACATGGCCACGTTCTACAATTTCAGGCATCTGACGGTAGAAGAAAGTCAGCAGCAGAGTACGGATGTGTGAACCATCGACGTCGGCATCGGTCATGATGATGATGCTGTGATAGCGCAGTTTGTCCGGATTGTATTCGTCACGACCAATGCCGCAACCGAGCGCAGTAATCAGTGTCGCGACTTCCTGCGAAGAGAGCATTTTGTCGAAGCGCGCTTTCTCTACGTTGAGGATTTTACCTTTCAACGGCAGAATCGCTTGGTTCTTACGGTTACGGCCTTGTTTTGCAGAGCCGCCCGCAGAGTCCCCTTCCACTAAGTACAGTTCGGAATGAGCCGGGTCACGTTCCTGACAATCCGCCAGTTTGCCTGGCAAGCCAGCCAGATCCAGCGCGCCTTTACGGCGGGTCATTTCACGCGCTTTGCGGGCCGCTTCACGGGCGCGCGCCGCATCAATGATTTTACCGACAACGATTTTGGCGTCTGACGGGTTTTCCATCAGGTAATCCACCAGCTTTTCGTTCATCAGCGTTTCAACAGCCGTTTTCACTTCTGAAGAAACCAGTTTGTCTTTGGTCTGTGAAGAGAACTTAGGATCAGGCACCTTAACAGAAACAACAGCAATCAGGCCTTCACGGGCATCGTCACCGGTGGCACTGATTTTGGATTTCTTGCTGTAACCTTCTTTATCCATGTAGGCGTTCAGGGTACGGGTCATCGCCGAACGGAAACCGGCTAAGTGAGTCCCGCCATCACGCTGTGGAATATTGTTGGTGAAGCAGTAAATGTTTTCCTGGAAACCGTCATTCCACTGCAATGCAATCTCAACACCAATATCGTCCTTAACCGTAGAGAAATAGAATACGGTCGGGTGGATTGGGGTTTTGTTCTTGTTCAGGTATTCCACGAAGGCTTTGATACCGCCCTCATAATGGAAATGATCATTCTTACCATCACGTTTATCCAGCAAACGGATTGCCACACCGGAGTTCAGGAATGACAGTTCACGCAGGCGTTTTGCCAGGATGTCATACTCGAATTCAGTGTGATTCGTGAAGGTCTGGAAACTCGGCCAGAAACGTACCGTGGTACCGGTTACGTCAGTATCGCCAATGACTTTCAGCGGATCCTGAGGCTCGCCATGCACATAAGTCTGGGTGTGCACTTTGCCTTCACGGCGGATAACCAGTTCCAGTTTTTCTGACAAGGCGTTAACGACGGAAACACCCACGCCATGCAGGCCGCCGGAGACTTTATACGAGTTATCGTCGAATTTACCGCCAGCATGAAGCACGGTCATGATGACCTGAGCAGCAGAAACGCCCTCTTCTTCATGAATGCCGGTCGGAATACCACGACCATCATCCTGTACGGAAACAGAGTTATCCGCATGGATCGTGACCTGAATCTCTTTACAGTGGCCCGCGAGGGCTTCGTCGATAGCGTTGTCCACAACCTCGAATACCATGTGGTGCAGACCAGTGCCGTCATCGGTATCGCCGATATACATGCCGGGGCGCTTACGCACCGCGTCCAGCCCTTTTAATACCTTGATACTTGAGGAGTCATAAGAATTCGACATCAACGTTTCTCGCTCATTTTTAGTCCTGTGATAGAACGGCTATTTTACCTTGTTCCACGCGGAACATCTTGCCCTTTTCACCCATCATATCGGTCACTTGCTCAGCGCTTATCGCACTGACAAAAACCTGTGCCCGGGTGGCTTTCAGGCGATCGGCCAGCAACCGACGTCGGTCGGCGTCCAGCTCGGAGGCAAAATCGTCAAGAAGATACAGGCAACGCCGCCCGCTCTGTCGGGTGAGGAACTCACCCTGCGCCAGTCTCAGCGCACACATCAGTAATTTCAGCTGCCCGCGGGACAGTAAATCTTCCACCGGCGTGCCGTCGGCACGAATGCGGAAATCCGCTTTATGCGGGCCTGATGCGGTATAGGTTAAGGCTCTGTCGCGTTCAAAATTACGCTCCAGCAACTCGCCGTACTCAGTTTCCTTGTCCCATCCACGCTGGAAAGAAAAACTGAGGGCAAATTCAGGCAGGAATTGCGCGCAGGTCGCGCTGATATCAGCTGCGATCGCGTCGCTGTAAGCCGCCCGCCATTCGCTAATGCGTTCGGCTAACGGGATCAGTTCCTGATCCCAGGCACGAATTTGCGCATAACGACTCACCTGTCGCAGCGCGGCGTTGCGCTGCTTGAGTAACCGTCGCAGGTTGCTCCAGGCGATAAAAAAACCGGGGTCGTGATGAAAACAACCCCAGTCAATAAACGCCCGCCGGTACTTCGGCCCGCCATTAAGCAGGGTAAAGCCTTCGGGTGTGATAAGTTGCATGGGCAGCATCTGGGCCAGTTCCGACACTTTGTGGCCGTCACTGCCATCAATGCGCACTTTACTGTCGCCCTGACGACTTTTGCTCAGGCCAATCGACAATTCGCGATCACCGCCGTCATCCACACGCGCATGGAGCACAAACTCCGGCTGCTCGTGACGGATAACACGTCCTGCCTGCAAACTGCGAAAAGCGCGGCCATGCCCCAGCGTATATACCGCTTCGAGCACACTGGTTTTACCGCTGCCATTGGGACCAACCAGAAAGTTAAAACCGGACGACGGATCCAAATCCGCCGCCTCGATGTTGCGGAAATCTTTTATCAGTAAGCGCGTTAAGGCCATCTACATCCATTCCAGGGCGTCATCGTCGCTGTCAGTTTGCGTGCGGACAGCGCACAGCAAGCGGAGCGTACTCAGGTACGTGAGCATTGCGAGCACTGCCCAAGCGCAAAATGACAAGTAAGACAGCCCGATCAGAGCCTCATTGGCATGACGACGTAGGCGGCCGACTGGCTCGCAGCGTCTTCGATCTGCACGCTGGAGACAGAGTCCGTCAGCAGCAGATTCACATCTTCGCACTTGAGGGCGTTGAGCACATCCAGTACGTAACTGACGTTGAAACCGATTTCCATTTCGGTGCCTTCATAGCCGACATCCAGAATTTCTTCTGCTTCTTCCTGTTCCGGGTTATTCGCGGTGATTTTCAGCTGGTTATGGCTGACATACAAACGCACGCCACGGAATTTTTCATTAGAAAGAATCGCTGCGCGGGCAAACGCCTGTTTCAGTAAATCACAGCCGGCTTGCAGCGTTTTGTCCGGATTCTTCGGCAATACGCGGCGATAATCCGGGAAGCGACCGTCAACCAGCTTAGAGGTAAAGATAAAATCGCCAACGTGAGCACGGATATTATTGCTGCCGATTTGCAGCTGCAATGTGGTGTCACCGCCGTCAAGCAGACGCACCAGTTCCATCACGCCTTTACGAGGCACGATCACCGAATGCGACGGCAGGGACTGGCCGATTGACATAGAACACACCGCCAGACGGTGACCGTCGGTCGCAACAGTACGCAGCTCTTCACCTTCGGTTTCAAACAGCATGCCGTTTAAATAATAACGAACGTCCTGATGTGCCATGGAGAACTGCGTGGCTTCGATCAGGCGTTTCAGCGTAGCCTGCGGCAGGGTGAATTCTACTTCGCTTTGCCAGTCATCCAGATTTGGGAAATCTGTGGCTGGCAGAGTCGACAGCGAGAAACGGCTGCGGCCTGATTTTACCAGCATGCGATCGCCGTCGAGAGCGACGGAAATTTCCGCGCCTTCCGGCAATCCACGGCAAATATCAAAGAATTTACGTGCCGGCACCGTGGTGGCGCCCGCTTCATGTGGCTGAGACAGCGCGACTTTCGCCACCATCTCCATTTCCAAATCCGTCCCGGTCAGCGACAGCGCGCCATCCGTTACCTGTAATAACAGGTTACCCAGAATAGGCAACGTTGGTCGTCCACCCAGCGGGCTACTGACCTGTTGCAGTGGTTTCAGCAAATGCTCACGTTCAACAATAAATTTCATAGCGCTAGGAAGATAATGTTCTGATTAAGTTGGAGAAATCTTCTTTGATGTCGTGACTTTCTTCACGCAACTGCTCGATTTTACGGCAGGCGTGCAACACCGTGGTATGGTCCCGACCACCGAACGCATCGCCGATTTCTGGCAGGCTGTGGTTGGTCAGCTCTTTCGCCAGCGCCATCGCCATCTGGCGTGGGCGGGCTACCGAACGGGAACGCCGTTTGGAAAGCAGGTCAGCGACCTTGATTTTATAATATTCGGCCACTGTTTTCTGAATATTATCGATAGTGACCAGCTTCTCCTGAAGCGCTAACAAATCGCGCAACGCTTCACGGACGAAGTCGATAGTGATCGCACGGCCGGTAAAGTTGGCGTTGGCGATCACGCGGTTCAGTGCGCCTTCAAGCTCACGCACATTAGAGCGCAGACGTTTAGCAATAAAGAAGGCGACTTCACCCGGCAGCCGGATATCGTTCTCGTCCGCCTTTTTCATCAGGATCGCCACGCGGGTCTCTAATTCCGGCGGCTCGATCGCCACCGTCAGTCCCCAGCCGAAACGCGATTTCAGACGATCTTCAACCCCGTTGATCTCTTTCGGATAACGATCCGAGGTCAGGATGATCTGCTGATTGCCTTCCAGCAGGGCATTAAAGGTGTGAAAAAACTCTTCCTGAGAACGTTCTTTATTAGCAAAGAACTGAATGTCATCGATGAGCAACGCATCGACAGAACGGTAGTACCGTTTGAACTCTTCGATGGCGTTGTTTTGCAGGGCTTTGACCATGTCCTGTACAAAACGCTCGGAATGCATGTACACCACTTTAGCATTGGCTTTACGCGCCATGATGCCGTTACCGACCGCATGCAATAAGTGGGTTTTACCCAGACCGGTGCCACCATAAAGGAAGAGCGGGTTGTACGCGCCTCCCGGATTATCTGCCACCTGACGCGCCGCCGCGCGGGCCAGCTGGTTAGATTTACCTTCTACGAAGTTATCAAAGGTATGTTTCGGGTTGACGTTAGAACGATAGGACAGCTCGGGCTGAGCCGGTGAGCTATCCCAGCTTGGACGGGAAGGTGCCAGACGCGGAATGGCAGGCGCAGCCTGGGAACTGACACTGGCGGCGACAGGCTGACTGACACGCTGGATCACCGGCTTGCTGCCGACTTCAAAACGCAGCAACGGTGCATCCGGGCCACAGAAATCATTAAGCAAGCCGTTAATATTGTTTAGGTATTTGTCACGAACCCAATCCAGGACAAAACGATTCGGGGCATACAGCGCCAACGTATTGTCGTTGAGTTCCGCCTGCAGGGGGCGTATCCACATACTGAATTCTGTGGCAGGTAGTTCATCCTGCAAACGGGCAAGACATTGCTGCCAAAGCGAAAGTGACACGGCGGACTCCACTCGAACAAGTATCAAAAAAGAAAAGGATCAGGATGTTTTTTAAATCATGATTTTTGGCACACGTTCCGCCCGTCAATGGGGGAAATTTCTCTTACCACCCTGTCAGTGGCGTAAAGTCACGTGCGAACCGCTTTTTGCGATTTTTGTCGAAAGCATCCCAGCCGGGATCGCGATCGGAATGGCGGATCATAACGCAATCCGGCACAGAGATCCTCCCCTTCCTGACAGTTTAGATCCTTTTTATCCACAGGCAGCAATCGGCAAGTGGGTAAGCTTAGCCGATCCTTTTTAAATTAGGCGATGTAATCATCACTCTGCTGAAAAAATAGGAGTCCGCTGAGCTAAATTTCAACACTCTGCGAGGAAGATCTCACGCCTGTGGATAAGGATCAGCCGAGGATCCTTGCGATTTATGGCAGAGTCCGTATAATCCTCAGCCCTACGTGTGAAGCCTGTGTTCCTGATGGTCATAACCAGATGGATATTGCGGTGTGACCACGGGCAATTCTGGTAAACACTTGAACCATTTCTGGCAATGTAAATTGACTCAGGACTGTACAGTTATTACAATCCCGCTTCTTTATATGTTGCGACAAAGGCACCGGTCGTTTTTTCGCCGAAATGTCTTCGCGTTTACTGATCAGTAATAATTTAAGTTTAGGTAGAAATCGCCATGAAACGCACTTTCCAACCGTCCGTATTGAAGCGCAACCGTAGCCACGGCTTCCGTGCTCGTATGGCCACCAAAAATGGTCGTCAGGTTCTGGCTCGCCGTCGTGCGAAAGGCCGTACCCGTCTGTCAGCTTCTAAGTAATAAAAGCTAACCTATTTAGTGGTTAAGCTCGCTTTTCCCAGGGAGTTACGTTTGTTAACTCCCCGTCATTTCACTTTCGTCTTCCAGCAGCCACAACGGGCTGGCACGCCGCAAATCACGATACTCGGCCGCCTGAACGAGCTGGGGCATCCCCGCATCGGTCTCACCGTCGCAAAAAAACACGTCAAACGCGCACATGAACGCAATCGGATCAAACGCCTCACCCGCGAAAGTTTCCGCTTGAATCAGCATACGCTGCCGTCGATGGATTTTGTGGTAGTAGCCAAAAAGGGTGTCGCCGATTTAGATAATCGCGCGCTGACGGAAGCGTTGGAGAAATTATGGCGTCGACATTGCCGACAGGCTCCCGCATCCTGATAAAGCTGATACGTGGTTATCAGTTATTCATCAGTCCGTTGCTCGGGCCACATTGCCGCTTTCGACCAACCTGCTCTCAATACGGTATTGAAGCAATTGGTCGTTTTGGCATGTTAAAAGGCAGTTGGTTGACTTTGAAACGCGTATTAAAATGCCATCCTTTGAACCCAGGTGGTGATGACCCCGTACCGCCGAAAACCGACAATAACAGAGAACACTAACGATGGATTCGCAACGCAATCTTTTCCTCATCGCTCTGCTGTTCGTGTCTTTCATGATCTGGCAGGCATGGCAAACGGACCACGCTCCGCAACCGGCCAACCAGACCACGCAACAGACTGCGAACACTGCAAACGGTGATGCTGCTAATCAGGCTGTTCCTGATAGCGGACAGGGCAAATTAATTACAGTTAACAGTGATGTGCTGTCATTAACGATCAACACCCGTGGTGGCGACATTGAGCAGGCTCTGCTGAAGGCTTACCCGACGTCTTTGGGTTCTGACCAGCCTTTCCAGTTATTAGAAACGACTCCTAATTTCCTCTATCAGGCACAAAGTGGCCTGACAGGCAAAAACGGTCCTGACAATCCGGCTAACGGCGAACGCCCTCTGTTCCAGGCGAGCTCCGATACCTTCACGATGGCTGAAGGTCAGTCTGAACTGCGCATTCCGATGACTTACACGGCGGCAAACGGTGCAATTTATACCAAAACCTTCGTGATCAAACGTGGCTCTTACGCGGTAAACGTTGAATACAATATCAACAACACCACGGCAACCCCGCTTGACCTGACTATGTTCGGTCAGCTGAAACAAACCACCGAATTGCCTAAGCACCGTGATACCGGCAGTAATAACTTTGCCCTTCACACTTTCCGCGGCGCGGCATATTCCTCAAGCGATGACAAATATCAGAAGTATGCGTTCGATAAGAGCGATGCACTGAATGTCACGACTCAGGGCGGTTGGGTTGCAATGTTGCAGCAGTACTTTGCAACGGCGTGGATCCCATCAGCGAAAGACACCAACACTTTCTTCACGACTACCAATAACGGTATTTCAACGATTGGCTTTAAAGGCACACCGTTTACCGTTGCACCGGGCGCACAGCAACAAGTTGCTTCGATCCTGTGGGTTGGCCCGGAAATTCAGGACAAGATGGCTGCAATCGCGCCACACCTTGACCTGACGGTTGACTACGGTTGGTTGTGGTTCATCTCTCAGCCACTGTTCAAACTGTTGAAATTCATTCAAGGGTTTGTCGGTAACTGGGGCTTCTCGATCATCGTTATCACCTTTATTGTCCGCGGTATCATGTATCCCCTGACCCGCGCACAGTACACGTCGATGGCGAAAATGCGTATGTTGCAGCCTAAACTGGCCGCCATGCGTGAGCGTATCGGGGATGACAAACAGCGCATGAGTCAGGAAATGATGGCGCTGTATAAGTCCGAGAAAGTGAACCCGCTGGGGGGCTGTCTGCCGCTGGTTATTCAGATGCCAATCTTCCTGGCACTGTATTACATGCTGTCTGGTTCCATTGAATTGCGTCATGCGCCATTCATCCTGTGGATCCATGACCTGTCAGCACAAGACCCGTACTACATTCTGCCGGTTCTGATGGGTATCACGATGTTCTTCATCCAGAAGATGTCGCCGACCACCGTAACCGACCCGATGCAGCAGAAGATCATGACCTTCATGCCGGTCATCTTCACCGTGTTCTTCCTGTGGTTCCCGTCCGGTCTGGTGGTGTACTACATCGTCAGTAACCTGGTAACCATTCTCCAGCAACAGCTGATTTATCGCGGGCTGGAAAAACGTGGCCTGCATAGCCGCGACAAGAAAAAGTCATAAGTGAAAGTCAGGACGGGTTTCGTCCTGACAGCTAAACTTGATGATAAAAAACAAAGGCGATCATTTGATCGCCTTTTGCATATCCGTAAAAAGACCAAAAGAGATGAATATGAGCACCTCAGATACCATCATTGCCCAGGCAACGCCCCCCGGCCGCGGTGGTGTAGGCATTTTACGCGTTTCCGGCCGCGCGGCGCGTGATGTGGCACAGGCTGTCTTAGGCAAACTGCCCAAGCCGCGTTATGCCGATTATCTGCCGTTTCAGGATGCCGATGGCAGTACGCTGGATCAGGGCATCGCGCTGTGGTTCCCCGGCCCGAATTCCTTTACCGGTGAAGACGTACTTGAGCTGCAAGGTCACGGCGGGCCGGTGATCCTGGATTTGCTGCTTAAACGCATCATTGCGCTTGAAAATGTACGTATTGCGCGTCCGGGCGAATTCTCTGAACGTGCATTCCTCAATGATAAACTCGATCTGGCGCAGGCTGAGGCCATTGCTGACCTGATTGATGCCAGTTCTGAGCAGGCGGCACGTTCAGCCGTTAATTCATTACAGGGCGCTTTCTCGAACCGTATTCATCATCTGGTGGAAGCACTCACTCACCTGCGGATCTTTGTCGAAGCGGCTATTGACTTCCCCGACGAGGAAATCGACTTCCTGTCTGACGGCAAAATCGAAGCCAAACTCAATACGGTGATGGGCGATCTTGATGCGGTGCGTGCTGAAGCGCGTCAGGGCAGTCTGCTGCGTGAAGGAATGAAAGTGGTGATTGCCGGGCGTCCGAATGCCGGGAAATCCAGCCTGCTGAATGCACTGGCAGGTCGTGAAGCCGCGATCGTGACCGATATTGCCGGCACTACCCGTGACGTTTTACGCGAACACATTCACTTAGACGGCATGCCTTTGCATATTATCGACACCGCCGGGTTGCGCGAAGCCAGCGACGAAGTTGAGCGTATCGGTATCGAACGTGCATGGAATGAGATCGAACAAGCTGATTTGGTACTGTTTATGGTCGACGGCACCACAACGGCCGCCACGGAACCTGCACAAATCTGGCCTGAATTTATGGCCCGCCTGCCAGCCTCTTTGCCTATCGTGGTTGTGCGTAATAAAGCCGATATCACAGGCGAAGCGCTGGGGCAGACACAAGTGAATGGTCACTCACTTATTCGCCTTTCCGCCCGTACCGGTGACGGCGTTGACCTGCTGCGCGATCATCTGAAACAGGTGATGGGCTTTAATCACAATATGGAAGGTGGATTCCTTGCCCGTCGCCGTCACTTACAGGCGCTGGAACAGGCTGCACAGCATCTGGTTCAGGGTAAAGATCAGCTGCTTGGTGCATGGGCGGGGGAATTACTGGCAGAAGAACTGCGTCTGGCACAGCAATCGCTGAGTGAAATCACCGGTGAATTTACATCCGATGATTTGCTGGGCCGTATTTTCTCCAGTTTCTGCATCGGCAAATAATCTGTCATGCGCAATAAAAACCCGCATTTTAACATGCGGGTTTTTATTGGCTTCAGAACGTCGGGCCTTACCAGACTTTATAAACCCGCCCGTTCTGTGCACCTTCCACACTGCGGCGGTACGCTTTTGCCACACGTGCTGCCGGGGCCGCTTCAAAGCCAGGGAAGAACGGGCCATAGCCTGCAAGGGATTCTTCTACCACTGTCGGGCTGACGGCATTAATACGCATCCCGCGTGGTAACTCAATCGATGCACCACGTACAAAGCCCTCGACTGCCGCATTCACCGTGGTGGCGTTGGCCCCCTGACGGATGGGCTCATCAGCAATAATCCCGCTGGTCAGCGTGATGGAACCACCATCATTGAGAAATTCCTGACCGATCAGCGCAATGCGTACCTGCCCGAGCAGTTTATCCTGTAAACCAATATTGAATTGTTCTGCAGTCATTTCTGTCAGCGGGCCGAAGTGCAGGCTCCCTGTGGTTGTGATAATCGCATCGAGTTTACCCGTACGTTGGAAAAGCGTTTTTACGCTGTTTTCGTCGGTGATATCTACCTGAAAATCCCCCTGTGTTTTACCTGCCGTGATCACCTCATGATCACCGGCAAACTCACGCACTACGGCTTTACCCAATGTACCCGTCCCGCCAATCACTAAAATTTTCATCACAGACTCCTCAATAATGTTTGTGGGTTCATCTTTCACCAAACTGAGGGTTAGATATAGACTCGAATTATTCGTTCTGTTCTAACTCAGGGTTTGTAATATGGATAAGCTGCGGAATATCGAAGTCTTTGTCAGCGTAGTAGAAACCGGAAATTTCAGCACCGCGGCAGAAAAACTGGGGATCTCCGCAGTGATGGTTGGCAAGCACATTCAGCAGTTAGAAAAGTATCTGAATGCCCGCCTGTTGCAACGCACCACCCGCAGGCAAAGCCTGACCGATGCCGGTGAAGTATTTTATGAGAATGGAAAACGGGTGCTGGAACAGATGAAATTTACGGAAAGCGCGATGGAAAGCCTGCAAAGCGTACCGACCGGGCTGCTGCGGGTCAGCGCGCCGGTGTCACTCGGCTCCAGCGTGGTAGCGCCGATGCTGGCCCGTTATCTGCAAAAACACCCTAAAATCAATGTGGAGCTGATACTGAGCAATGCCCGGGTGGATTTGCTCGCAGAGGGTTTTGACGCGGCGATTCGCATTGGCGAAACAGGTGATGACCGGCTGGTCGCGAAGCCGCTGGCCCCCTATGAAATGGTGATCTGTGCTTCTCCGGAATATTTGCAGCGTTTTGGTATGCCCGCTTCGCCTGAAGATTTGAAAACGCACCCGTGTCTGGTGCATACCGTCTGGAATCAGAGCGAAGGCTGGCATCTGGCGAATGCAGAGCACACCACGTCAGCGTGGCCTGTCCATAGCCGTTATGTATCAAACGACGGCCATGCATTACGCGCCGCTGCGCTGGAAGGCGCCGGTTTGCTGTTGCAGCCCAAAGTTCTTCTGGCCAGTGATATTGCCAGCGGAAAACTGATCCCTGTGCTTGAGTCTTTTATCCCGAAGCCACGTCCGGTACATCTGGTGTATCTGCCCGATTTCAGACCACGCGCCAAACTCACCAGCCTGATTAATTTTATGACTGAACACACCTTTTACTGAGGCACTGTTCAAAATAAAAAACGGTGAGTGATCGCTCACTCACCGCCTGATTTAACTTTCTGTAGCAAACGTGATCAGAGCTTAAAGCCTGCAACCACGGTCTCCAGTTGAACGGTCTGATCCTGCATCGCCTGTGCGGCAGCCGAAACCTGCTCAACCAGCGCGGCATTCTGCTGCGTCGCATTATCCAGCTGAGTGATCGCGACGTTAACCTGCTCAATGCCCAGACTTTGTTCCTGACTGGAAGACATGATTTCGTTCATCAGTGTCGCAACATTATTTACGCCGCCCATGACTTCATCCATCGTCGTCCCGGCGGTCGCCACCAGTTCGCTGCCGGTGGAGATATCTGCCACCGAATCCTCGATCAGTTTTTTGATTTCACGCGCCGAAGTGGCCGAGCGCTGTGCCAGACTGCGTACCTCGGATGCCACAACGGCGAAGCCACGCCCCTGTTCACCGGCACGCGCCGCTTCAACCGCCGCATTCAGCGCCAGAATGTTAGTCTGGAAAGCGATGCCGTCGATCACGCTGATGATATCGACGATTTTATGAGAAGAACGGGTGATCGAACCCATGGTCTCAACCACTTGTTTCACCACCTCCGAGCCCTTCTCAGCAACAGCAGAGGCATCACGCGCCAGCTGGTTAGCCCCTTCCGCATTGGCAGCGTTCTGTTTCACGGTGCTGGTCAGTTGCTCCATTGAGGCTGCCGTTTCGACAATCGAACTGGCCTGCTCTTCGGTTCGTGCTGACAAGTCCAGGTTACCGCTGGCAATCTGACGCGAGGCCGAGGTGATCGCCAGACTACTGTCGCCGACCTGACGCAGAATCGACTGCAGGAAAGACAGGAAGCCGTTGAAATTCTGGTTGATCTGATTGAACTCAGGGCTTCGGCTTTCCGGCAAACGACGGGTTAAGTCGGCACCGCCGGCGGAAAGCTGGGCGATATTTCTATTCAGTGCTGCCAGCTGGCGCATGAAAATTTTAATTGCGGCGATCAGAACGATCAGTAACAACAAGACCATCGGGATTTGAACCAGTCCGAGGCTCGCCAGAATGCTGTGGCTGCGCGCCAGTAACTGGCTGGTCGGCATATCAGTGGCGATAAACCAGGGTCCCTGAATGTTACTCATGAATAGGGTGTGCGACGTGCCGTCATTGTCGTAGTCAGCGATCAGACTCGCCTGTCCGTTGATCTGATCCAGACTTTTGCGGATCTGCATCGCCAGGGGAGAAGTCTCACCCAGTGAAGCCAGTTTCGGCAATTTTTCATCGGTAGAATGGCTGGTACCGACAATTGTGCCGTCTTTTTCCACGATATAAATTTTCGCATGAACCTTTTTCTCCATCTCCGTCACCAGTTGGTTAAAGAAACCCAGTGTGACGTCAATGGTTGCGACACCCCATTGTTTATCGCCTTTGTAAATCGGCATCGCACAGTTAGTCCGCGGCTGCGTGCTGGCGTCATCGAAATAAGCAGGCGCCCAGACACACTGGCCCTTTTCACCTTTTGAAGCCGCCAGATACCACGACTGATCGAAATAGTTGGGAGATTCAGCGCTGTTCCAGAAGGTATTGACCGTCAGCTGATTATTATTATTACGGGCAAAGAAAGTGCTGAATTTGATTTTGGCCGGATCGCGTTGATTCGGCAGTGGCCAGATCCCGCCGCCAAATACCGCAGCGTCACCGTACTGATCAACCAGTGCCGGAAGTAAACGATCGATACTGTCGCTGTCCATTTGTGCGACAGTCTGGGTAATGGTCCGTACCTGAGACTCAACTTTATTCAAGCGGTCATTAATTGCCACTGCAACGTCATCCACCTGATTAGCCACCAGATTACTTTCTGTCTGCTTCAGCTGGGGAGCGATATACACCTGGATCACGATAAGCGTAACGATGACCAGCGCAATAAAAAACAAGCTGATCAATGCGATAAAGCGGGATTGCGTTGTTTTTAACATTTTTGGGCACTCACAGGCAAAGCAGCGAGATCGCTGCTTAATTAGTAACGGCATTTTCTGACGTTTCTTTATGTTGCTATAGTAGATATATCTGGCGTGAGAAGGGTATGCGTAAAAAACCAGAACATCATTCCAATGATATTCTTTCTCAATAAGGGACTTAGGCTGTGATGGCTTTCACTTTATGATGATGAAATATTGTCGGAAAAGGGAAAAAAGTGTGCAGTGCTGCGGGTTTTAAGCGGTTTTTAATGATTTCTCTTAATGTTATTCTTTAGCACAATTGAGAAAATGCGGTCGAACCATTAATCATGGAGTGAACAATGGCGTGCCATTTTGCAAGATGGGCAATGACGGATGCAGAACCGGATACACACCGGTTGCCCAAAGAGATCATATTATTCGCCAGACACCTTTCCGAAAAACAGCGCAAGCGTTTCTTAAACGGCCGCGTTCTGCTGGCTGAAATGATTTTCTATCTTTACGGCATCGCTGAGCTTCCCAACGTTATTACGCTGCCGAGCGGTCGTCCAAGTTTTGAATCCCCTGATCTGCCGGATTTCAGTCTGGCGTATGCCGGAAGTACCGTCGGTGTTTTAATCAGCAGCGAAGGAAAAGTCGGCCTCGATCTCGAAATCATTCATGCCCGCAGTGCGCTGGTGAATCCGCAACAGCAATTACAGCTTTCTGCCGTGGAGAAAACCTGGATTGCCATGCAATCGGATCCGGTGGAATCCTCGCTTCAACTGTGGTGTATCCGCCAGAGTATGCTGAAAATGTCCGGCCTGAACGATCAGAGCCCGCTTACGCTCAGCCTGAATCCTGCTTCGGGTCGTTTGCGGTCTACCATAACGCCCGAGGCGCAGGTGATGAGTGACATTGAAGGCTCAATTACCTGGGCCTGTGCGCAATCTCCCTCAATTATCCGTTTGCAATGCTGGCGTTATGAACCTGAAAACGGCTTTACCCGCACGCAAACCCTGTCAGTCGATCAGCAATCTGAATCACCACACTTCATGAAGTTCATCAGCCTGCCACCCGCTAAATAAAACTACACGTTTGTTTACGCCAGTTGTGATGTTTTCGTTTATGGTTACAGGCAATTCCTTTCGAAAAGTCACCCATAACAGGAGTTACCCATGTCAGCTCAACCACTGAAGTTTGTCACACTGTTAGGCAGTCTTCGTAAAGCGTCTTATAACGGAATGGTCGCCCGTACTTTGCCGAAAGTGGCACCAGAGGGCATCAGTATTGAGGCGTTGCCTTCCATCGGTACACTGCCGCTTTATGATGCAGATATTCAGCAGGAAGAGGGTTTTCCGGCCGATATAGAAGCCATAGCAGAGCAAATCCGTCAGGCTGACGGCCTGATCATTGTGACGCCGGAATATAACTATTCTGTGCCAGGCGGCCTTAAAAATGCCATCGACTGGATTTCCCGTTTGCCGAATCAGCCACTGGCGGGTAAACCGGTGCTGATCCAGACCAGCTCAATGGGCCCGGTCGGCGGCGCACGTTGCCAGTATCACCTGCGTCAGATTCTGGTGTTCCTGGATGCGATGGTGATGAATAAACCTGAATTTATGGGCGGCGTGATCCAGAACAAAGTGGATGAGCAGATTGGTGAAGTGATTGATCAGGGCACGCTCGATTTCCTGCGCGGTCAGCTTACGGCATTTGCCGACTATACGCGTCGCGTCAGCAAGTAATCTACAGCCTCAGAAATGCAAACAGCCCGCAAAATTGCAGGCTGTTTTTTTTTGCCGTCACGAAAATCAATGTCCGTCAACAAATGCGATTTTCAGCACAAACAGCAGGGCGACAACGACCACACACGGACTGATTTCTTTCCAGCGACCGGTACCCAGTTTCATTACCACGTAAGAGATGAAACCCAGCGCGATACCTTCGGTGATCGAGAAGCTGAACGGCATCATCACCGCCGTCACGAATGCCGGAACGGCTTCGGTCAGATCATCCCATGAAACGCGTGCGAGACTGGAGGTCATCAGCACGCCCACATAAATCAGGGCACCGGCAGCCGCGTATTCCGGCACCATACCTGCGAGCGGAGAAATGAAGATAACCAGCAGGAACAGCAAACCGGTGACGACTGCCGTCAGACCGGTACGCCCCCCGACAGAAACGCCGGAAGTGCTTTCAATGTAAGCGCCAACCGAAGAGGTGCCGATAAAAGCGCCTGCGACAGACGAGATGCTGTCGACATACAAGGCCTGTTTCATCTGCGGGAATTTACCTTGCGCATCCGCCAGACCCGCTTTGTCCGTCACACCGATGAGCGTGCCGGAGGAGTCAAACAGGTTCACCAGCATGAAGGAGAAAATGACGCCTGCCAGTCCGATATTCAGCGCACCTTTCAAATCCACCTGGCCGACGACCGTAGTGATGCTCGGCGGCATCGACCAGAAACCGGTGTAATGCACGTCGCCGATCATCAGACCAATGACTGTCGTGACAATAATCGACACCAGTACCGAGGCGTGAAAATTGCGCGATGCCAGCACGGCAATAATGAAGAAGCCCAACACGCCGAGCAGCACGTTGTGTGAGGTCAGGTTTCCGATGGTCACGATGGTGTCAGGGTTCGGGACGATAATACCGGCGTTTTTCAGCCCCATCATGCCAATAAACAGCCCGATACCGGCGGTGATACCCACGCGCAGACTGACCGGGATGTTTGCAATCATCCAGTAACGGATGCGGAAAATGGTCAGCAGCAGCAAACCCACGGCACCCCAGAAAATCGCGCCCATCCCGATCTGCCAGGAAACGCCCATCGCGCCCACCACCACAAAAGCAAAGAACGCATTCAGACCCATCGCCGGTGCCAGAGCGACCGGAAGGTTGGCGATCACGCCCATCAGGATGCTGCCGAACGCGGCAATCAGACAGGTGGTCACGAACACGGCCTGTTTATCCATGCCCGCGACGCCGAGAATTTGCGGGTTCACGAAAACAATGTAGACCATGGTCAGAAAGGTGGTTAAACCGGCGATAGTTTCGGTGCGTACGGTGGTGCCGTGCTGCGTCAGTTTAAACAGACGTTCGGCCAGTCCTTTACCCGCAGTCGCATTGCTCTGTGGTGTGCTCATTGGTGAGTTCCAAAATAGGGGAAAACAATCGGGGGGTATCCTAAGGATTTTAGCCCTAAAGCGCCAGCACTGGATGTATGGGATTAAATCTATCGTTGGGGTAGAGTGCCTGAATGCTTACCAATAGATGAAGTGTTCACAGGGAGAAAGTATGTCACAGGTTGAATGCGTCTTTTTTGATTGCGACGGTACGCTGGTAGACAGTGAATTATTGTGCTGCGAAGCCTATGTTGAGATGTTCGCGCATTTTGGCGTGACGGTTTCATTCGACGAAATGTATAGGAAATACAAGGGCGTTAAACTTTACGAAATCGTGGCTATCGTCAATAAAGAACACGGTATCGATGTGCCGAAAGAAGAGATGGAAGTGGTGTTCCGCCAGCATGTTGCGCGGCTTTTCGACAGCAAACTTGAGCCGGTTGTCGGCGCGCATGAGTTACTCGAACAAATTACCGTGCCGATGTGCGTTGTCTCCAACGGCCCGGTCACCAAAATGCAGCACTCTCTCGGGCTGACCGGCCTGCTCCCTTTTATGGGTGATAAACTGTTCAGTGGCTACGATTTGCAGCGCTGGAAACCTGATCCTGCCGTATTGTACAAAGCCGCCGAGGTCATGAATGTGCCGGTGGAAAACTGCATTCTGGTTGAAGATTCCGTGGCGGGTGCCCAGGCCGGGATCACTGCCGGTATTCCGGTCTTTTATTACTGCGCCGATCCGCATAATCCTCCGCTCGATCACCCGCTGGTCATCACTTTTCACGACATGAACGAACTGCCGGAGATCTGGCGTCAGATGGGATATAAGATCACGCGCTGAAAGGCTTATTCAGACATTGCATAAAGCTTGCGTGGGTGGTCAGTCCGAGCAGTTGCGCACTCTCGCAACCGTTCAGTGCATCAGCAAGATGGCTGAACATTTTTAATTCCTGCCGCCCTCTTGCATTCACACATACCACCAGGACGTTCTGTACCCGCTGACTTTCAATCAGCAGCGGGTTTTCCAGATGGACAAAAATACCGATAAAAGGCTGATCGCGCTGCCCGGAACAATGCGGCACAGCCAGATGATTAATGATCAGGTTTTCGCCCTGCGCTTCCCGCGCCACAATAAGCTCCGCCTCAGCGACGGTCAGCGCATCGCACAGGACAAGATGCTGGCAAATTCCGCTGATCACCTTTTGCCAATTATCCTGCGGCGCATTCGCGTAAGTAAAAGACAGACTCTCCGGGAAACAGACAGCGCTGTGCTGATACAACATCAGTCCGGCCAGCCTGATGCGCAGTTGCTCCAGTTCACGTTGTCCCACCAGTTCACTGACCGACCATACCGCCGTCGCATTCTCCATCGCCGGATATTGACGGTGATTATTGAGTACCAGCGCAACAGGCTGATGAAGCAGGCTGGCAAGTAGCTGTTCCGGATGCGTGGCGATAATCACATTCACACCGCTGATCTCCCGCTCGATAATTTCTTTATTAAGCGTCGCCATAGACAAATATTCACTGTAAACCACCAGATTCAGCACGGCAGATTGCGTCCGTTCCAGCGCACAGGCGAAATATAATCCTGCCCAGTCGTCGTCATAAAACTCGATCTTCAGGCTCTGATTCAATTCGCGTACAAAAGACAAACTGAGGTCAAATGCCTGAGGATAGGTCGTTTTGATTTTACGAAAATCATGCAACGGCGCGACAGGCAGAATCGTCGGGCAGGCCACCGAGCGCTTAATATGGTCGGTCAGCTGACCAACCAGTTCCTCATCGATAAGCCCCGGCAACGGCGTTGCGACGCGCGTTAACACCGTGCGGATAGCCTCGGGTGTAATGCCGGAAAGCTTGTGCCGCAAGGGTTGCAGAATCTTCACCACCGAAAGGTGGGTTGCGGGCAGATATTCCACCGCCAGCCCCAGCGCCGCCAGAAAGAGCGGCGTACCGAAAGGATAATCCAGTGTGGTTAACAGTGAGCGGGCAGACACAATGCGCGCACTGAAGGCATGCGCGCAATGTTCGCCACAACAGGCGGGGTTGCGGATAATCAGGTTCGCCAGCAATAAAACTTTTTGCCGGTCGTCGAGCAGAAGCGAATGACCATGTTTTGGCCGTGAGCCTATCAGCGGCTGCGTTCGGGATTTCTTGCGCACTGCGCTGATGAGATCGATGACGGCAGATTTACTCAGACGGAGTTTATCAGCCAGTGCTCCCAGTGGCAGACAGGCATTAAAGATCAGAGCCAGAAAGAGCGCGTCCTCCGCATTCCCCAGCAGACGCTCTATGTCACGCCCTTCTTCGACTAAAAGCTGATAACCCTCTGCGCCGGAGATAATTTTACCGGCTGCGCCCAGCCGGTAATTAATGTAGTCAATATCCCGCAACAGGGTACGCACGGAAATACGTGCGCACCTTGCCAGTGCCTGACCGCTGATCCGCTGGTGGCTGAGCGCGGATAAAATCTCTTTCTGTCGTGGATTCAACATCCCTGAGTTCTCCACAGCCCGTCAGCCGATAAATTGCGTCACCTGCTGATGAACATCCTGTCCGTAATGATTTACCAGTGAAACGACCAGACGGATCAGCATGTTATAATCCGCAGCACAAATCACTGAGGCGTTTGCATGCAGATAGCGTGTCGGCAGACACAATGCAATCACCGGCCTTCCGCCGCCCATAACGTTATAACGCCCGCCATCCGTTGCGCCGGTTTTGAGTGTGCAAAACTGCAAATCAATACCCATTTCTGCTGCGGTATTCTTCACAAGCTGCGTTAATTTACGGTGAGCAATGTAACGCTTATCGAATAAAGAAATGGCTGGCCCTGCGCCGAGTTTCAGGGGAAAGGCGACAGGACAGAGGCCCGGTGTATCACCCGCCACCAGGGTGTCTATCACAATCGCGATATCAGGTTTCACGGCTTCCGCTGACGTCTGCGCACCGCGCAACCCAACTTCCTCCTGCACCGTCGCCACGGCATAAAGCTGGATATCCGGGTTCTGGCACTGGCGGAAAATCTCCGCCACTACGGCGCAGCCCGCACGGTTATCCAATGCTTTTGCCATAATGCCGTCATCACCAAACGTGCTGAAGAAGGGCTCAGGGCAAATAAAATCTCCCACCGCCACGCCACGCTCTCTGACCTGTTCTGCCGACGCCGCGCCAATATCAATGAACATTTTTTCTATTTTCACGGGATGGCATTTATCTTCCTCCGTCAGTGCATGAGGTGAGACCGAGCCGATAATGCCGGGGATTTTTTCCCCGCTGGCGGTTTTTATTTCCACACGCTGATTGAGCATACTCTGGTTCCACCACGAACCGACGGTATCAAAGTAAATGAAGCCTTCCGCATTGATATGCTTAACAATAAATCCCACTTCGTCCATATGCGCGATCAACGCGACCTTCGGCCCGCGCGTACCTTTACGGGCGATAAAACTTCCCAGGCCGTCAAAAGTAATTTCCCCTGCGTGAGGTTTGACGGCCTGATACAGGATTTCACGGATTTCCTGTTCATCACCGCTGACGCCGGAGGCCAGTGCCAGTTTTTCCAGTAAACCGTCTTTTAAAATGTCAGATCGCATCTGTTGCTGTCCTTAACGTCTGGCGCTTCATCCACCAGTTTTTGAAAATAACGATGAAGGCCACGTTGAGCAGCAGCCCGATACCTAGCACCAGATAAAAGCTGTACCACGGCGACATCAGACCAATCAGCGGATCGAAAACCCCAAGTCCGGGTGCCAGCCGCCGGAGACCAAAGACCATCACCAGCATTCCGGCAATGCCGCCGCTCAGCGTGTTGGCAGTGATCATCGGCAGAGGAGCCGCAAGTGCATAGGGAATAGCCGGTTCGGTGGCTACCGTGGCGCCTACCACCAGCGTGCTGACCGCAGCACCCCGCTCCTGTTCGGTAAACAGACGAGGGGCGAGAAATGTCGCCAGTGCGGCAGACATCGGCGGCATCAGCGCGACCACACCGACAATGGCATACCAGTCATAAATGCCTTTATCGAGCAGTGAAAAACAGAAAAACCACGCTGTTTTGTTGACCGGCCCGCCCATGTCAAACGCCAGCATCGCGCCGACCAGACAGGCTGCGCCGAGTTTCATCGACATCGGGATGGTATTGAGCAGATGCAGCAGGAGTTCCATCATGCCGGCCATGACGGGCCCGATCAGGTAATAAGTCAGCAGGCCAAACAGCGCCAATGTCACGAACGGGATCAGCATTGAGCCGAGCAATGGCTGAAGTGAATTTCCAAGTCGGACTTTACGCAATGCACGGACGAAATAGCCGATGCTTAACCCGAGGACCACCGCGCCGAGAAAACCTGCGCCGGAACTGGTGCCCAGAATCGCGCTGTCATTGGCCAGATAACTGACCAGGAAGGCCGGGGCAAACGCCGGTTTATCGCCTACCGAACTGGCAATGTACGCACCCATTACCGGGATCATGAATTTGAACCCCAGATAACCGATGGATTCCACAATCCAGGTAAAGGATGGCGAAACGTCATTGCCCTGCGCAATATATGGCAACCCCATCTGCACCAGCATATTGGCCAGCGCCACCAGCAATCCCCCGCCGATCACAAACGGTAAAGCTGCTGAGACACCCGCCATCAGATGATTCATGATGCTGTCGGCTTTCACCGGCTGCTGACCAAGCCTGACGCCGGATGCCTCCTTCATTAACATTGCTTTTTCTTCCAGCGTGTTGAAGACAAGCGGAATGTTTTTCAGCGCGTCAGAAATTTTCATTTCCAGTACGCGTTTTCCGGCAAAGCGACGGCGATCGTCTTCACTGAGGGTTCTGCCCAGCGCCAGAATGACAAAATCTGCGGCCTCAATCTCCTGCGCGGTCAGTGTATTTTCCACGCCGCTGGCGCCCTGCGTTTCAACTTTAATATCGTGTCCCAGCGAACGGGCTTTTCTTTCCAGTGCCTCAGCCACCATATAAGTATGCGCAATACCCGCCGGGCAGTTGGTCACGGCGACCAGTCTCCAATTGTTTTCCATTGCCGACGTCCTGTCAGGAAATAGCGTTGAAAATCAGCTCAACAATGCCGTGTTCATCACGGGTTTTGAGTGCTGCGATAAAATCTGGATTGACCATTTTCCGACACAGTTTAGACAGTAACAACGTGTCGGCGTCTGAACCATTTTCGGGGATCATCAGACACAGCCAGCAGGAAACCGGCTCATCATCTGAGGCATTCCATGTGACCGGATGCGCAGTTCTGGCTACCAGAATACCGGGGGATGTGACACAGGCAGAACGGGTATGCGGCAGCGCGACGCCGTCACCAAATCCAGTAGAGCCATGTAATTCACGCACGGTGAGTGCCTGCGCAAAAATTTTAGGATTGTTAATTTTTCCAAGGCCAGCGGCCATTTCGGCCAGCTCATGGAGGATTTCAGCCTGTGTACGGCCGCGAAGGGAAAGGTTTATCGCCTGAGAAGAGAAAAGCGTCATGATGAAAACATCCATGTGAGAACAGGGTTTTCAGTATAAACAAAGCGCAGTGGGCGAATGATCGCCAATATGTCACGTCAGGAATGACATATTGGCAATGAATCAGTTTTCAGAGGCGGACGGATCGTAAGCCTGCATCCGCTTTTCCAGCTCAGTCAGGGAGCGCAGGCCATCGGCCAGTGGCAAGGTTTTATCATTAAAGATTTCCAGTGACCACGGGCCCGTGAAACCTTTACGGTTCAGCGTGCTGACGAAATCTACCAGCGGTAAATCGCCCTGGCCGGGATAACAGCGGTAACTGCGGCTCCACTGCTGCACGTTCATGTCTTTAAACGGCGCATCGGCCAGTTGCAGGAAACTGATTTTTTCCAGCGGCACTTCATCCAGACGGTCCAGATTGTCACCCACCGCTAAGATATGAAAACTGTCGAGCACGATACCCAGCGCCGGGCTATTCACCTCGCGCACCCGATCCCACGCCTGACGGTAGCGGTTGATATGCTTCCCCCATGCCAGTGCTTCATAGCCAATGCGGATAGCATACGGCTGCGCCATTGCGGCCAGCGCCGCGAGATCGGCAATCTGTACCTCGCGCTCCGGCGAACTGGCGGGATCAGTATTGCTGCACACCAGTAAATGGTCGCATCCCAGTTCGCTCATCAGATCGAACTGACGGCGTGCGCTGGCAAGTTTTTCAACCCGCTTCTCCGCAGGCACCCCTTCGAAATCACGGAAAGGTTGCAGCAGGAAAATGCGCAGGCCGAGGGAATCGGCCAGGTTACGGATAGCCGCCGGTTTGACCGGACTTTTAAGTAAATCATCTTCGAATATCTCTACACCATCAAACCCTGCCGCCGCAATAGCAGTGAGTTTTTCTGGCAAAGTTCCTGGTACTGAAACTGTCGCAATAGAATGTAACCGGGTTGTTGCAGGCAAAATGGCGTCCTTTAATTCAGGCTTCGATACTTACAGTAGTGAACCCTCATGCCACGTTCGTCAAGTGCGGCGAAGTTGTATGAACGCACAGATTGTATCTGGACGAAGCAATGGTTAATCTCTGTGGCGAGAATGGGGTTAATGAAGAGGATAAGACGCTGAGCAGCCAAAATTCCCCGGCGCCGGGACGTAAAAATGATCCGATAGGGCTCAGGCAGCGCATTTTCGACAGTGCTCTGGCTGAATTCGCTGAATCCGGTCTGATGGGCGCGCGCATGGAAAACATTGCCTCCAATGCCCGTACCACGAAACGTATGGTGGTCTATCACTATAAGACCAAAGAAGCCCTGTATATGCTGGTGCTGGAGCACGTTTATCGCGGTATTCGTCAGCATGAACTGGAACTGGACTTATCTTCCCTGCCACCGGCGGAAGCGATCGTTAAACTGGTGGAAGCCAGCTTTGATTTCCATGTCTCTCATCCGGAATTCATCCGTATTGTGTCCACGGAAAACATGCTGCGTGGCCGGTTTATCCGCCAGTCCACCAGCATCCGTGAAATTAACAAAACGGCATTAACGCTGCTGGAAGATATCCTTGAACGTGGTAAACAAAGCCATCTGTTTAAGGATGATGCGCAGGCGCGTGACGTTCACCGCCTCATCAGCAGCCTGTGTGTGCACCAGGTCGCTAACCAATATACGTTCGGCGCTTTGTTTGAAAATCCGGATGAAGGGGATTTACAGACCGCCCATTATCGCCAGCTGGCTGTCATGGTTGCCCTGCGATATGTGATGAAATAATTGTGTTGATCGGACGCTGGTATCGATCTGAAAGCAAAAAGGCCTCGTCTGAGGCCTTTTTTGTGCGGCAATCTCAGCAAACCGTTATTCTTTCGGCGCGTCTTTGCCGTCTGTCAGTAATTTATCCAGTGCGTCGCCGCCGACATGACGGAAATCCTGACCTTTCACGAAGTAGAAAATGAACTCGCAAATGTTCTGGCAGCGGTCACCGATACGCTCGATAGAACGGGCGCAGAACAGCGCGGTCAGCACGCTTGGAATCGTCCGCGGATCTTCCATCATGTAAGTCATCAGCTGGCGCACGATGCCTTCATATTCCTGATCCACTTTTTTGTCTTCACGGTAAATACGCACCGCTTCGTCAAGATCCATACGTGCAAAAGCATCCAGCACATCATGCAGCATCTCTACGGTATGACGCCCCAGCGATTCCAGGCTGACCAGCAACGGCTGGTGCAAATGTGAGAATTTTTCCAGCGCCGTGCGGCAGATTTTATCGGCCACATCACCGATACGCTCGAGTTCAGAAATGGTTTTGATAATCGCCATCACCAGACGTAAATCGCTGGCGGTTGGCTGGCGCTTGGCAATGATGCGCACACAAGCTTCGTCGATCGCCACTTCCATCAGGTTAACTTTGTCATCGCCTTTGATAACGCGTTGCGCCAGTTCGGCATCCTGATTGTGCATCGCAGTGATGGCATCAGTCAGTTGTTGCTCAACCAGGCCACCCATCGCCAGAACCTGTGTGCGGATGTGCTCAAGCTCTGCATTAAACTGGCCAGAAATGTGTTTGTTTAAGTTCAGGTTATCCATTCTTTTTACCTCAACCGTAGCGGCCAGTAATGTAATCTTCAGTCTGTTTGCGCGCTGGTGAAGTGAACAGCGAGTCAGTGTCGCTGTATTCGATCAGTTCGCCCAGATACATAAACGCAGTGCGATCTGAACAACGCGCAGCCTGCTGCATGTTGTGGGTCACAATCACCACGGTGTAATCAGATTTTAGCTCGGTGATCAGTTCTTCGATACGACCGGTAGAAATCGGATCGAGCGCGGAGCAAGGTTCATCGAGCAATAAAACGTCAGGGCGGATCGCAATACCACGCGCGATACACAGACGCTGTTGCTGACCGCCGGACAGGCTATAACCGCTCTGGTGCAGCTTGTCTTTGGATTCATTCCACAGCGCGGCTTTAGTCAGCGCCCATTGCACGCGCTCATCCATGTCCGTGCGGGACAACTTCTCAAACAGGCGGACACCAAACGCAATGTTGTCATAAATTGACATCGGAAACGGCGTCGGTTTCTGGAAGACCATGCCAACTTTGGCACGCAGCAGCGCGATATCTTGCTTATCAACCAGTATGTTTTCGCCATCAAGCAGGATTTCACCTTCAGCATGCTGTTCCGGATACAACTGGTACATTTTGTTAAACGTACGCAGCAGCGTGGATTTGCCACAACCTGAAGGGCCGATGAATGCCGTGACTTCGTTCTTAGCAATATCCAGGGAAATATTTTTCAGCGCGTGGAATTTGCCGTAATAAAAGTTCAGATCACGAACCTGAATTTTGCTGTTGGATGCGTCAGTCATTCGACTCATTAAGACATCTCTCTTTTTCGTGCGCCGCGTGGCGACGCCGGGTAAACAGTGACAGCAGCCGTTATCGCCTGCCATCAATAATGAATTAACTTATTGCTTTTTCGGGGCAAAAATCACACGCGCCAGGATGTTCAGTAACAGCACACAAACCGTAATCAGCAGCACGCCCGCCCAGGCCAGTTGTTGCCATTCGCCGAACGGGCTCATCGCAAACTTAAAGATGGTGACCGGCAGGTTAGCAATCGGCTGCATCATGTCGGTGCTCCAGAACTGATTGGAGAGCGAGGTGAACAGCAGCGGCGCGGTTTCACCGGCAATACGGGCAATCGCCAACAGTATCCCGGTAATAATGCCGGAAACAGAGGCTTTCAGCGTGATGGCTGAGATCATTTTCCACTTCGGCGTACCCAGCGCATAAGCCGCTTCACGCAGGCTGTCCGGCACCAGTTTCAGCATATTTTCCGTGGTGCGGATAACAATCGGGATCTGTAACAGCGCCAGCGCCAGCACACCCGCCCATCCGGAGAAATGCCCCATTTTTGCCACCATGATGGTGTACACAAACAAGCCCACCACAATCGATGGCGCGGAGAGCAGGATGTCGTTAATAAAACGGATGAATTCCGCCAGCCAGGATTTACGACCATATTCGGCGAGATAAATCCCGGCCATGACGCCCAGTGGCGTACCAATCAACGTGGCCCATAAAATCAGTAATCCGCTGCCCGCAATGGCATTAGCCAGACCACCGCCTGCCGTATTCGGTGGCGGGGTGTTCTGCGTGAACAGCGCCAGCGACATTCCGTCTACACCTTTAACGATAGTGGTGAACAGGATCCACACCAGCCAGAACAGGCCAAACGCCATGGTCAGCATGGAGATCATCAGTGCCAGACGGTTTTTCTGACGGCGCCACGCCTGACGTTTTCGACGCGATTCCAGCAGCGCCGGGGTACTTTGCATGTCGAGTGTCGTCATCTTAACGGCCCTCTTTCTTAGCCAGACGCAGGATCATCATTTTCGACAGCGCCAGAACAATAAAGGTAATGACGAACAGGATCAGTCCCAGTTCCATCAGTGCAGAGGTGTGCAATCCGGCTTCCGCTTCGGCAAATTCGTTCGCCAGTGCGGAGGTAATACTGTTGCCCGGCGCGTACAGCGATGCGCTGTCGAGCTGGTAGGTGTTACCGATAATGAAGGTCACCGCCATGGTCTCGCCAAGTGCGCGTCCCAGGCCTAACATCACGCCACCAATCACACCATTTTTGGTGAATGGCAGCACGATGCGCCAGATCACCTCCCATGTGGTGCAACCAATGCCGTAAGCAGATTCTTTCATCATCACCGGCGTTTGTTCGAATACATCACGCATAACGGAAGCTATATACGGGATGATCATAATGGCGAGAATGACACCTGCCGCCAGAATACCGATACCGAAACCCGGGCCGGCAAACAGTTCGCCAACAATCGGGATACCGGAAAGCACGTCGCCCACCGGCGTCTGGAAATATTGCGCAAACAGCGGGGCGAAAACGAACAGACCCCACATGCCATAAACAATACTGGGGATAGCCGCCAGCAGTTCAATAGCAATCCCCAGCGGGCGCTTCATCCAGTTAGGTGCAAGCTCGGTGAGAAATAATGCGATGCCAAAGCTCACCGGAACAGCAATCAGCAGGGCAATAATGGAGGTTACAACCGTGCCATAAATCGGCACCAGTGCACCAAATTGTTGGTTCGGCGCATCCCAGGTTTTCGTCCACAGGAAGGATAATCCGAACTTTTCAATGCTCGGCAGAGAAGCAATAAACAGCGAGACGATAATGCCGCCCAGCATAAATAGCACTATCAGCGCTGCCAGTTTAACCAGCGCGCCGAAGATGATGTCACCGTTTTTGCCAGGTGCCTTGATAGCCGGCTTGTATTCAGCCATACCACTCTCTTTTAATTCAGATTTAATTCCCTCCCCGGCCGGAGAGGGAATGAAGCAGAGTTACTATACCCAAAATAATTGGAGTTGCACCAAGGCAGCAAGCAAGTGAATCCCGATGAGCTTACTCAAGTAAGTGATTCGGGTGAACGAGCGCAGCTAACGCCGGTGCAGCTTCAGGTATGACGGGTATTCCTAGTACAGTGCTTTACCGCTGCTGTCTTTGATGTTGGTCTTCCAGGCTGCACGGATCTGCTCTACAACAGAGGCTGGCAGTGCGGCATAGTCCAAATCAGTTGTCAGTTTGGTGCCATTTTTGTAGGCCCAGTCGAAGAACTTCAGCACTTCTGCGCCCTTCGCTGCATCTTGCTGATCTTTGTAAACCAGGATGAAAGTGGTGGAGCTGATTGGCCACGCATTATCACCTTTCTGATTGGTCAGGTCCTGAGCGAAGGTTTTGCTCCAGTCAGCGCCTTTAGCAGCTGCACTGAAGGAGGCTTCCGTCGGGCTGATAGCTTTGCCGTCTGCATCGACCAACTTGGTATAAGCCAGGTTATTTTGCTTAGCATAAGCATATTCAACGTAACCGATTGAACCTGGCAGACGCTGTACGAATGCGGCCACACCGTCATTGCCTTTGCCACCGAGACCCGTTGGCCAGTTCACCGTTGAACCTGCACCGATTTTGTCTTTCCACTCGCTGTTGACTTTCGCCAGATAGCTGGTGAATACGAACGAAGTACCGGAACCGTCAGCACGACGCACCACTGCGATGTTGGTGTCTGGCAATTTCACACCCGGGTTCAGCTTAGTGATCGCTGCGTCGTTCCACTTTTTGATTTTACCGAGGTAAATGTCACCCAGCGTTGCGCCATCGAGTGTCAGCTGACCAGATTTGATGCCAGGGATGTTAACAGCCAGCACCACGCCACCGATCACGGTAGGGAACTGGAACAGGCCATTTTTATTCAGATCTTCTTCTTTCATCGGTGCATCAGATGCGCCGAAATCAACGGTCTTGGCGATGATTTGTTTTACGCCGCCGGAAGAACCGATGCCCTGGTAGTTCACCTGAGTACCGGTTGCTTTCTGATATGCGTCAGCCCACTTAGCGTAGACAGGTGCGGGGAAGGTGCCGCCAGCGCCAGTCAGGTTAGTGGCAGCGAAAGCAGACATTGCTGTGAGGGAGAAAGTCGCTGCTACAAGACCGGCGACGGTGTTACGCATCAATTTCATGTTCCACTCCTGGTGGTTTTAAACTTCCCGACTGATGTCGACGTTAATTAAAGTGTTTGGCACAGGAGGAAAATAGGACAGTTTAGTGACAGTAAAATGTACGTTATATGACAGTTTTATGACACCGTTCACAATTCGAACCACCCGGGCAATATGAAGGTGTTTTAAGCGGGAAAAGCCGGTTATTACACCGGCAGATAATGAAAAACAGGTAAATTAACGCCCTTTTTTCTTACGACCAGGCTGGGCAAAACGCTTGCGGGATGCAGAATTAGCTTCAGGTTTTTCGGTATTTTTTGTTTTTGTGGCAGCCGGTTTTGTGACAACCGCTTTTTTAGCCTGAGTATGCTTTGCCTGCGTTTTTTTCGCCGGTTTATCTTCAGACGAGGAGTTTTCAATCAGCTTAAACAACTCAATCAGTTCATCATCGGTCAGATCGCGCCATTCGCCCAGCGGCAATCCTTTCAGATTGATGTTCATGATGCGCACGCGTTCGAGCTTAGTGACCTCAAAACCAAAATGCTTGGTCATGCGACGGATCTGACGGTTAAGGCCCTGCACCAGCGTAATACGAAACACCATCGGCGCTTCTTTCTTCACTTTGCACTTTTTGGTCACGGTACCGAGCATCGGCACGCCCGCGCCCATACCGGCAATAAACTCGTCTGTGATCGGCTTGTTGACGGTGACGATGTATTCTTTTTCGTGGTCGTTACCGGCACGCAGGATTTTGTTGACCAGATCACCGTGATTGGTCAGTAAAATCAGGCCCTGGGAATCTTTATCCAGACGGCCAATCGGGAAGACGCGTTTGCTGTGGTTAACGAAATCACGGATGTTGTCCCGCTCACCTTCTTCCATCGTGGTGATGATGCCGACAGGTTTGTTCAGCGCGATCAGTACCAGATCTTCTTCATCTCGCGGTTCGATAACCTGACCATTCACTTTCACCACATCGCCGGCAAATACCTGAGCGCCTACCGCGGCACGCCTGCCGTTAATAAAAACATTTCCCTGTTCGATGTAACGATCGGCATCGCGGCGCGAGCAAATTCCGCTCTCGCTGATGTATTTGTTAAGACGAATGGAGGAATTGGTCAGCATTCAGCGGGGTACCTTCAGAAAAACGCGAACTATACCTTATCCGGGGCGGGTTACGAAGCCTGAGAGGGGAGAATCGTGATCGGCTGCCGGGAAAGTGGGGAATCAGGCAAAAACATTCTGAAAATAGAAAAGCGCCCCGGGAGGCGCTTATATATCGCATAGCTGAAACCGGACAGTCTTATTCGACAGTCACAGATTTCGCCAGGTTACGTGGCTGGTCAACGTCGGTACCTTTAATCAGGGCAACGTAGTAGGACAGCAACTGTAGCGGAACGGTATAGAAAATAGGTGCGACAATTTCCTCAACGTGTGGCAGCTGGATAATCTTCATGCCTTCACTGTCGGTAAAACCGGCATCCTGATCGGCAAAGACATACAGCAAACCGCCACGGGCGCGCACTTCTTCGATATTCGATTTCAGTTTTTCCAGCAATTCGTTATTTGGTGCCACCACGATCACCGGCATATCTGCGTCAATCAGCGCCAGCGGACCATGCTTCAGCTCACCCGCCGCATAGGCTTCCGCGTGAATATAAGAAATCTCTTTCAGCTTCAGCGCACCTTCCATCGCAATCGGATACTGATCACCACGGCCGAGGAACAGAGCGTGATGTTTATCAGAAAAACCTTCGGCCAGCGTTTCGATGGTTTTATCCAGCGACAACATTTGTTCGATACGCGCAGGCAACGCCTGGAGCGCGTGAACAATATCGTGCTCAACTTGCGGATTCATCCCTTTCAGGCGCCCCATACGCGCCACCAGCATCAGCAGAACGGTCAGTTGTGTGGTGAACGCTTTGGTTGATGCCACGCCGATTTCGGTGCCTGCTTTGGTCATCAGCGCCAGATCGGATTCACGCACCAGTGAAGAACCGGCTACGTTACACACTGCCAGAGAACCGAGATAACCCAGCTCTTTTGACAAACGCAGCGCGGCCAGCGTATCTGCCGTTTCACCAGACTGAGAAAGCGTGATGATCAGGCTGCCCGGACGAACGGCAGATTTGCGATAGCGAAACTCTGAAGCGATCTCAACATCACAAGGCATGCCAGCCAGTGACTCAAACCAGTAACGCGCCACCATTCCCGAGTTATATGACGTGCCACAGGCGATAATCTGCACATGTTGAACACGCGATAAGATTTCGTCCGCTTTTTCGCCCAGCTCGCTGAGGTTCACTTCACCGTGGCTGAAACGCCCTTCCAGGGTGTTTTTGATTGCCAGCGGCTGTTCGTAGATCTCTTTTTGCATATAGTGACGGTATACGCCTTTATCACCAGCGTCGTACTGCACTTTAGATTCAATTTCTTCACGCTCAACGGCATGGCCGGTTTTATCATAAACGCTGACAGAACGGCGTTTAATTTCAGCCACATCCCCTTCTTCAAGGAACAGGAAGCGACGGGTCACAGGTAACAGTGCCAACTGGTCGGAAGCAATGAAGTTTTCCCCAACGCCACGACCAATCACCAGCGGGCTACCGGAACGGGCGGCCACCAGGACAGACGGGTCGCGCCTGTCCATCACCACAGTACCGTAAGCGCCACGCAGTTGCGGGATCACACGCTGTACGACTTCCAGCAGCGTACCGCCCTGAAGTTGTTCCCAATGCACCAGATGTGCGATCACTTCAGTATCCGTTTCAGAATCAAAACGGTAGCCGCGTTCAGTCAGTAATTCACGCAGAGGTTCGTGGTTTTCGATAATACCGTTATGCACGACGGCAATGTAATCAGATACATGCGGGTGAGCATTCGCTTCAGAAGGTTCGCCATGAGTGGCCCATCGCGTGTGAGCAATACCGGTGCCGCCCTGCAAAGGATGTTCGTCCAGTGCATCAGCCAGCATCTGGACTTTACCCAGACGACGTAAGCGGCCCATTTTTCCCGCAGCATCAATGACAGCCAGCCCGGCGGAGTCATAACCGCGGTATTCGAGACGACGTAAACCTTCCAACAGAATTTCAGCAATATCGCGTTGCGCTACTGCGCCTACAATTCCACACATCAGTTTTATTCCTAATGAAGGTCCTTTCGGGACCTTTTTTGATGCCTGACCTGATTTATCCACAAGCCCCGTTTTCCGGTGTACTTGCGGTTCCCCGAGCCTTGTAGAGAGTGGGGAATTATTATGAACAGCTTATTTTTTCTTTACCGGTTTCTGCCAGTCTGGTTTATGTAACTGAGGCACCCGGCTTAACACTAAACCTTTGTCCGGCACGTCGCGGGTGACCGTTGTACCGGCGGCGATGGTCACGTTATTCCCCACTGTCACGGGCGCGACCAGTTGAGAATCTGAACCTACAAAGACATCATTCCCGATGATGGTCTTATGCTTATTTACGCCGTCGTAGTTACAGGTAATGGTACCTGCGCCGATATTGACGTTATCCCCTATATCAGCATCGCCAAGATAGGAGAGATGGCCCGCTTTTGAGCCTTTGCCGAGACGCGCTTTTTTGATTTCAACGAAATTGCCAACATGCGCACCTTCTGCCAGTTCAGCGCCGGGACGCAGACGGGCAAAAGGCCCGACCGTACAGCCGCTTTCCAGCACTGCATCTTCGAATACGCTGTACGGACTGACTTCGCAATCGTCGCCGATAACGCAATTTTTCAGCACACAGCCTGCGCCGATCTTGACGCGGTCACCCAGTTTTACGTGACCTTCGATAATGACATTGGTATCTATCAGTACGTCGATACCGTGCGACAGTTCGCCACGCAGATCAAACCGCGCCGGATCCATCAGCATTACGCCTTCGAGCAACAGACGCTCTGCCTGTTCACTCTGATATACGCGTTCAAGACGGGACAGTTGCAGGCGGTTATTCACACCATCCACCTCACTGTTACGCGCCGGATGCACCGTCGCGATGATATGTCCTTCGGCGTGCGCCATCGCAATAATGTCAGTGATGTAGTATTCACCCTGCGCATTGTTGTTGCTCAGTTGGCTGAGCCAGCGTTTTAATGACGCGCCATTGGCGACCAGGATGCCGGTGTTAATTTCACGGATTTTCAGCTGTTCTTCGCTGGCATCTTTTTGCTCAATGATGCCGGTAACGATGCCATTCTCACGGACGATACGCCCATAGCCAGTGGGATCATCCAGCACCACCGTCAGTAAACCTATGCCACCTTCCGGTTTGGCTTGCAGTAAATTATTCAGCGTATCGACGGAAATCAGCGGAACATCGCCGTACAGCATCAGGATATCTTCGTCATCGGCAAAATAAGGCGCCGCCTGCTGCATCGCATGACCGGTCCCCAGTTGCTCTGCCTGCAATACCCAGTTCAGATCACTGCCCGCCAGATTTTTCTTCAATAAATCGCCACCGTGACCATAGACCAGATGCACGTTGCGCGCGCCGACCTGCGTAGCCGCATCAATAACGTGCTGGACCATTGGCTTGCCCGCCAAGGAATGAAGAACTTTTGGAAGGTTGGAATACATGCGTGTTCCCTTGCCCGCGGCAAGGATCACCACACTCAGTGTGCTGTTCGACATAGGTAACCTGACAAATCCAATTTGAGTGACAAATGTAATCCGTTCAATGGACGGATTACTACATATTTCGCTTCAAAAACCACCCGAAAGCCGCAGCCAGCAAGGGTTGAACACGACATAGACTACAGCAAAAAAACGGAGGGTAAAGCGTCCACTAATCGTCCAAGTATTCCACTAAAATCGAAAATTAACCTTGGGGAAATGACTGAAAATACGCTTTTTTAAAAACAAAAAAAAAGCGACCCGAAGGTCGCTTTTTAAACTGATTTAGTTACATCGCTTTTCTGGTTAGTTCGATAACGCGAAGTTTCGCGATCGCCTTAGCCAGTTCCGCTGACGCCTGAGCGTAATCAACGTCGCCGTGAGAACCACTAATGTGTTCTTCCGCTTTGCGCTTAGCTTCAAGCGCTCGCGCTTCGTCGAGGTCTTGCCCACGGATTGCAGTATCAGCCAACACGGTCGTTGCATTCGGTTGCACCTCAAGGATGCCGCCGGAAAGATAGATATACTCTTCTTCACCGTGTTCTTTAACAATGCGCACCATGCCAGGCTTGATGGCGGTGAGCAGCGGAGCATGCCCCGGGAAAATACCCAGTTCGCCTTCGCTACCCGTCACCTGGATCTTTTGTACCATGCCGGCAAACATACGTTTTTCCGCACTGACAACATCCAGATGGTAAGCTTTTTCAGCCATGTCATCCTCTCTCACAACAAGCTAGCGTTACAGTTTTTTGGCTTTTTCCACTGCTTCATCAATGGTGCCAACCATGTAGAACGCTTGTTCCGGCAGGTGATCGTAGTCGCCGTCCATAATGCCTTTGAAACCACGAATGGTATCTTTCAGCGATACGAACTTGCCCGGAGAACCGGTAAAGACTTCGGCCACGAAGAATGGCTGGGACAGGAAACGCTGAATTTTACGCGCACGGGATACAACCAGTTTGTCATCTTCTGACAACTCGTCCATACCCAGGATCGCGATGATGTCTTTCAGTTCCTGGTAACGTTGCAGAATAGACTGCACGCCACGAGCCACATCGTAGTGTTCCTGACCAACAACCAGTGGATCCAGCTGACGGCTGGTGGAATCCAGTGGGTCAACCGCCGGGTAAATACCCAGTGACGCGATCTGACGACTCAGAACCACGGTCGCATCTAAGTGAGCGAAGGTGGTAGCAGGTGATGGGTCAGTCAAGTCATCCGCAGGAACGTAAACGGCCTGTACGGAGGTGATGGAACCACTTTTGGTAGAGGTGATACGTTCTTGCAGAGCGCCCATCTCTTCCGCCAGCGTTGGCTGATAACCTACCGCCGATGGCATACGGCCCAGAAGTGCGGACACTTCGGTACCGGCCAGGGTGTAACGGTAAATGTTGTCAACGAACAGCAGTACGTCACGACCTTCATCACGGAATTTCTCCGCCATAGTCAGGCCGGTCAGTGCAACACGCAGACGGTTACCTGGTGGCTCATTCATCTGACCATACACCAGGGAAACTTTGTCGATAACGTTGGAGTCAGTCATTTCGTGGTAGAAGTCATTACCCTCACGAGTACGCTCACCCACGCCTGCAAACACAGAATAACCGGAGTGCTCGATCGCGATGTTACGGATCAGCTCCATCATGTTTACAGTTTTACCTACACCCGCACCACCGAACAGACCGACTTTACCGCCCTTAGCGAACGGACACATCAGGTCCATAACTTTGATACCGGTTTCCAGCAATTCCTGAGAGTTTGCCAGCTCTTCATAAGAAGGCGCAGCACGGTGAATCGCACGACGTTCTTCTTCGCCGATTGCACCTTTCATGTCGATTGGTTCACCCAATACGTTCATGATACGACCCAGAGTCGCTTTACCCACCGGTACTTCAATTGGGTGTTCCAGGTTGTTCACTTTCAGACCGCGACGCAGGCCGTCTGAGGTACCCATTGCGATACAACGAACAACGCCGCCGCCTAACTGTTGCTGTACTTCCAGCACCAGTTTGGAGGTACCGTTTTCTACCTCAAGAGCATTGTACACGTTCGGTACTGCATCCTGAGGGAACTCGACGTCCACCACGGCGCCGATTACCTGGATAATCTTTCCAGTAGCCATCTTGAATCCTCTACGTAATTCGTAAACCTAGCTTAAACCGCGGAGGCTCCCCCGACGATCTCGGTGAGTTCCTGAGTGATGCTGGCCTGACGAGCTTTGTTGTATACCAACTGCAGCTCTTTGATCAGGCTGCCGCCGTTATCGGTTGCGGCTTTCATCGCTACCATTCGCGCGGCCTGTTCGCTGGCCAGGTTTTCTACGACGCCCTGATAAACCTGGGATTCCACATAGCGACGCAGGAGAGTATCCAGCAGTGCTTTAGGGTCCGGCTCATACAGGTAATCCCAGGATTTTTTCGCCAGTTCGCCGTCTTCTGCAGGTGGCAGAGGCAACAACTGAACGATACGTGGTTCCTGGGACATGGTATTGACGAACTTATTGCTAACAACGCATAACTTGTCTAAACGACCTTCGTCGAAAGCCTGCAACATCACTTTCACCGGCCCGATCAGTTCTGACAGAGAAGGGTTATCCCCCATGCCAGTCACCTGAGCAACAACGTTGCCCCCAACGGAGCCGAAGAAAGAAGCTGCTTTGGAACCGATCAGTGCGAGATCAACTTCAACACCTTTTTCGGACCAGCCTTTCATCTCTGACAGCAGTTTCTTGAACAGGTTAATGTTCAGACCACCACAAAGACCACGGTCGGTAGACACCACCAGATACCCGACGCGCTTAATTTCACGCTCATCCAGGTACGGGTGCTTGTATTCCAGATTCCCAAGCGCAAGGTGACCAATCACTTCACGAATGGTTTCTGCATAAGGACGGCTGGCCGCCATGCGATCCTGCGTTTTACGCATTTTGGAGGCGGCGACCATTTCCATCGCTTTAGTGATCTTTTGCGTGTTTTGCACGCTGCTGATCTTACTACGTATCTCTTTTCCGCCGGCCATCTCTGCTTCTCCTCATTACCAAACGGCCTGCTGCTTATCTGCCAGAGGCAGGGCAGCAAGGCCGCGAGGTGTTACCAGGACTGGGTTGCTTTGAAGGTATCAAGGATATTTTTGAATTTACCCTCGATCTCATCGTTATACGCACCAGTTTGGTTGATTTGCTGCAGAAGCTCGCCGTGCTCACGGTCGGCGTAAGCCAACAGTGCCGCTTCGAAGCTACCGACTTTAGACAACTCAACGTCTTCCAGATAACCACGTTCTGCTGCGAAGATAATCAGAGACTGCGCAACGATTGACATCGGAGCGTATTGTTTCTGTTTCAGCAGCTCAGTCACTTTCTGACCGTGGTTCAGCTGTTTACGGGTTGCCTCATCCAGATCTGAAGCGAACTGCGAGAACGCAGCCAGCTCACGATACTGTGCCAGAGCGGTACGAATACCACCGGACAGTTTCTTCATGATCTTAGTCTGAGCAGCACCACCCACACGGGATACCGAAATACCCGGGTTAACCGCAGGACGAATACCGGCGTTGAACAGGTTAGATTCCAGGAAGATCTGACCATCAGTAATCGAAATTACGTTGGTCGGAACGAACGCGGAAACGTCGCCCGCTTGCGTTTCGATGATTGGAAGCGCAGTCAGGGAACCCGTTTTGCCTTTCACTTCACCCTTGGTGAATGCTTCAACATACTCGGCGTTTACACGCGCAGCACGTTCCAGCAGACGGGAGTGGAGATAGAAAACGTCGCCTGGGTAAGCTTCACGACCTGGTGGACGACGAAGCAACAGGGAGATCTGACGGTAAGCAACAGCCTGTTTAGACAGGTCATCATAAACGATCAGTGCGTCTTCACCGCGGTCACGGAAGTATTCACCCATTGCGCAACCGGAGTACGGTGCCAGGTATTGCAGTGCAGCAGATTCTGATGCAGTTGCAACAACAACGATGGTGTTTGCCAGTGCGCCGTGCTCTTCCAGTTTACGAACCACGTTAGAAATAGTGGACGCTTTCTGGCCGATAGCCACATAGATACATTTGATGCCGGAATCACGCTGGTTAATGATCGCATCGATCGCCAGAGCGGTTTTACCGGTTTGACGGTCGCCGATGACCAGTTCACGTTGACCACGACCGATTGGGATCATGGCATCAACGGACTTATAACCTGTCTGCACAGGTTCATCGACGGACTGACGTTCGATAACGCCAGGTGCGATCGCTTCAACAGCTGAGAAGCCGTCGTGCTCTACCGGACCTTTACCATCAATTGGCGCACCCAGGGTGTTAACAACGCGACCTAACAGGCCACGGCCAACAGGAACTTCCAGGATACGGCCAGTACATTTTACTTTCATACCTTCGGCGAGGTCAGCGTAAGGGCCCATTACAACGGCACCTACAGAGTCGCGCTCCAGGTTCAGGGCGATAGCGTAACGGTTACCCGGCAACGCAATCATTTCGCCTTGCATGACATCGGCTAAGCCGTGCACGCGGATGATCCCGTCACTGACGGAAACGATAGTACCTTCATTGTGAGCTTCGCTCACCACATTGAACTGAGCAATGCGCTGCTTGATCAGTTCGCTGATTTCGGTGGAATTCAGTTGCATGCTCCAGTCCCCTTAAGACTGCAAGACGTCTGCCAGGCGTTCCAGACGACTGCGAACGCTGCCATCAATCACCATATCACCTGCACGGATTACGACACCGGCAAGAACAGACTTGTCAATTTTGCAATTCAGCTTAACTTTGCGAGACAGACGTTTTTCCATCGCAGCGGCAATTTTTGCCTGCTGTTCTTCCGTAAGCGGATTTGCTGAAGTTACTTCAACTTCAGCAACAGCCTCAAGAGAGGCGCGCAGTTCAATAAACTGCTCCAGTACTTGCGGTAGAACGCGTAAACGTCCATTTTCAGCCATCACCTTAATCAGGTTTTGGCCTGCGTCGTCGAGTTCGTCACCACATACGGCAATAAACGTTTTAGACAAAGTTTCAGGCGCGCTAGCACCGGAAAGCAGTTCTTCGATTTGTTCATTGCGCGTGACTTCAGCCGTGAACGCTAACATGGACTGCCAGCGGTCTAAGCTTTGGTGCTCAACGGCAAAGTCAAAAGCTGCTTTGGCGTAGGGGCGAGCTACAGTTACAAATTCAGACATCAGCCCCTCCCTCCTTACAGTTCAGCGACCAGTTTATCAACGATGTCGCTGTTAGCAGCTTCATCCACGGAACGTTCGATGATCTTCTCGGCGCCAGCAATGGCCAAAATCCCGACTTGCTTACGCAACTCTTCACGGGCGCGTTGGCGTTCGGCGTCAATCTCTGCCTTGGCTTGCGTCACGATCTTGTTACGTTCCTGCTCGGCTTCAGCTTTTGCTTCGTCGACGATTTGGGCTTTACGCTTGTTCGCCTGATCGATGATTACCTGAGCTTCAGCTTTGGCTTTCTTCAGTTGGTCGGTCGCATCGGCTTGCGCTAAGTCCAGCTCTTTTTTTGCGCGTTCTGCGGAAGATAAACCTTCAGAAATTTCTTTCTGACGTTTTTCGATGGCAGCCATAATTGGCGGCCATACGTACTTCATGCAGAACACGACAAACAGGACGAACGCGATAGCCTGGCCGAGGATTGTTGCGTTAAGATTCACAGCACAATGCCTCTTTCAAAGTGAATTATTTGATGTAGTTCGATTAACAGTGAGCAAGCTCAATGTTAGGCGACAGCAAACATCACGTACAGACCCAGACCAACCGCAATCATTGGGATTGCATCGACCAGACCCATAACGATAAAGAACTGTGTACGCAACAGAGGGATCAGGTCAGGCTGACGTGCAGCACCTTCCAAGAATTTACCACCCAAGATGCCGATACCGATTGCAGCACCGATTGCCGCCAGGCCCATCATCACAGCGGCAGCCATGTACAGCAGATCCATACTCAGGTTTTCCATGACAGTCTCCAGTTTGTTTCAGTTAAAACGCAGTAGTGTTGAAAGAAAATCAGTGTTTTTCAGATGCCATCGAGAGATAGACGATCGTCAGAACCATGAAAATAAAGGCTTGCAGCGTAATGATCAGGATGTGGAAAATGGCCCAAGGCACATTCAGGATCCACTGTGACCACCACGGCAACAGGCCAGCAATAAGGATGAAGATCAACTCACCCGCATACATATTGCCAAACAGTCGCAGACCCAGTGAAACTGGTTTAGACAGCAGGCTGACACCTTCAAGAATCAGGTTAATCGGAATGAAAACCGGATGATTGAATGGCTGCATTGTCAGTTCTTTGATGAAACCGCCAAAGCCTTTCATCTTAATGCTATAGAAAAGAATCAGAATGAATACGCCAAGCGCCATGGACAACGTGATGTTCACGTCAGCCGTTGGAACCACACGCAACGCAGGCAGACCAAGCAATTTTTCACCGATAGTCGGCAGCAAATCAATTGGCAGCAAATCCATCAGGTTCATCATAAACACCCAGACGAAGACGGTCAGCGCGAGAGGTGCAATCACTTTGCTTTTGCCGTGATACATGTCACGCACGCTGCTGTCGACGAAACCAACGACCAGTTCAACTGCGGTTTGCAGCTTCCCCGGGACACCGCTGGTGGCGTTTTTGGCTACGCGATGGAAAATAACCAGAAAGAGTACTCCGAGGAACACGGAGAAAAACATCGAATCGATGTTAATCGACCAGAATCCCGTCCCGATCTGAAGCTGAGTCAGATGGTGACTGATATACTCTTGTGGAGTAGAGATTTCTCCTGATGCAGACATGATGCCTCTTACCCTTTAGTAGTTAAGTACGGTAACTGTTAATGACGGCCGGTGCCAAAATCTGAGTCATCAACACCGATAAATAGGCCAACCCCAACGGAGCAAAAGCCGCTTTAAACAGGCCAAGTGCGATAATCATTAAGATCACCGTAGCCAGCACCTTCAGCGCTTCTCCAATTGCAAAGGACCAGGCAACCCGTCCAGAGACCGTTGTTTGCGCCTGATGACGCCATGCAAACAGCATGAACAGTATATTTGGTAACCAAGCGGCCAACCCACCCATAAGAGCCGATAGGGTCCATTCCAGGCTTTTTAAACCAAATACTGCACTGAGCAGAACAAAGGTCAATAACTGCAGTATCAATAGCTTTCTGGCAACCTTCACACTCTGTGTACTGTGTAAAATACCGGATACAGACATGACGTTTGTTCTCTCCGTATCGAGTACCTAGCTGGAGGTATACTGAATGCCGTATATCACTGCCTTTACTGTTTTGAGTCAAGCAGCAAAAACCGAGCAAATTATACGGGGCACAGGAACGAATTCAATGGATAAGTAGCGAAAAGGTGAACAATTATTTAAATTTTCCTCTTCATCACTATTTTGCCAACCAAACTATAGCTGAATTTGCCCTTTTTACTTTGGTTCGGTTATTTCATCCCCCGACAAAGAAGCGTGCACTGGATCACATAATTAACGCTAATCCCTTTATATACCCAGCATGCTTTCAATGTCTTTAGCTAAACAGGCTTTTTAAAAGCCATATAAATCAAATTGTTAATGAAATACTGCTCGAATATCAAACTTATTTAAAAATAGGCTCGATTTATTTACACAACAACCCAACAAATAACAACATTTTCATTACAAATTGAATATCAGCAGCTTGATGCCCGTTCAATTTCAAAAGTGACTATTACGCTCCGGATTAAAATAAAAACATCTCAGAAATGCTATCAGGGTGTAAAAAAGCGGTGTTTGGGTGTTCTTCCCTGCTATATAATTAGCCTGCTCATTTTAACTAAGTTAACACATGTTTTTTTTAAATCTTTTTTGATAAATCGCAACTTTAGTTTGCGCTAAGAATTATCAGATGACGTTCGCCGTCAAGTTCGGGTACCTGCAGCTTAATGACTGACTTCAGAGTAATCCCTGCCGGCAGCGCAGCAAGTTCATCATCAGGACGTACACCCTTTAAGGCATAAAAATGCCCCTCACCTTTCACGGGCAGATGGTGACACCAGGAAAGCATATCCTGCATTGATGCGAAAGCACGGCTTATCACCCCATCAAAAGGTGGATTCGGCGCAAATTCTTCCACACGACTCTGTATAGGCTCGATATTTTTCAGCCCCAGCTCATGCTGAACCTGACGCAAAAAACGCACGCGCTTACCCAGGCTGTCCAGCAACGTAAAGTGTGAATCAGGGCGAACAATGGCCAGGGGGATCCCCGGTAAACCCGGGCCGGTGCCAACGTCAATGAAACGGCTACCTTGCAAATGCTCGTTCACCACAATGCTGTCCATAATATGACGTACCAGCATCTGCATCGGGTCACGGACAGATGTCAGGTTGTAGGCTTTGTTCCACTTATGCAGCAGTTCAACATAGCCAATCAGTTGTTGTTTTTGCTGATCGGGTAACGCTATTCCTGCCGCAGCAAGCAGCGAGTCGAGTTTATTATGCACGGTGAATCCTCAGACAGAATCGATATGCCGGGAACAACCCGGTTTAAAAATGATAAAACATACAGAATGATGGGAAAAGTAAGAATCGACCGCCGCTTCGGGATACCAAGGGCGGTCATCAGAGCAGTCGTTTATGCGCTGCGGCGCAGCAAACCTTGTTTTTTAAGCCAGATCAGCAAAATTGAGATTGCAGCCGGCGTAATACCGGAGATCCGTGAGGCCTGACCAATGGAGGTTGGCTTGTGATCGTTAAGTTTGGCGATCACTTCATTTGAAAGGCCATTCACCTGCCGGTAATCAAGATCGACAGGCAGCACCGTATTTTCGTTACGCTGCTGTTTTTCGATCTCTTCCTGCTGACGGGCAATATAACCTTCATATTTTATCTGAATTTCCACTTGTTCTGCCGCCTGCGCATCCGGAACAGAAGGAGCGAACGGGGAAAGTCGGGTGATTAATTCATAGGTCATTTCAGGACGACGCAGCAGCTCTTCCGCACTGGCTTCTTTAGAAAGCGGGGCAGAAAGATGCGCGTTGATTTCATCAACCTGGGCATGATGAGGGTTCACCCAGATACCCCGCAAACGCTGACGCTCCTGCTCGATCATTTCCAACTTTTCGTTGAAGCGTGCCCAGCGGGCATCGTCAACCAGGCCTAACTCACGGCCCTTTTCTGTCAAACGTAAATCAGCATTGTCTTCGCGCAGCATCAGTCGATATTCAGCACGTGACGTAAACATACGGTACGGTTCTTTAGTGCCAAGCGTACACAGATCGTCAACCAGCACACCGAGGTAAGCCTGATCACGACGTGGTGCCCAGCCGTCTTCTTCACTGGCGCAACGGGCGGCATTCATACCGGCGAGTAAGCCCTGCGCAGCGGCTTCTTCGTAACCCGTCGTACCGTTGATTTGTCCGGCAAAGAACAGACCCGCGATAAATTTACTTTCCAGCGTTGGTTTCAAATCACGCGGATCGAAGAAATCGTATTCAATGGCATAGCCGGGACGAACGATCACCGCATTTTCCATCCCCTGCATTGAGCGGACGATCTGCATCTGTACATCAAATGGCAGGCTGGTTGAAATCCCGTTCGGATACACTTCGTTGCTGGTCAGTCCTTCCGGTTCCAGGAAGATCTGATGCGAATTGCGATCGGCAAAACGCATGACTTTATCTTCGATCGACGGGCAGTAACGCGGGCCGATCCCTTCGATGATCCCGGCATACATCGGGCTGCGATCCAGGTTGTTGCGGATCACATCATGGGTTTTTTCGTTGGTATACGTCATGTAACACGGGATCTGGCGCGGATGCTGCGACACATTACCCATGAACGAGAATACCGGCGCCGGATTATCACCGTGTTGTTGTGCCAGTACGCTGAAATCAATGGTACGGGCATCGATACGCGGTGGTGTACCGGTTTTGAGACGGTTAACGCGCAGAGGTAGCTCTCGCAGTCTCTGAGACAAAGAAATTGCAGGAGGATCCCCTGCACGGCCTCCGCTGTAGTTTTCCAGACCGATGTGGATCTTTCCATCCAGGAAAGTGCCGACAGTCAGTACAACCGATTTAGCGCGGAATTTCAGCCCCATTTTGGTCACAGCACCAACGACACGATCGTTTTCAACGATCAGGTCTTCAACAGGTTGCTGGAAGATCATCAGGTTTGGCTGGTTTTCCAAAGCGGTACGGACAGCCTGGCGGTACAGAACACGGTCAGCCTGAGCACGGGTCGCTCTGACAGCAGGGCCTTTGCTCGCGTTTAGTATCCTAAACTGAATGCCGGCATGATCGATGGCCGTGGCCATCAGACCACCCAGTGCGTCGACTTCTTTAACCAGATGTCCTTTCCCGATCCCGCCAATAGCAGGGTTACACGACATTTGTCCCAGCGTGTCGATATTGTGGGTGAGTAATAAGGTCTGACGTCCCATGCGTGCAGAAGCCATTGCAGCTTCAGTACCTGCATGGCCACCACCTATGATGATGACGTCAAATTGATCCGGATAAAACATGCGACTGCACCTCGGCGTTCAAGCGAACTTTCTTTGTATGGCGTTGGGAGGAGGGATTCTACTCAAGTTTTGAGCTTCCACAAGCCCCCGGGGATCTTCACTAATTAAAAGAAGATCTTTTTTATTTAAAGATCTCTTATTAATACTTCTATTAGGATCGCGATCCTCTGTGCATAAGTCTTTTTTGTTTATTAAGATCAGCATGCTAAGAAGGATCGAATGCTGTGAATGATCGGTGATCCTGGACAGTATAAGCTGGGATCAGAAGTGAGAGTTATACACAGCATGAAAAGCGTACAGGGGTTGTTAGAGGGATAACTACGGGTTTTACCCTGCTTTTAAGCCTAGTTATCCACATCTGATCGCCTGAAATTTACACTTATTTGATCAAATTAATCCAGTTGATCACCCAAACCTCAGCGGGATCTTCAGGAATTTCGTATTGCGTCACGTCGATCTCAAGGCGATCACCGATCCTTTTTGCCCCTAATGACGTCAGTTTGTTATCCAGGGAATTGATCGCGCCACAGAAAGTGTCATATTCACTGCTGCCCAATCCTAAGGCACCAAAGCGAACTTTAGACAGATCCGGTTGCTGCTCTTCCAACTGCTCCATAAACGGTTGCAAGTTGTCGGGCAGTTCACCTGCGCCGTGAGTTGAACACACAACCAGCCAGATCCCTTCCTGCGGGACTTCATACAGCTCCGGGCCATGAAATAATTGGGTGGAAAAACCGGCTTCTTCCAGTTTCTCTGCCACATGTTCTGCAACATATTCGGCGCTGCCAAGCGTACTGCCACTGATCAGGGTAATGTCAGACATAATGCTCTCACCCGGGAAAAGGAGACTATTGTACGCTGTGAATGAGCTGGGATCTACCTGTGGATAATAGGGGTATAGAAATCAGATGTCAGGGCTGGATGGTGCGTGTGATGGGGTTCTGCAGAGAGATCAGGGTCTCGGTTGACTGGATCTCATCAATTGTTTGGATCTTGTTGATAAGTACATGCTGAAGGGAATCAATCGAACGACACATGATCTTGATGAAAATACTGTAATGCCCGGTGGTGTAATAGGCTTCAACCACTTCTTCTATATTCTCAAGCTTTTTCAGGGCAGAGGGGTAATCCTTGGCACTTTTTAAAATGATGCCAATAAAACAGCATACGTCGTAACCCAGCTGTTTGGGATTGACGGTAATATGCGCACCGGTAATGATGCCTGCCTGCTTCATTTTCTCTACGCGTACGTGGATCGTCCCCGGACTGACAGTAAACAATTTTGCCAGTTCGGCATAAGGCGTACGGGCATTGTCCATCAGGGCGTTGAGGATCCCGCGATCAAGCTCATCGAGCTGGTAAATTTCAGTCATGGTCATCTTTCTCTTGTGGGCTTAATTTCTCTGCCAGCGTCGCTGTACGCGGCTTTTAACCCCGGTATCAAAGCGCCAGATATGATCGAAAATTCGCAGGATGCCGGGCTTACCATAGTGTGACATTGCCAGGGCATGAAAGCGGTGATGTTTTTCGCGCTGCAGTGATCTGACCTTCATTTGTACTTCATCTGGCAACCGCTGGGCGATAAAGTCCGAGATCACCACGGCATCCGCATCTTCCCACTGCGGAGAAGCAAGTTTATCCAGTGTGGCATTCAGGCAGGCTGCCAGATCGGTACCGCCGCGAAAATGTTGTCCCAGAAAGCGCAGCGCCTGATCCAGGCCACCGTTAGATGTCAGTTCATAATGGATCACTTCACTGGCAAATAACATGATGTAACATCGGCGGTTATCCGCCAGAGCGATCTTCAGTAATGCCAGACAGAATGCTTTGGCGCACTGTTCGTTAAAGCCGCCCATGGAACCGGACGTATCGACGCAGACCACAAAAGGCCCGCGCGGTTGCGGTTCCTGCTGCTGATAGACCACCGGCCGTTTGACCACTTTCTCACGCCAGACATCCCCTTGCAGGCGATATGTCATCAAACGCTTTTCCAGCAAGCGACGATAGAATTCGTATTCCAGCTCAGGCAGCCCCAGCGTCACCAGCTCCGTCGGCATGAGGCGCAAAATATCATCGCTCTGATGAATGCCGTTCACTTCTTCCGGCACTGTCGCGGGTTCGCGCACCATCAGCCGGTGCGTTTCCATTTTTGCATCTTCATGTGGACTGGTTTTGGCCGTCTGGCTGCGGCCCAGTTGTTCGGCCAGATGCATCAGTTCAGGCTGCTGCTGAAGGAAAGCGCCAAACCGTGCCAGTGACTGAATATCACCCCGCAGCCGCTTCCCTTTACTCATGTCCCACAAACGTCCGGCTGCAGTGTCGTTCTCGGCTAATAAAGGGGATAACTCGCTGCTGAGCTGCAGACGTTGCAGCAATTCTTCCTGCAATTGCTCCTGTTCCTGTTCGAGCAACTGATGATGAACGTTCACCGTCTGGAAGGTCAGGTTCAGGCGCCAGCGCTGAAGGAATAAAGTATGAAAGCTATTGCCGGTTTTTGACGTACGCGAAGCTTCATTATTTTCCTGTAAGGTACGGGCTTCTGTAGCAAATGGAGAACTGAGTTGCACCAGTTCATCGATGAGGGAAGCGAGACCGGACTGAAAAGACGTAGCATCAAGCTGCTGACAGTGCTGGTAAAGGTAGAATTCTTTGGCCAGCTCATGAGGAACCGGCGTTTCGTGGATCCTCTGGCGCAGGCGCAATTTCCATTCCGGAAGATCCCGGGTTAATGCACGCTTCAGACGGGGAAATTTCTCGAAGAAAACGACCAGTGCAGGCGCCGCCAGCAAGCCGACAATCAGTTCTTCAATCAGTTCGGCTTCGCTGATCGCCAGCAGCAGATCCAGTGACTCGAGACTGAACATGATCAGTGACCGCTGAATGTCTGTTGCTGATGACGCAACTGTTCAGCCACCTGCAGCAGGCTGGCTTCAATTTTTGCCATCCATTCAGCCGGAACAAACAGGCAGTTTTGCTGCTGGCTGAATTCGTGCCTCTGCTGCGCCAGTTTTGCGGTCAGGTCATTGAGCATATTTTTCATTTCGTCGGGAACAGCAATATGCGCATGGCCGGGCAGTGTCAGTGGTGTGCTCTGACGGCTCACATCCAGCACCAGAATTTGCTGTTTGTCATCGATTTCCAAATCCACGGTTTGTACAAAACCAATCCCGTTGAGTTTGGCTTTCATTACGCCCCCTTTATTTAGCCATTCTTCCAGGATGCTGCGTTCGAATAATAAGTGTGTGACTTTTATTTCATGCAGGTGCAAAGGCGTTTGCAATAACAAGGTCAGATTGGGGGTATTGAGTGATTCTGGCAGGCTGTATTGTGGCTTACGGCTGAAAATCCCGGCTTTCTTACTCAGTTTGATTGACTGACGCGTGCTCTGTTGTTGCTGATGTTGCATCCACTGCTGATTAAGCTGCTGGATTTTCATCAGCAACGCCCGCTGCTGATAAGCCTGCTCAGTGATGAGTTGCTCAATCTGAGTGTGCAGGAGGTTATACGTATTGAGATCATGCCATAAACAATCTTTCAGCAGGATCAGATCCACCGGGGTAATCGCTTTTCTGCCACTGAAAAATGCACAGGCCTGCAACAGGCGCAGGGCTTTTTTCCAGCGACGGTCAGAAACATAAGGGGCAGTATCCAGGGCATCAAGGCGCTGGCGCAGCTGGAAGATCAGCTCAAAGCAACTGTCTGAAAGATTGACTTTGTCGATCTCCGGCTGCCATTGTTGGTATTCTTCATCACTGATACTCAGAGACTCTGCTACCGGATTAGTGCTTTCATTGTTACGGCTGGTCAGCAGTGAGCGAAAATTTTGCTTATCCTGCACTTTATCCAGCCACAGACGGATCAGCATGCGGTCATACAGTGCCTCAAGACCACCATCAGCTTCGGGTAATTCGTTGGAAGCGCTGACCAGCAGACGTAAAGGTATTGCTTCTTCACGCTCGCCATTACGGAACCGGCGCTCGTTGATGGCGGTCAGAAGCGTGTTGAGAATGGCGGGACCGGCTTTCCAGATTTCATCAAGGAAGACAATTTCAGCTTCCGGCAAATAACCTTCGGTCAGACGCAGATAGCGGCCCTCATCTTTCAGGGCCTGAATTGATAGCGGACCAAAGACTTCTTCCGGCGTGGAAAAGCGTGTCATAAGATATTCAAAAGCGCGGGCATGGCGGAACGCGAATTTCAGGCGACGGGCGATCAGACTTTTTGCAATGCCCGGCGGCCCCAGCAGGAAAACGCTTTCGCCGCACAGGGCGGCCAAAAGGCAAAGTCGTATGGCATCCTGCCGTTCGTACAGGCCATGTTCTAATGCGTTGGCAAGACGGGCTATCCGTTCTGCCAAAAGGGGAGATTGCGCCATACTGTCTCTTTCGGTATCCATTAAGTTATTGAATAGTGTACTGGCTGGTGACGATATTCCACGTTTATTTTTATCGTTATAGCTTGTTGATTACTAAAAATTTTCTATTATCAAAAATGCGACCTCGTTCATAAGAACGCCGGTTTCACTGCGCATTTAAGGGTAGGCAATCTGATTTATTCGTGCATACTGTGCGCCTTTTAGTGGGCATCATAAGTCTGAGCGCACACATCGCTTACGGATGTTCGAGCAAAAAAGAAACGAAATATGAGCACTGAACATAAACGGTCACTCCCAGCAGTAACCCTGGCCGCCATTGGTGTGGTCTATGGCGACATTGGTACCAGTCCTCTCTATACCTTAAGAGAGTGTTTTTCTGGTCATTATGGTTTTAACGTTGAACCCAGCGTCGTTTTTGGCTTTCTTTCTCTGATTTTTTGGATGTTAATCCTCATTGTTTCGCTCAAGTACCTCACTTATGTGATGCGGGCGGACAACGCAGGCGAAGGGGGTATTCTGACGCTGATGTCTCTGGCAGGCAGAAACACGTCGGCGCGAACCACTGCCGTTCTGGTCATTCTCGGCCTGATCGGGGGAAGCTTCTTCTATGGTGAAGTGGTGATCACTCCGGCTATTTCAGTACTTTCCGCAATGGAAGGTCTGGAAATCGCAGCCCCTTCGCTCGATCCTTATATCGTTCCTCTTTCTATTACTGTTCTGACGCTGCTTTTCATTATTCAGAAGCATGGTACCGGCATCGTGGGCAAACTGTTTGCACCGGTAATGTTGCTGTGGTTCCTGACGCTGGCGGTGCTTGGCGTCAACAGTATTATGCAGAATCCTGAAGTGCTGCGCGCCATGAACCCTATGTGGGCAGTTAACTTCTTTATCGAGCATAAGTCGTTCTCCTTCCTGGCGCTCGGTGCAGTGGTTCTGTCGATTACCGGTGTTGAAGCGTTATATGCCGATATGGGCCACTTCGGGAAATTCCCTATCCGTCTGGCCTGGTTCACCGTGGTACTGCCTTCTCTGGTGCTGAACTATTTCGGTCAGGGCGCATTATTGCTGAAAAACCCGGAATCGATTAAGAACCCGTTCTTCCTGCTGGCGCCTGACTGGGCATTAATCCCGTTACTGATTCTGGCAACACTCGCGACCATTATCGCCTCCCAGGCAGTTATTTCGGGCGTGTTTTCCCTGACCCGCCAGGCTGTACGTTTGGGCTATTTACCGCCAATGCGCATTATCCATACGTCAGAAATGGAAGCTGGCCAGATTTACATTCCGGCTATCAACTGGCTGCTTTATTTTGCGGTGGTTATTGTTATCGCCAGCTTCGAGCATTCGAGCAATCTGGCGGCGGCTTATGGTATTGCCGTGACCGGTACGATGGTGCTGACCAGCATACTTTCCTGTACGGTTGCGCTCAAAAACTGGCACTGGAAACCCTTCCTGGTCGGACTTTTACTGATCGGTCTGCTGTTTATGGATATCCCGCTGTTCGCGGCGAATGCCACCAAACTGTTCTCCGGTGGCTGGTTGCCACTGACGCTGGGTTTGTGCATGTTCATCGTGATGACCACCTGGAAGAGCGAACGCTTCCGCCTTATGCGCCGTATGAACGAGCATGGGAATTCCCTGGAGGCGATGATCGCCTCTCTGGAAAAATCTCCGCCGGTGCGTGTTCCGGGAACGGCTGTGTATATGTCTCGCGCCATCAACGTCATTCCGTTTGCATTGCTGCACAACCTCAAACACAACAAAGTATTGCATGAGCGCGTGGTACTGCTGACGCTGCGCACGGAAGATGCGCCTTATGTGCATAATGTCCGGCGTGTCACCATCGAGCAGCTGTCACCGACGTTCTGGCGTGTAGTAGCCAGTTACGGGTTTAAAGAAACGCCGAACGTGGAAGAAGTATTCCATCGCTGTGGTCTGGAAGGATTACCGTGCCGGATGATGGAAACGTCATTCTTCATGTCGCATGAATCGCTGATCCTGACCAAGCGCCCGTGGTATCTGTACTTCCGTGGGAAACTCTTTATGGCGCTCAGCCGCAATGCCCTGCGTGCGCCCGATCAGTTTGAAATTCCGCCTAACCGGGTGATCGAACTCGGCACGCAGGTGGAAATCTGATCCTCATTTCTGCCGCTCAAAGGGTACCTTCGGGTACCCTGTTTTATTTCTGCTTCTGCCTTTCTTAAACGATAACTCAAATTTCCACGTTGTTTCCGAATCAGTCAGCGAAACGTTTCGACGCTGATCACAATTCCATCACTAGCTCGTTGCCATGTCCGTTAATCTTTATAAACTCTTCAATGAGCGAAACGTTTCGCTGTAGGAGTTCACAATGAAGAAGTCACCGCTGTTAAATGCCGAAATCTCACATGTTATTGCCCGGTTAGGCCACACCGATCAGCTGGTTATTGGCGATGCCGGTCTTCCGGTGCCAGCAGCTTGCCAACGCATCGATCTGGCATTAACCCAGGGAGTCCCCACCTTTTTACAAGTCTTAGAGGTAGTGACACACGAGATGCAGGTTGAGCGGGCTATCCTCGCCGAGGAAATCCAGACTAAAAATCCTCAACTCCATGAAGCGTTGCTCGCCCAATTGACACAACTCGAACAACACCAGGGAAACACCATTGCTTTGGATTACGTCAGCCATGAGGCATTCAAAGCGCAAAGCGAAAAAAGTCGGGCTGTGATCCGCAGCGGGGAATGTTCGCCTTATGCGAACATTATTCTGTGTGCCGGCGTAACCTTCTGAGGCTTTTATGCAACCTTTGCTGCAACTGACAGGCATTGATAAAGCCTTTCCCGGCGTGAAAGCCCTTTCCGGCGCGGCGCTCAGCGTCTATCCGGGACGAGTAATGGCGTTGGTGGGGGAAAACGGCGCGGGCAAGTCCACCATGATGAAAGTGCTGACCGGCATCTATCAAAAAGATGCCGGCTCAGTACGTTTTCTGGGTAAGGAAGCGATGTTCAACGGTCCGAAAGCATCGCAGGAAGCCGGGATCGGGATTATCCATCAGGAATTAAATCTGATCCCTCAACTGACTATTGCTGAAAACATCTTCCTTGGCCGTGAGTTTGTAAACGGTTTTGGCCGTATCAACTGGAAGAAGATGTATGCCGAAGCCGATAAACTGCTGGCGCGCCTGAATCTGCGTTACAAAAGTGACCGGCTGGTGGGGGATTTATCCATCGGCGACCAGCAAATGGTAGAAATAGCTAAGGTGCTTAGCTTTGAATCCAAAGTCATCATTATGGATGAGCCGACCGATGCCCTGACCGATACTGAAACCGCTTCTTTATTTAGCGTTATACGCGAACTGAAAGCTGCCGGCTGTGGCGTGGTGTATATCTCACACCGCATGAAAGAAATCTTCGAAATCTGCGACGACGTGACGGTATTTCGTGACGGGCAGTTTATTGCAGAGCGTCCGGTCAGCGAACTGGAAGAAGACACGTTGATTGAAATGATGGTGGGTCGCCGTCTGGAGGAACAATACCCGCGTATTAATCATGAACGCGGTGCGCTGCGCCTGCAGGTGCGTGATATCAGCGGACCGGGAGTGAACAACATCAGCTTTGATCTGTACAGCGGCGAAATCCTGGGGATTTCCGGTTTGATGGGTGCCGGCCGTACCGAACTGATGAAAATTCTCTACGGCGCGCTACCGCGTAAAAGTGGTTATGTGGCGCTAGATGGCCGCGAAGTGGTGACTCACTCTCCGCAAGACGGGTTGGCAAACGGTATTGTTTACATTTCTGAAGACCGTAAGCGCGATGGTTTGGTGCTCGGTATGTCTGTGAAAGAAAACATGTCACTGACCGCGTTGCGCTATTTCAGTCACACCGGCGGGCGCCTTAAGCATGCCGACGAACAACAGGCTGTCGGCGATTTCATCCGCCTTTTCAATATCAAAACACCGTCAATGATGCAGACAATCGGCCTGCTGTCCGGCGGTAATCAACAAAAAGTGGCGATTGCCCGTGGATTAATGACGCGGCCGAAAGTTCTGATCCTCGACGAACCGACGCGCGGCGTTGACGTTGGTGCTAAAAAAGAAATTTACCAGCTTATAAACCAGTTCAAGCGCGAAGGGCTGAGCATCATTTTGGTTTCCTCAGAAATGCCGGAAGTGATTGGCATGAGTGACCGGGTTTTGGTGATGCATGAAGGTCATTTAAGCGGTGAATTCCCGATAGAACAGGCTACGCAAGAAGTGTTGATGGCAGCTGCTGTCGGCAAGCAATACGGCGTGACGCAGGAGTAATCAGATATGAGTTCTCAGACATTGCCAGCCAAAAAGCGCTGGATCAGTAAAGAGTGGTTGCTGGAGCAAAAGTCTCTGATTGCGCTGCTGGTGTTGATTGCCGTGGTTTCTTCCATGAGCCCGAATTTCTTTACGGTTAACAACCTGTTTAACATCCTCCAGCAGACGTCCGTCAACGCCATTATGGCGGTGGGTATGACGCTGGTGATCCTGACGTCCGGTATCGATTTATCCGTCGGCTCTTTGCTGGCGCTGACCGGTGCTGTTGCCGCCTCGATTGTCGGACTGGAAGTGAATGCGCTGGTTGCTGTGGGGGCTGCGCTGGTGCTGGGTGCTGCTGTGGGTGGCGTCACCGGTATGATTGTGGCCAAAGGTAAGGTTCAGGCGTTTATCGCCACGCTGGTCATGATGTTGCTGCTGCGCGGTATCACAATGGTGTATACCAACGGCAGCCCGATCAGTACCGGTTTTAATGATGTCGCTGATGTATTTGGCTGGTTTGGTATCGGTCGCCCGCTGGGTATCCCGACGCCCGTCTGGCTGATGGCTGTGGTGTTTATTGCGGCGTGGTACATGCTGCATCACACCCGGCTAGGGCGTTATATCTACGCGCTGGGCGGTAACGAATCCGCTACGCGTCTGTCAGGTATCAGCGTCGATAAAGTTAAAATTATCGTCTATTCCCTGTGTGGGTTGTTAGCCGCTCTGGCCAGTATCATTGAAGTGGCGCGATTATCCTCTGCGCAGCCGAACGCGGGTACAGGTTATGAGCTGGATGCGATTGCCGCTGTGGTATTAGGGGGAACCAGCCTGTCCGGGGGAAAAGGACGCATTGTTGGAACGCTGATCGGTGCATTGATCCTTGGCTTCCTGAATAACGGTTTGAACTTATTAGGTGTTTCTTCCTACTACCAGATGATCGTAAAAGCAGTTGTCATCCTGCTGGCGGTTCTGGTGGATAACAAAAGCAACAAATAACCTCTCCTACAGGACTTATGACCATGAATATGAAAAAACTGGCTGTCTGGGTTTCCGCTGCAGCGATCACCGCTTCTTTCAGTGCTAACGTTCTGGCGAAAGATACCATTGCGCTGGTGGTTTCCACGCTGAACAACCCGTTCTTCGTCTCCATGAAAGACGGTGCGCAGAAAGAGGCGGACAAACTGGGTTATAACCTGGTGGTTCTTGACTCTCAGAATAACCCGGCGAAAGAACTGGCAAACGTACAGGATCTGACGGTTCGTGGCACTAAGCTGATGCTGATCAACCCGACTGATTCTGATGCGGTAGGCAATGCCGTTGCGATGGCAAACCAGGCGAAAATCCCGGTGATCACCCTTGACCGTCAGGCTACTAAGGGGGTTGTGGCCAGCCACGTTGCATCGGATAACGCCTTCGGTGGTAAAATGGCCGGTGATTACATTGCCAAGAAACTGGGTGAAAACGCTAAAGTCATTGAACTCGAAGGGATCGCCGGGACGTCTGTTGCCCGTGAACGTGGTAAAGGTTTTGCTCAGGCTGCTGAAAAACACCATTTCCAGATCCTCGCCAGCCAGCCTGCTGACTTCGACCGCACCAAGGGTCTGAACGTTATGCAGAACCTGCTGACTGCACATCAGGATGTACAGGCCGTGTTCGCTCAGAATGATGAAATGGCGCTCGGTGCATTGCGCGCCCTGCAAACTGCCGGTAAAACGGATGTGCTGGTTGTTGGCTTTGACGGCACCGAAGACGGTATCAAAGCGGTTAACAGCGGTAAAATGGGTGCGACCGTTGCGCAGCGCCCTGAACAAATCGGTGTGATCGGCGTTCAGACCGCAGACAAAATATTGAAAGGTGAAAAAGTGCCTGCTGTTATCCCTGTTGATTTGAAACTGGTTGCTCAGCCGTAATACTCTTTTTATCTACGCTGTAACTGCGCCTTCTGATGGAGGCGCTATTTGACTCAGGGATCTCCACATGAAAACCGGCAAACTGGTGGTACTCGGCAGTATCAACGCTGACCACATTCTGAATATCAACCAATTCCCGCTACCGGGCGAAACGGTTATTGGCAAGCAGTATACCGTAGCCTTTGGCGGCAAAGGGGCGAATCAGGCCGTTGCAGCCGGTCGCAGTGGTGCTGATATTTCTTTTATTGCTTGTGTGGGAGATGATGATATTGGTGAGCGCGTTCGCAAGCAGCTGGCCAGTGACCATATTGACACGCAACCCATTGAAGCCATTAAAGACACTACCACTGGCGTAGCGCTGATTTTTGTGAATGCGGAAGGTGAGAATGTTATTGGTATCGATGCGGGAGCTAATAAAGCTGTTACCCCGGCATATCTTGATCGCTATAAACAGCAGGTCATCGGGGCTTCTGCTTTATTAATGCAACTGGAATCCCCTCTTGATACGGTGATTGCGGCAGCGAAGATTGCCAAAGACAACGGTACACAGGTGATCCTCAATCCGGCTCCTGCATGCGAATTGCCGGATGAATTACTTGCGCGGGTGGATATAATCACCCCGAACGAAACCGAAGCTGAAAAGCTGACGGGAATTAAAGTTGACAGTAATGAAGCTGCCGCATGTGCTGCGAAAGCTTTGCATGAAAAAGGTATCGCAACCGTCATCATTACGCTGGGCAGTAAAGGCGTCTGGCTCAGCCAGAACGGCGAAGGAAAGTTGGTGGCGGGGTTTCGCGTGAAAGCCGTCGATACAATAGCAGCAGGTGATACTTTTAACGGTGCATTAGTCACCGCGTTGCTTGAAGGTAAAACGATGGATAGCGCGGTACGATTCGCGCATGCGGCGGCGGCGGTTGCCGTGACGCGCCCTGGTGCCCAACCTTCCGTTCCGTGGCGTAACGAAATAGACGATTTCCTCGCACAACAGGAGGCCTGATTGGCCACCATGAAAGATGTCGCCCGCCTTGCGGGCGTTTCAACCTCGACAGTCTCCCATGTTATCAACAAGAATCGTTTTGTCAGTGAGTCCATCGCTGAGAAAGTGAATGCTGCCGTAGAACAACTTAACTACGCGCCTTCCGCATTAGCCCGCAGCCTCAAGCTGAATCAGACCCGTACTCTCGGTATGTTGCTGACGGCCAGCAGTAACCCTTTCTATTCGGAAGTCGTGCGCGGAGTGGAGCGCAGTTGTTATGAGCGTGGATACAGCCTCATTTTATGCAATACAGATAATGATGCAGAGCGTATGAACCGCAGCCTGGAGACGCTGTTGCAAAAGCGGGTCGACGGGTTGCTCATCATGTGTACTGAAAACCACCGGCCATCGAAAGATGCGATCAGCCGGTATCCGTCACTGCCGATTGTGATGATGGACTGGTCACCGTTTGATGGCGCGATAGATATTATTCAGGATAACGCGCTGCTGGGCGGCGAAATGGCGACGGCGTTTTTAATCCGTCAGGGATATCATCGCATCGCCTGCATTACCGGCCCGTTGGATAAAACGACTGCGCAGGAACGACTCAGTGGCTATCGTCAGGCGATGGAGAAAGCAGGTCTGAAGATTTTGCCCGGTTATGAAGTGAGTGGTGATTTTGAATTTGAAGGCGGATTAGCCGCAATGCAAAAGTTGCTGGCGCTACCTGAACCGCCTCATGCAGTTTTCGCCGGTAACGACGCGATGGCCGTTGGCGTGTATCAGGCTCTTTATCAGCGCAGATTGCGCGTCCCTGAGGATGTCGCCGTGATGGGTTACGATGATATCCAGTTAGCGCAATATATGATGCCGCCGCTGACAACAATCCATCAACCTAAAGACTCGCTGGGAGAACTGGCCGTTGATGCATTACTACATCGGTTGCAAGACCCGGATTCACAACCACAGGTATTAGTATTAACGCCGGAGCTGGTCGTGCGTCAGTCGGTGGGATCACTCATCGGTAAGTAACAGGCTCTGACATTCCAGAAGTGCTGCATTGGCATCACCGGCCAGAATGGCATCCGTCAGCCGCTGGTGATGCTCCAGCTTAATCACCTCATTGCCGGTAATTGCCCGAAAATAGCTCTGATACACTGAGCTGAATAAATTCGCGAAAGAAGTCAGGAACGGATTTTTCCCCGCTTCATAGATAAGCTGGTGAAATTGCGTATCTACTGTTATCCAACGTTCCCGATCGAAGTTGTTATGTAGCTGGCGCATCTCATACATATAGAGGGAGAGCTGATGCGTTTGCTCTTTACTGGCAGCGAGTGCCGCTAAGGCGCAGGCCTGAGGTTCGAGAGCTCTGCGCAAAACAATAAAATGTGCCATCACCTGATCGAAGTTTTCGCGGGTCATCCACCAGGTCAGTAATTCCTGATCGAGAAAGTTCCAGCTTGATTGCGGCATCACCCGGGTACCAATTCGCGGACGAGGTAAAAGCATCCCCTTGGCCGTCAGCGTTTTTACGGCTTCACGCACGGCCGTGCGGCTGACCCCAAAAATCTCTCCTAACTCATTCTCGCCGGGAAGAATGGCACCTTCCGGATATTCCCCAGACAAAATACGTTGTGCAATTTTCTCCGCAAGAAGATAAGAAAGGTTACGTTGAGCCGCTTGTTGATGCGCATTGAGTAGCATGTAAGGTATTCCTGAATGTCTTTCTCTTATTATAAAGGAGAGTTTACTCCAGGCTCCGGCTTAAAACGGGGATGTTTTTAGCGGAAAACGGTCGGTATTTATCCATTCCGGGCAAAATTGTTGGATTAATGACCGGTTGATAAAAAAAGTTAATTTAGGGGTTGCGGGCTTCTGAGAACTCCCTATAATGCGCCTCCACTGACCGGGAACAACGACTGACAAGTCGCCTGGCCAGGAAGAGAAAAAGAAGAATGTTCGAATGAATAATCTCTTGACTCTTCAGCGGGAAAACGTAATAT
>NZ_JAFMOT010000164.1:0-78299 GCF_019049695.1 Rahnella perminowiae
CTATTTTTGATTTTAAATTTTTTCTAAGATTTTATTTAACCTGCTTTCCGAAAAAAAATTTTAACCATCCTGACCGATGTTTGATAAACATAATTCATGGAAGCATTTAAATACATCTATAGACTCACTCCTGAAAATTGAATATCTTCTTTCTGTCAAATAGATGTTTTTCTAAATGACTTGTGTTAGTACCATCCTTTATATAAACGCTCATTACCAGAAAATATTGGTATTACTCTCATGGATGTATAACAACAATCTTTCTTACTGACTTAATAAGAAACAAGGAATGTTATGAAAAAAGAGTGGTTTGCAGCAAAGGAACTGACCGGAAAAGAAGGACTGCCGACGTCAACCCAAGGTGTCCATGGGATGGCTCGCAGATTGTGCTGGATTAAACGCCGCAGGCTGGGTGTTCAGGGACGTGCAGTGGAATATCACATCGACAGTTTGCCCGGTAATGCCGCCGCCAGCTTATCAATGAATGAGAGTTCTGCTGAATATGTTTATACATCACATCAGGACCCACTGGCGATCTGGATTGAGAGTTATAAGCAACTGAGAGAACCTGAACGTGAAACGATCATTTCATTCATTGTGAGGGAAGGGATATCTGAGTTGCTCAACAGATTACGTGAGCCTGAAAAAAACTAGCACAATAGTGCCTGTCGTACCTGCCAGAATCAGCAGGCGCGACAGGCAAATGTCAGAAATCGCGTTTTACAGACATATGCGCAAGGCCTTCAAGCGCCGAGCGGTATTCGGACTCAGGCAGTACCTGAAGCGCCCGGATTGCTTTGTCAGCTTCTTCTTCGGCACGCTGGCGGGTATAAGCCAGAGACCCCCACTGATGCATGGCTGCCAGCACAGGCTCCAGTAAATGACGCCCGTTACCTTCTTCGATAGCTTTGCGGATCATAGCAGATTGCTCAGCATCGCCGTGCCGCATTGCATGCAAAAGGGGCAGGGTGGGTTTGCCTTCATCAAGGTCATCGCCGGTGTTTTTACCCAGCGTTTCGCCATCAGCATCATAATCGAGCAAATCATCAATTAGCTGGAACGCCGTGCCCAGATAACGACCATAATCTTGCAAGGCGGTAATCTGCTCGCTGCTTCCACCCGCCAGCATGGCAGAGGCTTGCGATGCGGCTTCAAAAAGACGCGCCGTTTTGCTGTAAATCACCTGCATATAACTGGCTTCTGTGATGTCGGGATCGTTGCAATTAATCAATTGCTGCACTTCACCCTCTGCAATCACGTTAACCGCTTTTGCCATCAGAGCCAGAACAGGAAGCGATTCCAGATCAGTCATCATTTGAAAGGCGCGGGTGTAGATAAAATCGCCGACCAGTACGCTGGCGGCATTGCCAAATGCAGCGTTCGCCGTTGCTTTTCCCCGACGCATATCTGATTCGTCGACCACATCATCATGCAGCAGTGTGGCGGTATGAATAAACTCAATCAGGGCGGCAACCGTGATGTGTTTATCGCCCTTGTAGGATAGTGCTTTGGCTGCCAGTACTGCTATCATCGGGCGGATACGTTTGCCGCCGCCACTGATGATGTAATATCCCAGTTGATTGATGAGAGAAACCTCTGAATTCAACTGTTCAAGGATGGATGCGTTGACGGCAGCCATGTCGTCCTGGGTAAGATCAATAATCTGTTCTAGGTTCATTGTGTTTTTTCAGCTGTTGTTCTCTTCACCGCAATGAGGTCTGGCTCACATTGGCACATGGCGCTAACTGTAAAGGGGATTGTACTTGAAAAACAGTGTAGATAAATGCTATCGGAAGAACTGCGCTTTTTTTCTTCTTTTGTCGTGATTGTGCTCTTGTCTTATGCTGATTTTTTGCGTAGAATTCGCGCCCTATTGTGAATATTTATAGCGCCCTCTGGACTATACAAAGTTGAGTGCGCGGAAAGCGGAGTTTTATATGTACGCGGTTTTCCAAAGTGGTGGTAAACAACACCGTGTCAGCGAAGGACAGACTATTCGTCTGGAGAAGCTGGACGTTGCAACTGGCGAAGCTATCGAATTCGATCAGGTTCTGATGATTGCAAACGGTGAAGAAATCAACATCGGCCTGCCTTTAGTTGCTGGCGGTGTAATCAAAGCTGAAGTCGTTGCTCACGGTCGTGGCGAAAAGGTCAAAATCGTTAAGTTTCGTCGTCGTAAACACTATCGTAAGCAGCAGGGCCACCGTCAGTGGTTCACTGACGTTAAAATCACCGGCATCAGCGCTTAAGATTAGGAGAGCGGAACAATGGCACACAAAAAGGCTGGCGGCTCCACACGTAACGGTCGCGATTCAGAAGCTAAACGTCTGGGCGTAAAACGCTTTGGCGGCGAAGCAGTACTGGCAGGCAGCATCATCGTTCGTCAGCGCGGCACCAAATTCCACGCGGGTATCAACGTGGGTTGCGGCAAGGACCACACTCTGTTTGCTTTGGCTGACGGTAAAGTCAAGTTCGAAGTTAAAGGCCCGAAAAACCGTAAGTACATCAGCATCGAAGCTGAATAAGTTTTTCGCGTCTTAGTAAATAGATGTAAGCCCCGCAATTCGTTGCGGGGCTTTTTACATTCTGGTTAGCCCATTCTGGCGGGATATGGATACGAAATCGCAGGCACCTGTCGGGATTCTGTTGGCGCTGATTACTGCCATGAGTTGGGGTTCTTTGCCTATAGCCCTGAAGCAGGTGTTAGTGGTAATGGATCCCTTTACCGTGGTCTGGTATCGGTTTTCGATAGCTGCGATCGTATTGGGTTGCATTCTGGCGGTAAGACGCCGATTGCCCTCTAAAGCGATTTTCAGCCGCCCGCGCTGGTTGATCTTAGTGTTGGTCGCCACCTGTGGATTGCTGGGAAACTTTGTGCTTTTTAGTTCCTCTTTGCAGTTTCTCAGTCCAACGGCGTCGCAGGTTATCGGCCAGCTTTCTCCGGTCGGTATGATGGTGGCCAGCGTTATCATCCTCAAAGAAAGGATGCGCGTGACGCAGGTCATTGGCGCTCTTATGCTAATTTTCGGGCTGATATTGTTTTTCAATACCAGCCTGATTGAAATTTTTACCCGTCTGACAGATTACACTCTGGGTGTGATTTTTGGCGTCGGGGCAGCGACGGTCTGGGTGATATACGGTGTGGCGCAAAAGGTATTGCTGCGCCAACTGGCTTCACCGCAAATCCTGTTTTTGCTGTACACTTTATGTTCTATCGCATTGCTCCCGCTGGCCAGCCCGGCGGTGCTTTCACAGCTCAGCGGCTGGCAGTTTGCCTGTCTGTTGTTTTGCGGCGCGAATACCTTAGTGGGATATGGCGCCTTAGCGGAAGCGATGGCGAGATGGCAGGCGGCTCAGGTGAGTGCTTTAGTAACACTCACTCCGCTGTTTACCCTGCTATTTTCAGATTTATTGGCACTTGCCTGGCCTGACTTTTTTGCTGCACCGGTGCTTAATTTCATTGGGTATCTTGGTGCATTTGTGGTGGTGGCAGGTGCAATGTTTTCCGCAATTGGCCATCGATGGTGGCCACGTCGGACAGAGCAAAACCTGGTAGCTAAACGTTAGCTGCCCGGCGAATGATTTACGGAGACGGTACAAATGAAGTTTGTTGATGAAGCCACGATTCTGGTTGTGGCCGGTGATGGCGGTAACGGGTGCGTCAGCTTCCGCCGCGAAAAATACATTCCACGTGGCGGCCCGGATGGCGGCGATGGCGGCGATGGCGGCGATGTCTACCTGGTTGCTGATGAGAACCTCAATACGCTGATCGATTTCCGCTTTGTGAAATCTTATCGTGCTGAGCGCGGTACTAACGGTCAGAGCAGCGACTGTACCGGTAAACGCGGTAAAGATATCACCATTAAAGTGCCTGTCGGAACACGTGTCCTTGACCAAAGTACTGGCGAAGTCCTGGCCGATATGACGCAAAATGGTCAGGTTAATATGGTCGCTAAAGGCGGTTTCCACGGACTGGGTAACACCCGTTTTAAATCCTCCGTGAATCGTTCACCGCGTCAGAAAACCATGGGCACTAAAGGTGAAGAGCGTGATATCGCCCTTGAGCTGATGCTGCTGGCCGACGTGGGCATGCTGGGGCTGCCAAATGCGGGTAAGTCGACGTTTATCCGCTCCGTCTCTGCTGCGAAGCCAAAAGTGGCTGATTATCCGTTTACCACACTGGTGCCAAGCCTTGGCGTGGTGCGTATGGATCACGAACAAAGCTTCGTGGTTGCAGACATACCTGGTTTGATCGAAGGGGCTTCTGAAGGCGCTGGTCTGGGTATCCGCTTCCTGAAGCATCTTGAGCGTTGCCGCGTTCTGTTGCACCTGATCGACATTGCACCGATCGATGAGTCTGATCCGATCGAAAATGCTAAAGTCATCATCAACGAGCTGAAGCAATACAACGCTAAGCTGGCTGAAAAACCGCGCTGGTTAGTGTTCAATAAAGTTGATCTGATTGAGAAAGAAGAAGCTGAAACGCGTGCAAAAGCAATTGCTGACGCATTGGGCTGGGAGGGTAATTATTACCTCATCTCCGCCGCAAACCGCGAAGGCGTCAATGCATTGTGCTGGGACGTGATGAAATTCATCAACGAAAACCCTAAGCACATGGCAATTGAAGAGGCAGCGCCAGAAAAAGTTGAGTTCATGTGGGATGATTATCACCGTGAACAACTGGCAGAAGTGGAATCTGAAGCCGACGACGACTGGGATGATGACTGGGATGAAGATGACGATGAAGGTGTCGAAATCATTTACGAACGTTAATCCTGCGGATTAACTTTTCATCTCAGTACCAAAGGCTGCCCCTGGCAGCCTTTTTCTTTTTTTTACAAGGCATTAACGGGCATCAGTTGAGTGCCAGTGAGCTTTGAAGTGCAACATGCGGTAACCAGCACTGCGCGCTGAGCCCTGCATTGTCGATACGATTTCGCAATGTCAGCGTACCGCCATGCAGGTGTGCAATCCTGACGACGATATTCAGCCCCAGACCGCTACCCCCATAACGTTGATCGACACGCTTGAAAGCCTGCGTCAGTTCACTGGCTTTCGTCTCATCAATGCCCGGACCCGCATCGTCAATCTGTATCAGAAAGCCGTTATCCTGCGTCACAATGGTAATGTTGATATCGCTTTTTTCCGGCCCGTAGCGGTAAGCATTCTCGACCAGATTACGCACCATCAAACGCAGCAGTACGGCATCACCCTGTATTTCAGCATGCAGTGGCACCTGAATTTTCAGCGTCTGTCCACGTTCATTGAGCATTTCACCCAACTCTTCCCGCAGTGGTTCAACGACATGATTTATCAGATCAACCTGCTGATATTCCCCTTTCGCAAAATTCTGACCTGCGCGGGCAAGCATGAGTAATTGCTCTATCGTATGCATTAACAGGTCGATGCGGCTGATCAGTGTATCACTGCCTTCCACGCCCTTTTTTTGCATTATCTCAAGATGTAGCCGGACGCCAGCCAGCGGAGTGCGTAACTCATGAGCGGCATCGGCAGTGAACAATCGCTCCTGCTGAATCGTCGTAGAAAGTCGTGAAAATAGTTGATTCAGTGCATTAGTCACGGCAACAACTTCCCTGATTTCGCTGTTGAGTGGCAGGGGAGAGAGGTTATCGGCCGAGCGGGTTTCCAGGCGTTTTTGTAACTGGTTAAGAGGACGTATAATCCAGCTGATGGCCCAGAAAGATAACAACAGGGTAATGCTCATCATCAGCAAAGAAGGGGCAATCAGAGAGGCAATGGCTTCAGCAATCTCCTTCTCAACGTGAGCATTGCGGACTTTGGCCGAAAGTGTGTCATTAACCAGCAGGTTAATTTGCTCCTGGCTTTCATGCCAGAGCCAGAAAATACTGGTGAGCTGAGTGACGAACAGGATCAGTGCAAGCATAACCAGCAGACGGCGGCGCATACTGGTCATACGCTCATTTCCAACCTGTAACCGATACCGCGCACGGTTCTTATGGCTTCTTTACCGAGTTTACGGCGCAGATTATGAACATGCACTTCGAGGGTGTTGGAGCCTAAATCATCCTGCCAGGTATAGAGATCCTGCTGGAGCAATTCACGGTTTACCGTCTGTCCGGCACGCATCATCAACCGTGATAAAATAGCGAATTCTTTGGGGGTCACTTCTACCGGCGTATCGCCGAGATAAGCCTGCTGTGAGGAAAGATTAATTTTCAGGTTACCCACGGAAATCTGGTTGTCGCTTTGCCCCTGATATCGGCGGATCAGAGCACGAACACGCGCCTGCAGTTCGACTAAAGCAAAAGGTTTAATCAGATAATCATCGGCACCTGCATCCAGGCCATCGACCCGGTCTTCGAGTGCATCCCGGGCGGTAAGAATAAGAACGGGCAGGGAGATGTTCTGACGACGCCACTGGCGTAACAGCGTTGCGCCATCTTTATCTGGCAATCCTAAGTCCAGGATCACCAGACTGTACTGGCTGGTTTGGATCAGGCTTTGTGCCTGCGCCGCAGTAGAAGCGCAGTCACAGGCGTAATTTTCACTGGTAAGTGCCAGCATTAATCCCTGCCGTAAAAGTTCATCATCTTCCACTATCAGCAGTTTCATCGTCTGGCACTTCTCCGTGGTTAATTATTTTGGTAAATATCCCTGTAGAGACGACTCTCAAAGCGCACCAGCGGTGCACGACGTGTACGTTGATCTTCAGGGGGAACCGCATAGCCTGAGAGGAACTGCACAAAGGCCATACGCTGGCCGCTGGCTGTGGTGATAAAACCGGCAAGGTTATATACACCTGACAGCGAGCCGGTTTTTGCCGACACTTTGCCGTCCACACCTGCTTCGTGCAGGCCGCCGCGATACTGCAAGGTTCCGTCATGACCCGCTAAAGGTAGCATCGATATAAAATCTAATTCTTTATCGTGTTGGGCGATGTATTGCAGCACCTGCATCATTGTGGCCGGTGACAATAAATCATGACGTGAAAGGCCAGAACCATCCACCTGGATAGAGTTGCCTAAATCCACGCCTGCTTTTTGGCGCAAAACCTGACGAACAGCATCTGAACCCGCCCGCCATGTTCCCGGTACGCCAAAACGCTGATGACCAATGGTACGGAATACCGTATCGGCGATCATGTTGTCTGATTTCTTAAGCATCTGATGCAACAGGTCATGCAGCGGTGCCGATTGGGTTTGCGCCAGTACAGTACCCGCTGGCGTCGGCTGGGTCTGACGTTTCAGCGTACCATCAATCTGGATATCCGCCTGCAGCAGCTCGTCTTTGAGAATCGCACCGGCATAGCTGGCTCCGTCCTGAATAGCGAAAGCCAGCGGTAAAGGCTCGCTGCGTTGTGTCAGACAACCTGTAAGAGTGTATCGGTTGAATTCACCCGGTACGACATCCAGTTCACAATATTGCGCATCCGGTGAGCCTTTTGCCAGCGTGCGGACTTCACTGAACATGTGTACGGGATAATATGAGGCCACGCGGATAAACGCGTTTTCGTCAGGTTTAGGTGCGCTATACAGTGATACCGAGAAACAGTTTCTGTCGACAATCGCGGCTGCCGGGGGGGCGCTGAAGCATTGGGTGATGTCGTTCCATGGCCATCCCGGAGCTTTATCATGGCTTGCGAACACGGAAGTGTTAATGATCACATCGCCGCTGATTTCTTTGACGCCCTGTTTTTTCAAAACAGCGACCATATTCCGAATATTCTGACGCTTCAGGGTCGGGTCGCCCGAAAAACGCGCGACCAGATCTCCCTTGAGCACACCGTCAGAAACTGAACCTGGCGTTTCGAGTGTGGTAGTGAAGCGGAAATCAGGCCCTAGCTGCAACAGCGCAGCCAGCGCCGTCAGGATCTTCATGGTGCTGGCAGGCAGCGCCATCTGAGTACCGTGATAATCGATCGCAGGTGCAGGGGCACCAATTTTTTGTACCAGGACCGCCAGATTCGTGCCATCAGGCAGATATTCTGTGTAGTTTTCGATCTGAGCCGCATTTGTATTCAGAACAAACGCGCATGCTAATCCACTGACAATTCGTAAAAAACGCATTATTTTGGTAAAGGCTCTGAGTAACGGCAGGATAAATGTGGTGCCATACTACGATGCTACGAACCCAGGCGCAACGTGGCTGAAAGTAAACGATGATCCTCAAGGAACTCTACGTTAAAATACGAATCAAAATGCAAAATGATTCCTGGCCTGGTGGCAACTCCGGGTGAGGTTTTTTTTGTTTTTCGCCAGAGAGAGTCGGTCAAAAGAACTGACTTAATTTCTTACCTGATTCAATCAGGACGGTGTTTACCGAAAGGACCAAGTTAGAGGTAATGAATATATGAAACCGATTCCGATGACATTGCGTGGCGCAGAGAGATTACGTGAAGAACTGGACCATCTGAAGAGCGTCCGCCGCCCGAAAATCATTTCTGATATCGCGACTGCACGTGAACACGGCGATTTGAAAGAGAATGCTGAATACCATGCCGCCCGCGAACAGCAGGGTTTTTGTGAAGGCCGTATCCAGGAAATCGAAGCTAAGCTTTCGAATGCTCAGGTCATTGATGTGACCAAGATGCCTGCCACTGGCCGGGTAATTTTTGGTGCTACCGTGAGTGTCATGAACCTGGACACTGAAGAAGAGCAGAAATACCGTATCGTGGGGGATGATGAAGCTGATTTTAAGCAAAATCTGATTTCTGTAAATTCCCCGATTGCACGCGGTTTGATCGGCAAAGAACAGGATGATGTTGTTGTGATCAAAACGCCGGGTGGTGATGTCGAGTTTGAAGTATTGAAGGTCGAATACCTTTAAAATCTGCATTAAAAAGGGCGAAACGAGACGTTTCGCCCTGTTATTCTCACATTCATGCAGTGAATTGCTTCACAGTAAATTGAAAACTAAAGTAAAAAGGCCTGCTCAGACCTTCCCCTGAACGTGATTTCGTGGCACCTTTCCGAAAATCTACAGCGCTTTTCGTTAAACCTTAATAGATTAACGCGGTAAGATAATTTTGCGGTCTTCGGTGGAAGGGCGATAAAGTACCAGCATATTGCCGATGACTTGCACATTACACGCCTTGGTTTCACGCACAATCGCGTCTACGATCAGGGACTTCGTTTCGCGTTCTTCTGCCGCGACTTTAACCTTGATCAGTTCGTGATGTTGCAGCGCCTGTTCAATTTCGGCGAGCACACCTTCAGTCAGCCCGTTGTTGCCCAGCATAACAACCGGTTTGAGTGGATGCGCGAGGCCTTTCAGGTACTGTTTTTGTTTATTGTTAAGATTCATCGTCTTTTTTGCTTAAGTTGGGATTGAAAACGGGTCATTCTACCGCCATCTCATGTATATCACCAACCCGGACTGCTTCGGGGAGGCAATAATACTGACTTAGCCATAGACGTCATGATGCTAACAGCTTGTTCCAAAAGCTCTAACTCAGGGTGGTTGGAAAACTATATGGTTAATAAATAATGTCTAATAAAAAGCGTTCTGCAAGTTCCAGTCGCTGGTTGCAGGAACACTTTAGCGATAAATATGTGCTGCAGGCACAGAAAAAAGGGCTGCGTTCCCGTGCCTGGTTTAAACTTGATGAAATACAGCAAGGCGATAAGCTGTTTAAACCGGGTATGACAGTCGTGGATTTAGGGGCAGCTCCCGGCGGTTGGTCACAGTATGTTGTGACACAAATCGGTAACAAAGGGCGTATCATCGCCTGTGATATTTTACCTATGGATCCTATTGTTGGAGTCGATTTCCTTCAGGGGGATTTTCGTGATGAATTAGTTCTCAAAGCGTTGCTTGAACGCGTGGGAGAAAACAAGGTTCAGGTGGTCATGTCCGATATGGCCCCTAATATGAGCGGTACTCCGGCAGTCGATATTCCAAAATCGATGTATCTGGTTGAATTAGCATTGGATATGTGTCGGGATGTATTAGCACCAGGCGGAAGTTTCCTGGTGAAGGTGTTTCAGGGAGATGGCTTTGATGAATACCTGCGGGAAATTCGCTCCCTGTTTACGAAGGTGAAGATTCGTAAGCCAGACGCTTCCCGAGCACGTTCGCGAGAAGTGTACATCGTAGCGACAGGGCGGAAACTGTAGTTCCCTAACGCTGTTTGTTAACACAGTTGTAATATGAGGTTAATCCCTTGAGTGACATGGCGAAGAACCTGATCCTCTGGTTAGTCATCGCAGTTGTATTGATGTCTGTATTTCAGAGTTTTGGTCCCAGCGAATCAAATGGTAACAAGGTAGATTACACTACCTTTACAACCGAAGTGGCCCAAGACCAGGTCCGTGAAGTACGTATCAATGGACGTGCGATTGACGTTATCAAAAAAGACAGCAGCAAATACACAACCTATATTCCGGTTAATGATCCTAAATTGCTGGATACGCTGCTGAGCAAAAACGTGAAAGTTGTTGGAGAACCGCCTGAACAGCAGAGTTTCCTGGCGACTATCTTTATTTCATGGTTCCCGATGCTGCTTCTGATTGGCGTCTGGATATTCTTTATGCGGCAAATGCAGGGCGGCGGTGGCAAAGGGGCTATGTCCTTTGGTAAAAGCAAAGCCCGCATGCTGACGGAAGACCAAATCAAAACGACTTTTGCCGACGTTGCAGGTTGTGACGAAGCGAAGGAAGAGGTAAGCGAGCTGGTAGATTACCTGCGCGAACCAAGCCGTTTCCAGAAACTGGGCGGTAAAATTCCTAAAGGCGTTCTGATGGTAGGTCCTCCGGGTACGGGTAAGACCTTGCTGGCTAAAGCGATTGCCGGCGAAGCCAAAGTCCCGTTCTTTACCATTTCCGGTTCTGACTTCGTTGAAATGTTCGTGGGTGTGGGTGCATCACGTGTGCGTGACATGTTCGAACAAGCGAAGAAAGCAGCTCCATGTATCATCTTCATCGATGAAATTGATGCCGTAGGCCGTCAGCGTGGTGCAGGTTTAGGTGGAGGTCACGATGAACGTGAACAGACACTGAACCAGATGCTGGTTGAGATGGATGGCTTCGAAGGTAACGAAGGTATCATCGTTATTGCTGCAACCAACCGTCCGGATGTCCTGGATCCTGCGTTACTGCGTCCGGGTCGTTTCGACCGTCAGGTTGTTGTTGGCTTGCCAGATGTTCGTGGCCGTGAACAAATCCTTAAAGTTCATATGCGTCGTGTGCCATTGGCAACTGACGTTGATGCTTCGGTGATCGCCCGCGGTACACCGGGTTTCTCCGGTGCAGATCTCGCGAACCTGGTTAACGAAGCCGCGTTGTTCTCTGCACGGGGTAACAAACGTGTGGTGTCAATGGTCGAGTTCGAAAAAGCCAAAGACAAAATCATGATGGGTGCTGAGCGCCGTTCCATGGTGATGACCGAATCGCAGAAAGAATCCACCGCCTATCACGAAGCGGGTCACGCTATTATTGGTCGCCTGGTTCCGGAACATGATCCTGTGCACAAAGTGACCATTATTCCTCGTGGCCGTGCATTGGGTGTGACTTTCTTCCTGCCTGAAGGTGATGCGATCAGCGCCAGTCGTCAGAAACTGGAAAGCCAGATTTCTACCTTATACGGTGGCCGTCTTGCTGAAGAGATCATCTATGGTGTAGAGAAAGTGTCTACCGGTGCGTCAAACGACATCAAAGTAGCGACGTCGATTGCCCGTAACATGGTGACACAGTGGGGCTTCTCAGAGAAATTAGGTCCGTTGCTGTATGCAGAAGAAGAAGGTGAAGTCTTCCTCGGCCGTTCAGTCGCGAAAGCTAAACATATGTCTGATGAAACCGCCCGCATCATTGATCAGGAAGTTAAGTCTCTGGTTGAACGTAACTACATTCGTGCGCGTACTTTGCTGATGGAAAACATGGATATCCTTCATTCAATGAAAGATGCCCTGATGAAATATGAAACCATCGATGCACCACAAATTGATGACCTGATGAACCGTACTGAAGTTCGCCCGCCAGCTGGCTGGGACGACGCTAACGGCAAAAACGGTAACAGCAATTCCAGCGACGGCGGTGCCCCGAAAGCGCCAACGCCTGTTGACGAACCTCGTACACCGAATCCTGGTAACACGATGTTTGAGCAATTCAGCGGCAAATAAGCTGTTGATTGGAAAATAACGCTGATAACACTCAACCCCGGGCTTGCCCGGGGTTTTTTATGCGTGCATTCTTTACCACGAAATTTAAAAAGGCCTTTATTGATTGATCAGAAGGGACGTGATTTATGCACCTCACAGCCAGAGAGTCCAGGTTGGACCTCACTTTCCCCCAGGTCATGGGGATCCTGAATGTTACCCCAGATTCATTTTCCGATGGCGGGCGACATAACACACTTGATCTTGCCCTCAGACATGCTCAGGCAATGGTTGATGCAGGCGCATCCATTCTCGACATTGGGGGCGAATCGACTCGTCCTGGTGCAGCAGAAGTCAGTGAGGATGAAGAACTGGCCCGTGTGGTGCCGGTCGTTGAAGCCATTGCACGGCGTTTTGATGTTTGGATCTCTGTTGATACCTCAAAAGCCTGCGTGATCCGGGAAGCGGCACATGCGGGTATGCATCTGATCAATGATATTCGTTCGCTTCAGGAACCCGGTGCGCTACAGGCTGCAGCCGAAACCGGTTTGCCTGTTTGTCTGATGCACATGCAGGGGGAACCCAAAACGATGCAGCATGCCCCGCATTACGATAATGTTGTTGCACAGGTGGAACAGTATTTTGTTGAACAAATTTCACGTTGTGTGAACGCTGGCATTGCAAAAGAGAAATTGCTGCTCGACCTGGGCTTCGGTTTCGGTAAAAATTTAGAGCATAACTATCAGTTGCTCGCACGGCTGGCTGATTTCCATCACTTTGGCATACCGTTGTTAGTAGGGATGTCGAGGAAATCCATGGTGGGGCAACTTCTGCATGTCTCCCCGGAAAAACGGGTTACAGGAAGTGTGGCTTGTGCTGTGATTGCCGCCATGCAAGGTGCCAGGATCGTGCGCGTACATGATGTGAAAGAAACCGTTGAAGCGATGCGTATCGTTGAAGCGACACTTTCTGCAAGGGATAAAAATTAATTATGAGTAACCGTAAATACTTTGGGACAGATGGCATCCGCGGAAAAGTGGGCGATACCCCGATTACCCCTGATTTTGTTCTGAAACTGGGCTGGGCTGCGGGCAAAGTATTAGCACGCCACGGTTCGCGGAAAGTGATCATCGGTAAAGATACCCGCATTTCGGGTTACATGCTGGAATCCGCGTTAGAGGCCGGTCTCGCGGCGGCAGGTTTATCGGCGTCTTTCACCGGCCCGATGCCAACGCCTGCCGTTGCCTATCTGACGCGTACTTTCCGTGCAGAAGCTGGCATTGTCATTTCAGCCTCGCATAACCCTTACTACGACAACGGCATCAAGTTTTTCACTATCGACGGGACCAAATTGCCTGACGAGGTTGAAGAGGCGATTGAAGCAGAGCTTGAAAAACCATTGACCTGTGTTGAGTCCGCCGAACTGGGTAAAGCCAGCAGAATCGTGGATGCAGCTGGTCGGTACATCGAATTCTGTAAAGGAACATTCCCGACAGAGTTGAGCCTGAACGGCCTGAAAATTGTGGTCGATTGCGCTAACGGGGCCACTTACCATATTGCACCCAGTGTGTTGCGTGAACTTGGGGCAAAAGTTATCGCTATCGGCTGTGAGCCGGATGGCATGAACATCAACGAAGAGTGCGGCGCAACGGATGTCCGTCAGTTGCAGCAGCGCGTTCTGGCTGAAAAAGCAGATGTCGGACTGGCATTTGACGGCGATGGTGACCGTCTGATTATGGTTGACCATGAAGGCAACAAAGTTGATGGTGACCAAATCCTTTACATCATTGCGCGTGAAGGGCTTCGTCAGGGGCAGTTGAAAGGCGGTGCGGTCGGCACGCTGATGAGCAATATGGGCCTCGAGCTGGCGCTCAAACAGCTCGGTATTCCCTTTACGCGGGCGAAAGTGGGCGACCGATACGTGCTGGAAAAAATGCAAGAAAAAGGCTGGCGCATTGGTGCTGAAAACTCTGGCCATATCATTCTGCTGGATAAAACCACGACGGGTGATGGCATTGTGGCAGGGTTACAAGTGCTTACCGCCATGGTGCGCAACCACATGAGCTTGCATGACCTCTGCAGCGGCATGAAATTGCTTCCGCAGATCCTGATCAACGTCCGTTTTGCCGGTGAACATGATCCGCTGGAATCTGATGACGTCAAGCAAGTGACGGCAGACGTTGAGAAACAGCTGGCCGGCCGCGGTCGGGTGCTGTTGCGTAAATCAGGTACCGAACCTCTGCTGCGCGTAATGGTGGAAGGGGAAGACGCACAACTGGTGGAAAAACTGGCCAACCGCATTGCTGATGCCGTAAAAGCGGTCAAAGCGTAAGCCGATAAAAAACGGTAAATTTTCGGTGGATTTCTTGCTGCCGGACGTTCGGGCAGCAGGTTTCATGCCGATTTGCCGTTTTTTTCCGCAAACGAACAATTTGATGAAAATTGCCCTTGCACGGCAATACGGCTTTGGTTAGTATTCACACCCGCTTCAGTGGGTCCTTTGATGACCTGCTAAATGGTGAGAAGCAATTGGCATGCGGTGAACCCGCGAGGATACAGGTACTACTATGTACGACGCTCTTCTGGTGATTTTCCTTATCGTAGCAATCGGGCTTGTCGCTCTGGTTATGCTGCAACAAGGTAAAGGCGCTGATATGGGAGCCTCTTTCGGAGCAGGTGCTTCTGGCACATTGTTCGGTTCGAGTGGTTCCGGTAACTTCATGACCCGTATGACCGGCATTTTGGCAGCACTGTTCTTTATCATTAGTTTGATTCTCGGGAACATGAGCACCAATAAAGGCCAAAAAGGCAGTGAGTGGGAGAACCTGAGTCAGCCAGCTAAAACTGAGCAGACCACTACGCCGGCAGCTCCAGCAGCGCCTAACAGTGACGTTCCTCATTAAGCAGTAAACTTCTTTAAGATAGAAGACAGGTTTTGAAACAGTGGCTTGTGCTTGGACAGTATAAGCGATTGTGAAAAAAAAAGAGTGCCGAGGTGGTGGAATTGGTAGACACGCTACCTTGAGGTGGTAGTGCCCGAATGGGCTTACGGGTTCAAGTCCCGTCCTCGGTACCAATCTTTATGATAACTTGCTTTTTAGCGGTTATCGGCGTAGTATTTGCCACGTTTTCGGACGCGGGGTGGAGCAGCCTGGTAGCTCGTCGGGCTCATAACCCGAAGGTCGTCGGTTCAAATCCGGCCCCCGCAACCACTTTCCCTAAGTGTTTATTTCAAATAGACTTTCAGTATCTTCCTGTGATGTTCTGCAGCTTCAATTTGAAAACAACACTTTGCGAAAGTTGTACCGAAGCCGCTATGCGGCGAATAGGGTCCAGTTGCATAAAGCCCCGATTTATCGGGGTTTTTTGTTATTTGGCAACAGAATCACTGGGCTATTTAGCCCTTTTTTTATGTCTTGGGGGTGGGCTTGTCCACATTAGAACAAAAATTAACAGAGCTGATTACAGCACCAGTCGAGGCACTTGGCTTTGAGCTGGTGGGCATCGAGTTCGTTCGGGCTCGCCAATCGACGTTGCGCATCTATATTGATAGTGACGCCGGGATCAATGTTGATGATTGTGCTGATGTCAGCCACCAGGTGAGCGCTGTGCTGGACGTTGAAGATCCAGTTACTGTCGCCTACAACCTGGAAGTTTCCTCTCCAGGCCTTGATCGTCCTATGTTCACCGCTGAACATTATCAACGTTTTCTTGGCGATGAAGTCAGTGTTGTTTTGCGTATGGCAGTGCAAAACCGCCGCAAATGGCAGGGCATCATTAAAGCTGTCGAAGGCGAAATGATCACGGTGACAGTGGAAGGGAAAGATGAAGTGTTCGCACTGAGCAACATCCAGAAAGCGAACCTGGTACCCCACTTTTAAAGAGTTTGGAAGAGGCAACTAGGATGAACAAAGAGATTCTGGCTGTTGTAGAAGCAGTTTCTAATGAAAAATCCCTCCCGCGCGAGAAGATTTTTGAAGCGCTGGAAATTGCATTATCAACGGCGACCAAGAAAAAATACGAGCAGGAAATCGAAGTCCGCGTCAGCATTGACCGTAAAACCGGCGACTTTGATACTTTCCGTCGCTGGGTGGCAGTGAACGAAGTGACCCAGCCGACCCGCGAAATCACCCTTGAAGCTGCACAATACGAAGATCCGTCAATCGACCTCGGCGGATATATTGAAGATCAAATTGAATCGGTCACTTTTGACCGCATCACCACACAGACTGCTAAACAAGTCATCGTACAGAAAGTACGTGAAGCAGAACGCGCGATGGTGGTTGATCAGTTCCGTGAGCAGCAAGGTGAAATCGTTACTGGCGTCGTTAAGAAAGTTAACCGCGACAGTATTGCACTGGATTTAGGCAGCAACGCTGAAGCTGTTATCCTGCGTGAAGACATGCTTCCTCGTGAAAATTTCCGCTCTGGTGACCGTATTCGTGGCGTGTTGTATGATGTCCGCCCTGAAGCACGTGGTGCCCAGCTGTTTGTCAGCCGTTCACGAAACGAGATGCTGATTGAACTGTTCCGCATCGAAGTGCCGGAAATTGGCGAGGAGCTGATTGAAATTAAAGCCGCTGCCCGTGATCCTGGGTCCCGTGCGAAAATTGCCGTAAAAACTAATGACAAACGTATCGACCCTGTCGGTGCTTGTGTCGGCATGCGTGGTGCACGCGTTCAGGCCGTTTCCAGCGAACTGGGCGGTGAACGCATTGATATTATCCTTTGGGATGACAATCCTGCGCAGTTCGTTATCAACGCAATGGCACCGGCAGACGTCGCTTCCATCGTGGTTGATGAAGATAAATGCACCATGGATATCGCCGTTGAAGCCAGCAACCTGGCACAGGCGATTGGCCGTAATGGCCAGAACGTGCGTTTGGCTTCCCAATTGTTGAAACAGCATCGTGGTGATGACAAGTGGGAACTGAACGTGATGACAGCAGACGACCTGCAAGCCAAACATCAGGCTGAGGCACACGCTGCGATTGATACCTTTACCAAATACCTGGCCATCGATGAAGATTTCGCCACGGTTCTGGTTGAAGAAGGTTTCTCTACGCTTGAAGAACTGGCTTATGTGCCAGTTAATGAATTGCTTGAAATCGACGGCCTGGATGAAGACACCGTGGATGCGCTGCGCGAACGCGCAAAAGAAGCGCTGACCACGCTGGCTTTAGCTCAGGAAGAAAGTCTCGGTGACAAAAAGCCTGCTGACGATCTGCTTAACCTGGCGGGTCTGGAACGTAGTATGGCATTTAAACTGGCTGCACAAGGGGTTTGTACGCTGGAAGATCTTGCCGAGCAAGGTGTCGACGATCTGGCTGATATTGAAGGTCTTACTGACGAGCAGGCTGGTGAACTTATCATGGCCGCGCGCAATATCTGCTGGTTTGGCGACAACGCGTAATAAACTGTAGCAGGAAGGAACAGCATGACAGATGTAACTGTAAAATCGCTGGCGGCAGAAATTCAGACTCCGGTTGATCGCCTGGTACAGCAATTTGCTGATGCAGGGATCTCGAAGTCCGAAGCTGACTCTGTGACCCAGCAAGAAAAAGAAACTTTATTGGCGCATCTCAATGGTGGAAACCCAGGTGCGACAAACAAACTGACGTTACAACGCAAAACGCGTAGTACACTGAATATTCCGAGCACCGGCGGGAAGAGTAAATCGGTGCAAATCGAGGTCCGCAAGAAACGCACTTATGTTAAACGTGATATGACCGAGGCAGAACAAGCCCAGGCAGAAGCGGAAGAGCAGGCGAAGCGTGACGCGGAAGAACAGGCACAGCGTGCAGCAGCAGAGCAAGCCCAGCGCGAAGCTCAGGAAAAAGCCAAACGCGCCGCCGAAGAGCAAGCTAAACGTGAGGCCGCTGATAAAGCTAAGCGTGACGCAGCGGAAAAAGATAAAGTGACCAATCAAAATACCGATGAAGTAACCAAACCAGCTCAGGCAGATAAAGCACGCCGTGAAGCTGAAGCCGCAGAGCTGAAACGCAAAACGGAAGAAGAAGCCCAGCGTAAGATTGAAGAGAACGCCAAACGCGTTGCAGAAGAAGCCCGTAAAATGGCTGATTCTGGCGTCTGGACTGAAACTGTTGCGCCGAGCGAATCAGAATCTGCTGACTACCATGTCACCACTTCTACGCATGCACGTGCGGCCGAAGACGAGAATGATGCCAAAGTTGAAGGCGATCGTCGTAGCCGTACCCGCGGTGGCAAAGCGACTAAACAGAAAAAAGGCAACAAGCTGTCCGAATCTAAAGCGGATCGCGAAGAAGCCCGTGCTGTTGGCCGTAATGGTAAAGGCAAACGTAAACCAAGCACGCTGCAGCAGAGCTTCAACAAGCCTGTGGTTGCCGTAAACCGTGATGTCGTGGTAGGCGAAACCATTACTGTTGCCGAACTGGCAAACAAAATGGCCGTCAAAGGTTCTCAGGTCATCAAAACTATGATGAAACTGGGCGCTATGGCGACCATCAACCAGGTTATTGATCAGGAAACTGCTCAGCTGGTTGCAGAAGAAATGGGCCATAAAGTTATCCTGCGTCGTGAGAACGAGCTGGAAGAAGCGCTGATGAGCGATCGTGACACAGGTGCTTCCGCAGCTGCTGAGCCTCGCGCTCCGGTTGTGACCATCATGGGCCACGTTGACCACGGTAAAACCTCATTGCTCGACTATATTCGTTCCACGAAAGTCGCCGCAGGTGAGGCCGGTGGTATTACTCAGCACATCGGTGCTTATCACGTAGAAACTGAAAACGGCATGATTACCTTCCTGGATACCCCGGGACACGCCGCGTTTACTTCTATGCGTGCTCGTGGTGCTCAGGCAACAGATATCGTGGTTCTGGTTGTTTCCGCTGATGACGGCGTGATGCCGCAAACCATCGAAGCTGTTCAGCATGCGAAAGCGGCTGGCGTGCCAATCGTTGTTGCGGTAAACAAAATTGATAAACCAGATGCTGATCCGGACCGTGTTCGTACCGAATTGTCTCAGTACGGCGTTATGCCGGAAGAGTGGGGCGGCGAATCTCAGTTCATCCACGTTTCTGCGAAAGTCGGTACTGGTATCGACGATCTGCTGCAAGCTATCTTGCTGCAGGCCGAGGTTCTGGAACTGAAAGCGGTGCGTAGCGGTATGGCAAGTGGTGTTGTGATCGAGTCCTTCCTGGACAAAGGTCGTGGTCCGGTTGCTACCGTGCTGGTTCAGGAAGGTACGCTGAACAAAGGCGACATCATTCTGTGTGGCTTCGAATACGGCCGTGTCCGTGCGATGCGTGACGAAATGGGCCGTGACATTACGTCTGCGGGTCCTTCTATCCCTGTCGAAGTGCTGGGTCTGTCCAGTGTGCCGGCTGCGGGTGATGAAGTTACCGTTGTACGTGATGAGAAAAAAGCACGTGAAGTTGCGCTGTATCGTCAGGGTAAATTCCGTGAAGTTAAACTGGCTCGTCAGCAGAAATCTAAACTGGAAAACATGTTCGCGAACATGACCGAAGGTGAAGTTTCTGAACTGAACATCGTTCTGAAGTCAGATGTCCAGGGTTCTTGTGAAGCAATCTCTGATGCATTGCAGAGCCTGTCCACCGACGAAGTTAAAGTTAAGATCGTTGGTATGGGTGTCGGTGGTATCACCGAAACTGATGCGACACTGGCTGCTGCTTCTAACGCGATCATCCTCGGCTTCAATGTCCGTGCAGATGCGTCTGCCCGCCGCGTTGTTGAAAGTGAAAGCCTGGATCTGCGTTACTATTCCGTTATCTATAACCTGATTGATGAAGTCAAACAGGCAATGAGCGGTATGTTGGCGCCAGAATACAAACAGCAAATCATTGGCCTGGCTGAAGTTCGTGACGTATTCAAGTCACCTAAATTCGGCGCTATTGCAGGTTGTATGGTGACTGAAGGTATGATCAAGCGTAACAACCCAATCCGTGTGCTGCGTGAAAACGTGGTGATCTATGAAGGCGAACTGGAATCCCTGCGTCGCTTCAAAGATGACGTTGCTGAAGTCCGTAACGGCATGGAATGTGGTATCGGCGTTAAGAATTACAACGATGTGCGTACTGGTGATGTGATCGAAGTCTTCGAAATCATCGAGATCAAACGTACTATCGCTTAACGTTTGCGAAGTCGCTGATATCCAGATGGGGGCCTTGCGCCCCCTTATTTGTCTGGAGCAAGTAAGGAGAAAGCCTCATGGCAAAAGAATTTAGCCGTACTCAGCGCGTCTCTCAGGAGATGCAAAAAGAAATCGCCATCATCTTACAGCGTGAAGTCAAAGACCCACGCGTAGGCATGGCGACAGTTTCAGGCGTAGAAGTCTCACGCGACCTGGCATATGCCAAAGTGTTCGTCACCTTCCTGGATGTGCTGACCACTGATAATCACGATCCTGATCGTGTCAAAAATGGCATCAAAGCCTTGCAGGACGCGTCAGGTTTTATTCGTACGCTGATCGGTAAAGCGATGCGTTTACGTGTAGTACCGGAGCTGACTTTCGCTTACGACAACTCTTTGGTTGAAGGTATGCGTATGTCCAATCTGGTGACTAATGTCGTGAAGAACGATGCTGAACGCCGTTCCGCTGCAGGCGATGACGAGGAAGCATAATGAGTCGCCCACGTCGCCGCGGCCGTGATATACACGGTGTTCTGCTACTGGACAAATCTTTAGGCTTGTCTTCTAACGATGCCCTGCAAAAGGTTAAACGCCTTTATAACGCTAACCGAGCAGGCCATACCGGCGCGCTTGATCCTTTGGCCACCGGTATGCTGCCACTGTGTTTAGGCGAAGCGACTAAATTCTCCCGGTTCCTGCTTGATTCGGACAAACGCTATCGCGTGATTGCCCGTATGGGGCAACGCACCGATACGTCTGATGCTGAAGGTGCCATCATTTGTGAACGTGAAATGACGTTCACCCGGCAACAACTTGACGACGCACTCGACAGTTTCCGCGGGGAAACTCAGCAAATTCCTTCCATGTATTCCGCATTGAAATATGAAGGGAAAAAACTGTACGAATATGCCCGTCAGGGCATCGAAGTTCCGCGAGAATCACGCAGCATTACGGTGTATGAATTGCAATTTATACGCTGGGAAGGCTTTGACGTTGAGCTGGAGATTCATTGCTCAAAAGGCACTTACATCCGCACTATCGTCGATGATCTTGGTGAGAAGTTGGGTTGTGGTGCGCATGTGACTTATCTGCGTCGTCTGCAGGTGGCAACTTATCCTTCAGAGCGAATGGTCACCCTGGAAAAACTCCATGAGCTGATCGCTCAGGCAGAAGAGCAGGGTATTGAGCCGCGCTTGCTGCTGGATCCTTTGTTGTTGCCGATGGATAGCGCATGTGAAGACTTCCCGGAAGTGAACCTGTTACCTATGGTGGCCGGATATGTCAAACAGGGCCAACCTGTTCAGGCATCAGGTGCGCCCGTCAGCGGTATGGTTCGCATCACTGAAGGCGAAGAACGTAAGTTTATCGGTGTAGGAGAAATTGATGATGAGGGTCGTATTGCACCTCGTCGTCTGGTTGTTGAATACACCGATTAAGCGCTTTCTGCTTACCTTGCGATCATATATAGCAAAGGGTAGAATAGCGCAGCTTATGCATTGGGTTGCTGAATTAGAGATCGGCACCCGTTTAATTATCTATAATATTTTGGAGTAAGATTATGTCTCTAAGCGTTGAAGCTAAGGCTCAGATCGTTTCCGACTTCGGTCGCGGCACTAACGACAGTGGTTCTACCGAAGTTCAGGTTGCTCTGCTGACTGCTCAAATTAACCATCTGCAAGGTCACTTTGCAGAACACAAAAAAGATCACCACAGCCGTCGTGGTCTGCTGCGTATGGTTTCTCAGCGTCGTAAACTGCTGGACTACCTGAAGCGTAAAGATGTAGCACGTTACACCAGCCTGATCGAACGTCTGGGTCTGCGTCGCTAATCAAGCGAGTTTCAGTGTAAAGGGGCCAATAGGCCCCTTTATTCTAGGAAGCGCAGCCAAATCAGGGTACTGTATGGCTGCGGTTTCTACTGTTATTCTAAGAACATGAACTTCCGTTACAGATGTTTTCGCGCGGCTAATGAGAGACTTTATTACCACATTGCCAGGTATATAAGGATTGTCATTAGTCGCGAGAATGTAGTGAGAAGCTCGGATATTTATCGGCGTGAACTGCTGTCATAACAGCTGCGCGTCATACAAAAGGATATTACATTGCTTAATCCGACTATTCGTAAATTCCAATACGGCCAGCACACCGTTACGCTGGAAACCGGCATGATGGCTCGTCAGGCTACTGCCGCTGTTATGGTTAGCATGGACGATACTGCGGTATTCGTGACCGTTGTTGGCCAGAAAAAAGCTAAACCAGGTCAGAGTTTCTTCCCGCTGACGGTTAACTATCAGGAGCGTACTTACGCTGCTGGTCGTATCCCGGGCAGCTTCTTCCGTCGCGAAGGCCGTCCAAGCGAAGGCGAAACACTGACCTCACGTCTGATTGACCGCCCGATTCGCCCGCTGTTCCCGGACTCCTTCCTGAATGAAGTTCAGGTTATCGCGACTGTGGTTTCCCTGAACCCACAAGTTAACCCTGACATCGTTGCGATGATAGGTGCATCTGCTGCCCTGAGCCTGTCTGGTATTCCATTCAATGGCCCGATCGGTGCGGCACGCGTTGGTTATATCAACGACCAGTATGTTCTGAACCCAACCGCTGATGAGCTGAAAACAAGCCGTCTGGATCTGGTTGTGGCAGGTACTCAGGGCGCGGTTCTGATGGTTGAATCTGAAGCTGAAGTACTGAGTGAAGATCAGATGCTGGGCGCGGTCGTCTTTGGCCACGAACAACAACAAATTGTTATCGACAACATCAACTCATTGGTTGCTGAAGCCGGTAAGCCAAAATGGGACTGGCAGCCAGAAGCCGTTAACGCTGAGCTGCATGCTCGCGTCGCTGCACTGTCTGAATCCCGTCTGGGTGATGCGTACCTGATCACCGAGAAGCAAGAACGTTACAACCAGATCAATGTCATCAAAGCTGACGTTGTTCAGGCTCTGCAAGCTGAAGACGAATCCCTGGATGCTGGCGAAATTTCTGACATCCTGGGCAGCATCGAGAAGAATGTGGTTCGTAGCCGTGTGCTGCGTGGCGAGCCGCGTATCGATGGTCGCGAAAAAGACATGATCCGTGGTCTGGATGTGCGTACTGGCGTTCTGCCACGTACCCATGGTTCTGCTCTGTTCACCCGTGGTGAAACTCAGGCGCTGGTGACTGCAACGCTGGGTACTGCCCGTGATGCACAGAACCTGGATGAGCTGATGGGCGAAAAAACTGACAGCTTCCTGTTCCATTACAACTTCCCTCCGTACTCAGTCGGTGAGACCGGGATGGTGGGCTCGCCAAAACGTCGTGAGATTGGCCATGGCCGTCTTGCTAAACGTGGCGTGCTGGCGATGATGCCAAAACCAGAAGACTTCCCGTACACCGTGCGTGTGGTTTCTGAAATCACTGAATCCAACGGTTCATCCTCAATGGCTTCTGTTTGCGGCGCATCTCTGGCCCTGATGGATGCAGGTGTTCCGATTAAAGCCGCTGTTGCCGGTATCGCAATGGGTCTGGTTAAAGAAGGCGAAAGCTTTATCGTTCTGTCCGACATTCTGGGTGACGAAGATCATCTGGGCGACATGGACTTTAAAGTGGCCGGTAGCCGCGACGGTATCACCGCGCTGCAGATGGACATTAAAATCGAAGGTATCACCCGCGAAATCATGCAGGTGGCTCTGAACCAGGCTAAGGGTGCGCGTCTGCATATCCTGGGCGTGATGGAACAGGCTATCAGCACTCCACGTGGCGATATCTCTCAGTTTGCTCCACGTATTCACACCATCAAGATCAGCCCGGACAAAATTAAGGACGTGATCGGTAAAGGTGGTTCTGTGATCCGTGCGCTGACCGAAGAAACCGGCACCACGATCGAAATCGAAGATGACGGTACTGTGAAAATCGCAGCAACCGACGGCGAGAAAGCGAAATACGCTATTCGTCGTATCGAAGAGATCACTGCTGAAATCGAAGTGGGTCGTATCTATCAGGGTAAAGTGACCCGTATCGTAGACTTTGGCGCATTTGTTGCCATCGGCGGCGGTAAAGAAGGTCTGGTGCATATTTCTCAAATCGCTGACAAGCGTGTAGAGAAAGTGACTGATTACCTGCAGATGGGCCAGGAAGTTCCGGTTAAAGTTCTCGAAGTTGACCGTCAGGGTCGTGTGCGTCTGAGCATCAAAGAAGCTACCGCACCTACTCAGGACGAAACAACTGAGCAACCTGCAGCAGAATAATCTGTAACAGAAGTTTTACAGCTCCTTTCCATCTGGAAAGGAGCTGTTCGTCTCACGGACGCAGGACGCGTTTGTGTTAAGCAAGCGGATGACAGGATGTTCATCCAATGTTTGTCTCCGGGAGTAGAAATGAAGCCTTTCTTGCGCTGGTGTTATGTTGCGACAGCACTTATGTTGGCAGGATGCAGCAACCATGATTGGCGTAAAAATGAAGTTCTGGCGATTCCGTTGCAACCGACGTTGCAGCAGGAAGTCATCCTGGCACGCATGGAACAAATACTTGCCAGTCGGTCATTAACCGATGATGAGAGAGCACAGCTATTATATGAGCGCGGTGTGCTGTATGATAGTCTCGGGCTAAGAGCATTGGCGCGAAATGATTTTTCACAAGCGCTGTCTATTCGTCCTGATATGCCAGAAGTTTTTAACTACCTGGGGATTTACTTAACGCAGGCAGGCAATTTCGATGCTGCCTATGAAGCGTTTGATTCTGTACTAGAGCTTGATCCAACTTACAACTACGCGCGTTTGAACCGAGGTATCGCACTGTATTACGGTGGCCGATTCTCGTTAGCGCAGGATGATCTGCAGGCGTTTTATCGAGACGATCCAAATGATCCCTTCCGTTCGTTATGGCTTTATCTTGCGGAGCGAGAAATCAATCCGAAGGATGCCGAGGTAGCGCTTCAACAGCGTTATGACAAAGCGGACAGAGGGCAATGGGGATGGAATATCGTCGAATTCTACCTGGGCAAAATCAGCGAATCTACGCTGATGGAACGCCTCAAGGCAGAAGCAACGGATAACACTTCGCTCGCTGAGCATCTCAGTGAAACTGACTTCTATTTAGGTAAACATTACCTAAGTCTGGGGGACAAGAACAGCGCTGCGGCACTGTTCAAACTGACGGTAGCTAACAACGTTCATAACTTTGTTGAGCACCGCTATGCATTGTTGGAATTGGCGCTTTTGGGCCATGAGCAAGACGACCTATCAGAATCGGACCAGCAATAGCTGACGACACCAATCAGCCTTTTAAATCATGGTATTTACCATTTTTTAGCGCCTTTACGGGCGAGGGTTGCTTTGTTCGTTTTATAATCTAATTTGAGCCGGTTCACACTTTTCAATGAAAATGACTGAAAATTTTCTCGACGAGTTATGTAGACTGGCTGCCATTATTAATGAGGCACGTGTACATGACTACTGAGCTTGAAACCTCTTTTGCTGACCTGGGGCTGTCTGCTCCGATCATTTCTGCCCTGACTGATTTGGGCTACGAAAAACCTTCACCAATCCAGGCTGAGTGTATTCCTCACCTGTTAAATGGCCGCGACGTTCTGGGCATGGCTCAGACAGGTTCCGGTAAAACAGCCGCATTCTCTTTACCGCTGCTGCATAACATTGATGCTTCACTGAAAGCACCACAAATTCTTGTTCTGGCCCCGACCCGCGAACTGGCGGTTCAGGTTGCTGAAGCAATGACCGATTTTTCTAAACACATGCATGGCGTGAATGTGGTTGCCCTTTATGGCGGCCAGCGCTATGACGTCCAGTTGCGCGCTCTGCGTCAGGGACCACAAGTTGTTGTGGGTACTCCGGGTCGTCTGCTGGACCATCTGAAACGTGGCACGCTGAACCTCTCTAACCTGAGCGGCCTGGTGCTGGACGAAGCTGATGAAATGCTGCGTATGGGCTTCATCGAAGACGTCGAAACCATCATGGCGCAGATCCCGGCTGAACATCAGACCGCGTTGTTCTCTGCAACCATGCCAGAAGCTATCCGTCGTATTACCCGTCGCTTCATGAAAGATCCTCAGGAAGTGCGTATCCAGTCAAGCTTGACCACGCGCCCTGATATCAGCCAGAGCTACTGGTCTGTTTACGGTCTGCGTAAAAACGAAGCATTGGTACGTTTCCTGGAAGCAGAAGATTTTGATGCGGCGATTATCTTCGTACGTACCAAAAACGCGACGCTGGAAGTGGCTGAAGCACTTGAACGTAGCGGTTACAGCAGCGCTGCGCTGAACGGTGACATGAACCAGGCCCTGCGCGAGCAGACTCTGGAACGTCTGAAAGATGGCCGTCTGGACATTCTGATCGCAACCGACGTGGCAGCACGTGGTCTCGACGTAGAACGTATCAGCCTGGTGGTTAACTACGACATCCCGATGGACTCAGAATCTTACGTTCACCGTATCGGTCGTACCGGCCGTGCAGGCCGTGCAGGTCGCGCACTGTTGTTCGTTGAGAACCGTGAGCGTCGTCTGCTGCGTAACATTGAACGCACCATGAAGCTGACCATTCCGGAAGTTGAAATCCCAACTGCAGAAGTTCTGGGCGAGCGTCGTCTGGCTAAGTTTGCAGCGAAAGTTCAGCAACAACTGGAAAGTAGCGATCTGGATCAATACCGTGCGCTGCTGGCAAAACTGCAACCTGCAGAAGAGCTGGACGTTGAGACACTGGCTGCGGCACTGCTGAAAATGGCACAGGGTGAACGCCCTCTGATCGTTGCAGCGGATCCTGTCTTCAAAAGCCGCCCACCACGTCGTGAATTCGAAGAACGTGGCGACCGTGGTGATCGTCGTGACCGTCCGGCCCGCAGCAATGACCGCCCTGCACGTGATGGCGACAGCCCGCGTCGTGAGCGTCGTGACGCTGGCGAAATGGAGCTGTATCGTATCGAAGTGGGTCGTGACGATGGCGTTGAAGTTCGTCACATCGTTGGTGCTATCGCTAATGAGGGCGACATCAGCAGCCGTTACATCGGTAACATCAAACTGTTCGGTACGCACTCTACTATCGAATTGCCGAAAGGTATGCCGGGCGAGATCCTGTCTCACTTCACCCGTACACGTATCCTGAATAAACCGATGAACATGCAACTGATCGGTGATGCGGTGCCACAGGCTCCACGTCGTGATCGTCCGGCCGGTGCTGGCGGTGAGCGTCGTGGTAATGGTGCTCCGCGTCCGTTCAACGGTGAACGTCGTGAAGGTGGCCGTGGTAACGGTGCTCCACGTTCTTTCAGCGGTGACCGTCGTGAAGGTTCTGCAGCCGCAGGTGATCGTCGTCCGCCAAGCCGCGCACCACGTCGTACTTCTGACGCATAATCTGCTCTCAGTTCGCTGATTTTCAGATAATAAAAAACCAGCCTCCGGGCTGGTTTTTTTATGCCTGCGATTTACCTGACCTGTCAGCTGATGCGTTGCTCTTTGACCAGTTCACCCTGAAGTTGTGAAACAATCTCGAATGAATGCAGGCGTGCCTGATGATCAAAAATCTGGCCGTTGATCATCAGTTCATCGGCTTCAGTTTCCCGCAGAATATTTTGCAGCCCCTGACGCACACTTTCTTTATTGCCGACCACCGACATACGCAGCGCATTATCAACGCCAAAGCGTTCCTGAGCGGACCATAAGCTTTCGATGTTATCAACCGGCGCAGGGAGTTTACCCGGCATTCCACGGCGCAAATTGATGAACTGTTGCTGATTAGAGGTGAACATCCGGCGCGCTTCTTCATCCGTGTCGGCAGCAATGGCATTGATACATACCATGGCGTGGGGTTTCTCAAGCTGTGCAGAAGGCTGGAACTTGCTGCGGTAAATTGCTAATGCCTGATACAGCATGTCCGGTGCGAAATGTGAAGCGAAGGCGAAGGGCAGTCCGAGCGCCGCCGCCAGCTGGGCGCTGTAAAGGCTTGAGCCCAGTAACCAGATCGGCACATGCAAACCCTGGCCGGGCACGGCCTGGACAGGTTGCTGCGGCTGAACGTCACCGAAGTACATCTGCAACTCCTGCACATCCTGCGGGAAGTTGTCGATTTCACCGGAGAGATGGCGGCGCAGGGCAATCATGGTGCGCTGATCGGTGCCCGGCGCACGACCTAATCCCAGATCCACACGGTTCGGGTAGAGTGTAGCGAGCGTACCGAACTGCTCGGCAATCACCAGCGGTGAGTGGTTCGGCAGCATCACGCCGCCGGAACCCACGCGGATTGTTTTCGTCCCACCTGCAATATAACCCAGCAGCACAGAGGTTGCCGCACTGGCGATGCCGGTCATATTGTGGTGTTCCGCCATCCAGTAACGCTGGTAGCCCCATTTCTCGGCATGTTGTGCCAGTTCCAGTGAACACTGAAATGCGCGGGCAGGATCGGCGCCCTGCGGAACCGGTGCCAGATCGAGAACGGAAAGGGGGACGGTGTTTTTATCAGACATAATCGCAGCTCACTCTTGATTGAGGTGAGTGGAGAAAGTATTCACTCCGCTCATAATTAGAACGAGTATCACCCAATAGTAATAGATTGAATACGGCATTTGTGCCCTTAAATGCCATTTAAACATCCAAAAATATGATTGAATTAACCTAAACTATCATTTCAGACAATATGTTGTTTTGAGTTAAAAATGCTCTGTTTATCCCGCTATGATTTCACTGATATCTGTATGTTCCGCCTGAAGAGATTGATGCAACAAAGGACAACAATATGGAAAGGATACCCAAAGCCGCTGATAAAAACAGGCAAACAAAAAGGATGTCGTACCGATGAGTAAACGAATTTTATTGACCCTGCTGCTGATTGCAGTAGCGGTTTCTCTGGCTGTGCTGTTCCGGGCGCACAATCAGGATCTGTTATTGCAGGGTGAAGTGGATGCACCGGAAGTCATTGTGGCCTCGAAAGCCAAAGGCCGGGTGACAGAACGTCATGTAGAACGCGGTGACGATGTCAAAGCCGGACAGCTATTGATTACCCTCGACAGCCCCGAATTAATGGCGCAGTTACGTGCGGCTGAAGCGGCACGCGATCAGGCAAAAGCGCAGCTTGATCTTTCCGTTAACGGCACGCGTGAAGAAAGTATTCGCAATCTGAAAGCCACGCTGGCGCAGTCGCAGGCGGAATACATTAATGCACGGGACCTTTATAACCGTAATGCCAAAATGGCATCCAAAGGTTTCATTTCTGCGGCTGATTTGGAAGATTCCCGCCGCGCCCGCGACAGTGCTTATCAGCAGGTGCTGGTGGCCAAAGCCAACCTGGATGAAGGCGTCAACGGTGACCGCGTCGAGCAACGTGAAAGCTATGCCGCTCAGTTGCGCCAGGCGGAAGAAGACCTTCTGGAAGTAAAAGCGCAAACCGATGATTTATTAGTCAAAGCCCCGGTTGATGGTGAGGTCGGACCGATTCCTGTGGAGGTCGGCGAGTTGCAAAACGCCTCGAGCCCGTTACTGACGTTGGTTCGTCTGCCTGATGCGTATTTCGTGTTTAACCTGCGGGAGGATATCCTGGCGGGCGTGCGTAAAGGCGATAAAGTCCGGATACGCGTTCCCGCGCTGAATAACCAGATGATCGAAGCGGAAGTGCGTTACCTTGCTCCGCTTGGCGATTATGCGACCAAACGCGCCACGCGAGCGACCGGCGACTTTGATTTAAAAACTTTTGAAGTGCGTCTGTATCCCGCGAAACCTGTGCCCGGATTACGTCAGGGCATGAGCGCATTGTGGCAATGGCAAGCTCAATGAGGCCGGTCAAAGCGCCGCGCAGTGAAAGGGTAAAAGCCGCATGGCGCTGTTTCAGTCGGGCTTTTACCCGCGAGGTCCGGCATGCTTTCCGCAAGCCGGTGATCCACTGGTTGTGCTGGATTTTTCCTCTGCTGCTTTTCGGGCTTATCAGCAGTAACTTCTCGGAAGGTACATTGCTGGATTTACCGGTATCTGTGGTCGACAATGATCATAGTCCGCTATCCAAAATGCTGGTCCGCAAACTGGACGCCGGTTCTCACGCGCACGTGCAGGCTTTTGAAGGCGGTTTGCCGGAAGCTGAATACCGTCTGCGTACCGCGCAGGATTATGCGCTTTTGTATATTCCCAACGATTTTGAAGCCGATGTGCTGGCCGGAAAACAGCCCGGCGCCGTCCTCTATTACAACGCATTATTCTACGGTGCCGGATTATATTCCACGCAAGATTTCAGCGGACTGATCACCGAACTTAATACCCGCTACCGTTCAATCATTGCGACAGAAATGGGGAAAACGCTGCCTTCGCTGGCAAGTGTAGATCTCTCGTACGGCAGCCTGTTTAACGCCAGTGGCAGCTACATTTATTATCAGCAATTTGCCGCGACCATCCATCTGCTGCAACTGTTTACTGTCACCTGCATGATTTACGTGATGGCGCGCAGCCAGGCATTACTCGGCGCACCTTCGTTCACACTGGCATTGCTTGGCAAACTCGCGCCATACACATTGTGTTTTACCACGTTGCTGATGGTGGAAATCGCCATGCTGGTCGGGTTTTTTGACGCCCGTGTCAGTGGTAATCCTTTGTATATGCTGCTGATCGGTTTTTTCTATGTGATCGCCGCACAAAGCCTCGGATTACTCCTTTTCACTTTCACTAAAACCACCATCACGGCTTACACCATGATGGGGATTTTCGTCAGTATTGCGCTGACTTTCTCGGGCATGGCGGTGCCGGTGCTGTCAATGCCGTTGCCAGCCCGTATCATTTCCGGTATTGAGCCGCTGAGTTATGCGCTGGCCGCCATGTTTGATGTTTTCCTGCGGGAAGTGTCAGTGCGCGGCATTCTGATGGTGTGTTGCATTCTGCTGATCTATCCGCTGCTGACCAGTTTGCTGGTGCGTAAACGCCTGTATATGCGAATGAAACAACAGGAACCAGGGCAATGACGGGTCGCGAATGGGGGAAAACCTGGTGGAAAACCTTCAGTAAAGTGCTGACCGGTTTGCTCGATAAACCGATGTGGATGATGTTACTGCTTTCACTGTGTGTGATGAGTCTGGTTTATGCCAACAGAACAGTGTGGGACTTGCCCGTCGCGGTGATCGACCAGGATCACAGTACGGCCAGCCGCATGCTGTCCCGCCAGCTTGATGCGGGGTCGAAAATTGCCACCGTCGCGTATGACAATCTGGCTGACGCGGAACACGATCTGGCGCTGCGAAAACTGTTCGCAGTGATCATCATGCCGGTCGATCTGGAGAAGAAGATCCTCGCCGGACAAAATATTGTGATCCCGGTGTATGGTGATGCCACCAACCGGCTGGCAAACGGGCAGATTCAACAGGATGTGCTGTCGGCGTATCAGTCAATCCTGACGCAGTACAACACAGATTTGCTGCTCAGCAACGGTTTCAGTGAGCGTCAGGCCAGCGTGGTGCTTTCGCCGATCCTGGGCCAGTCATCTGATCTGTTTAACCCCGGCATCAGTTTTGCCGCCATTATTTTTCCAGGTTTACTGGTGATGCTTTTGCAGCACTCATTACTGATAGCCAGTGTGCGCGTCAGTATTGTGCTCAACAGCGGGCCTTCCGGGAAATCATCGATCCCGGCGTTTCTGGGGGGAATTTCGGCGTTGATTCCGGTCTGGCTTTTTCTGTCTATTGTATTGTTCGTATTGTGGCCCTGGGTATTGGGTTACCGGCAAACGGCAACCATTCCTGAGATTTTGCTGCTGACGTTTCCGTTCCTGATGGCGGTATTAGGTTTAGGGAAACTGGTGACGGAATGTCTGCGCAGCGTGGAGCTGATTTACCTGACGCTGGCGTTTCTGACTACGCCGGTCTTCTATATATCAGGTACCATCTGGCCGTTGCAGGCGATGCCCGCATGGGTTCGGGCGATTTCTTCCATGCTCCCTTCAACGTGGGCGACCAAAGCCATTGCCGGTGTGAATCAGATGGGATTGCCGTTTAAAGACGTGGGTGGCGACATTATGATGCTGCTGATCCTGTGCGTGTTTTACACTTTCATTGGCATTGCCGTGGGCATGTTGCGTGATGGCGTCCGGCTGCGCGCGATGTTCCGGCCAAAGCCTCCGCACTCATAAAAAAGGGATATGGCGCAGTGGTCATATCCCTTCTTAGTGTTGTTTGTCTTTGGTTACTGGCGCAGTTCCAGCCCGGCGACACGCTGCCAGTAGCCATTACAGTCGGCTTTATCGGTAAGTGTCAGCGGATACAGTCCGCGTTCGTTGGTGCGAAACGCTTCAAGCGTGGCGAGTGTGTCCATGGTTTCCGGCGACAGACGCACAATGTCTACCAGCCCCTGCATTGACATAAGTTCGTTACCCAGGTTATAGCAATAGCCGCTTTGCGTCTGAATGCCGTTGAGCACGAACACCTGCTGATTTTCCTGAGACAGCATTTTACGGCCCTGCGGATAACTGATGCAGCAGGTTTCACATTCATCCTTCGCCCGGTTTTCTGAACGTGCAGTAAAACAGCGCGCCGAATACGCCAGTGGCAGATGCCCGTAGGACAGCACTTCTACGTCAAATTTATCGCGAATGCCCAAAGCCTGGCATTGGTTGAGCAGATTCACCAGCCAGTCACGGGAAAGCTCGACGGGCATACACCAGCGCACCATGCCCTGTTTATGCAGCAATTTCAGCGTGACCGCGTTGTAGCAATTCAGCGCATGGCCGGCGACAAACGGCAGATTGCGTTCCGCCGCCATATTCACCGCGCCGAAATCATTGGCTTCGAGCAAAAATTCACCGTTCTCCACATAGCGTTTCAGTTCATTGAGCTCTGATGGTGCCTGCAACAACGCCAGCGTGGAAATCACCACCTGTTTACCCGTTGCAGCCAGCTGACGCGCGATCTCCAGCCAGTCGTTCACTTTCATTTCCCGGCGTTTGGCACACACATTTTCGCCGAGGTAAATCACATCCGCGCTGCTGGTCGCCGCAGCCTGATAAAAGTCTTCCACCTGTGCTTTCGGCCAGTAATAAAGGAGGGGGCCTAAAGAATATTTCATCATCGTCTCTTCAGTTACTGCCACTTGCGGTGATAGGCACCCAGCGTCGTTTGTGTGCCCTCAGACATGGAGCCCAGCGTGTTCATCCAGGCTTCCTCGGTTTTAAAGTTTTGCGGATCAGCCATGCAGCGGTCGATGGCCGCACGCCATACGCGTGCGACCTGGCTGACATACGCCGGGCTGCGCTGACGCCCCTCAATTTTCACTGACGCAATATTGGCGGCGAACAGTTCCGGTAATAATTCCAACGTGTTTAAACTGGTCGGTTCTTCCAGCGCATGGTATTTCGTGCCATCCACCAGATAACGGCCTTTACACAGAGTCGGATAACCGGCGTTTTCGCCTTCGTCATAACGGTCGATCAGCACATCATTCAGACGTGATTCCATGCCCTGCGTGGTCTGTTGCCAGCGTACGAACCGTGCCGGAGAACAGGCACCCACAGTATTGGGCGATTCGCCGGTCAGATAGGACGAAAGATAGCAGCGGCCTTCGGCCATAATGCACAGGCTGCCGAATGCGAATACTTCCAGCGGCACAACGGTAGTACGGGAAAGCTGACGCACCTGATGCATGGAAAGCACACGCGGCAATACCACGCGGGCAACATCAAAGTTGCGTTTATAGAAACGAATGGCTTCGTCGTTGGTGGCGGAAGCCTGCACCGATACATGGCGTTCAACATGAGGATATTTATTCGCCGCGTAATCCAGCATCGCCAGATCAGCCAGGATCAGCGCATCTGCGCCGAGTTGTGCCGCCATATCTACCGCGCGTTCCCAGCGCTGATAACCGTCAGGATGGGCAAATGTATTGATAGCAATATGCAGTTTACGACGGTGGCGGTGAACGTAACTGGCGGCTTCCTGCAGTTTTTTTTCCGTAAAATTCAGGCCGGCGAAATGGCGCGCATTCGTGTCATCTTTCAGACCGATATAAACCGCATCCGCGCCATTGTCGATCGCCGCTTTCAGCGCAGGTAAATTTCCTGCCGGGCAAAGTAGCTCCATTCTCGTTCCTTACTGCAACCGGTCAGCCAGAGCTGAACAGTTGGGGGTGATGAAAAGCCAGTTGCCGACGTCATTCATTCATCAGTCAGGGCTTTGATTGGCGAACTATTTTAGAGAATGCAGGGATGCAATATTTTGATTTGAGGCAGTTTCTGCGGCTTTGAAGGGCTTACCGCCCCCGGGGAGGTTGTACGTGGCGTTTTTCTGTTGCAGTATTTATTGATATAGACCGCTGAACGTTACCGGCAATGTGTCAAAATAGGCCGCATAACCGCCTTAAAACTTGTCGAAAAGTTACCGAGAGGAGTAGTGCCAGTGTTGCAAAAACTACGTGCAGGTTTGGTTCGTCAGGGACCAACCCTGTTGAGTGTGCCTTTGAAATTCACGCCATTTGCATTACAACGTCAGGTTCTGCAACAGGTGCTGAGCTGGCAGCTTCGTCAGGCACTGGCTGATGGCGAACTGGATTTCCTCGAAAACCGATGGCTGAAAATTGATGTCAGCGATCTGAACCTGAGCTGGCTGATGTCGGTGGGCGAAGGTAAGCTGATGATCGCTGAACACGGCGAGGCGGATGTCAGCTTCAGCGCAAACGCTAACGACCTGATCCTGATTGCCGCCCGTAAAGAAGATCCTGATACGCTGTTCTTCCAGCGCCGTCTGCGCATTGAAGGCGATACGGAGCTCGGTCTGTATGTGAAAAATCTGATGGATTCTATCGATCTTGATACCATGCCGCTGTTGCTGAAAAACGGTCTGCTGCGTTTGGCCGGTTTTGTCGAAGCGGGACTGCAAGAGGACCGCGGGTCAAAAACTCCGGTAGCTGAGCCATGTTAATCCGTACTGAAATTCCGGTCGATGCTGCGGGCATAGACCGTCTGCTGCGCGCCTCATTTCCGACTGGCGCAGAAGCTGATCTGGTGCAGGAGTTGCGTGAAGATGGTCTCCTGACGCTGGGCGTGGTCGCGACCGACGATGAAGGGGGTGTCGTGGGGTATGTGGCATTCTGTCCGGTGGATATTCAGGGCGAAGACCGTAACTGGGTGGCGCTGGCACCGCTGGCGGTAGAGCACTCTCTGCGTGGTCAGGGACTGGGCGAAAAACTGGTGTACGAAGGGTTAGATTCCCTGAATGAATTTGGTTATGCCGCCGTCGTGGTATTAGGTGACCCTGCGTATTACAAGCGTTTCGGTTTTCAACCTGCGGCTGCTCACGGCCTGCATTGCCGCTGGACAGATACTGAAATCATGTTCCAGCTGTTTACTTTGGCAGACGATGCGCTGTCCGACGCCAGCGGTGAAGTGGTCTTCCCGTCAGCGTTTAATCGCTTCTGATGACAGTCAGAGGGCACAGAGGCCGGTTTCCCGGCCTTTTTTATTTTCCGCTTTCCGCGAATCCCAGATAATTTTCCAGGCATTCCGGCGCGTTTGTCACCAGCAGCTCTTTCTGTGCCTTACTCAGTTTTTTGACTTTTATTTCCAGCTTTGATGCCCGCGAGCGGTCACCTGCCCGGCACTGAAATGCCAACGCTAATTCTCCTTTCCCACGCAATGATTTCGCTCCTTTACCACACTGATGCTGGGCGAGACGCCGCGTCACGTCTGTCGTGATGCCGGTATAGAGCATCCCGGTAGGCGTTCTCAGCATATATAAAAACCAGTTGGCGGTGACGGGCATAAGCTTAGGTATGGGAAAGGAAAAGGTCGTGTCAGTTTACCCGAAAGGCACAACAGAGTGAGGCAAAACATCGTCATACAGCGTTAAACTGTGAAAAATGAAGATGAGGATTGGCGATGAATAACCCTGATGATCTGCAACATATCCTGAAATTTTTGAAAAAGAACCATGTATTGGCGCTGTGCGCTACTGCTGACGGCGAAATGTGGAGCGCTAATTGCTTTTATGTTACCGATGAGGGCAGCATGACGCTCTATTTCATGACAGAACTCAAGACTCTTCATGGCTCGCTGATGTCCCGATCGCCACACATTGTGGGAACGATTGCGCCACCTCCGAAATCCATCGCGCTGATTAAAGGCATTCAGTATCGTGGGGAAGCTACCGTTCTCGATGGTGAAGAAGAAAGCCGTGCGCGCAGTCAGTATTGTAAACGTTTCCCTGTCGCCATCGCGATGAAAGCGCCGGTCTGGGCACTGAGGCTCAGCCACATTAAAATGACAGATAATGCGTTGGGATTTGGTAAGAAACTTGTATGGGACAGAGAAGAGACAAGGTGATTTGCCCCTCTGTGCAGAGGGGCGGCGGGTTTATTCTGCCAGAATCTTCAGTGATTCACGGTTAAAAGCGGGCAGATCATCCGGCGTCCGGCTGGTGACCAGCGTGTTGTTGTCGACCACCACTTCTTTGTCATAAAACTCGGCACCCGCATTTTTCACGTCCACGACCACCGGTTTCACCGTGGTGAGTTTGCGTCCCCGAACGACATCGGCATTAATCAGCAATTGCGGCCCGTGACAGATGGCGAAAATCGGTTTGCCGCTATTGGCGAACTCCCGGGTAAATTCGACAAACCGGTCATCTCCGCGCAGGGTATCCGGCGAATGTCCGCCGGGCAGCAGCAGGGCGTCAAACTCAGCGACGTTCACATCATCAATTGATTTATCAATGGTAACGGAAGCTTTCCCCTGCTTGCCTTTAATGACGTTACCCGCTTTGTTCTCAATGGTGATGATCTGATGTCCAGCCTCGCGATAAGCCCCGGCGGGTGAAGTGAATTCAGAATCCTCAAATTCATCAGTGATGAGTACCGCTATCTTCTTGCTCATGGTTCCTCCTGCTGAGAATGTGTTTTTTGACTTACCCCCATAATCCTAGAAGCCAGGGACGGACTGATCAAACTGGATTCCTCCGAGTCTGGTCAGGTAACAGGAACTGTCTTATAGCGTGATATTCACATTCAGGTAACACTTCGATCCTCTGTGTCTGTATGCCGTGATTTAAAAGGAAGTGATATGGCAAAAGTTCTTCTGCTGGGTGGGAGTGGTCTGATCGGGAGGGAGCTTTTACGCCTGCTGCAGTTGGATCCGCGTGTCAGCCGTATTGTTGCGCCGAGTCGCCGTCCATTGCCACCGGGCAATAAACTGATCAATCCGCTGGGCACGAATCTGACCTCACTGGTTGTTGCACTTGATGAACCGATTGATTTGCTGTTCTGCTGTCTGGGTACCACACGTAAACAGGCGGGAAGTGCACAGGCATTTCGGGCCGTGGATTACGATCTGGTGGTCGATTGCGCCAAAGCGGCACGGGAACTGGGTGCCCGCCATTGTCTGGCTGTCAGCGCACACGGCGCGGATGCGCATTCGTGTTTCCTCTACAACCGCACCAAAGGTGAAATGGAACTGGCGCTGATGCAACAGGGCTGGCCACTGCTCACGCTGGTCAGACCGTCGCTGCTGGTAGGCCGGCGTCATCCGCCGCGCCTGCTCGAGCAACTGAGCGCGCCATTATTCAAAATGCTGCCAGGGAAATGGAAAGCCGTGGAGTCTGACATCGTGGCAAAAGCTTTGCTGGAACAGGCGTTTAACGCCGGGTTGGGGGGAATCACCGTGCTGGATTCCGATCAGATTGCTGCCAGCGTTGAAGAACTTTAATGCACAGGGATCCGCTTCAGCGGATCCCTGTGATAAGCTGACAGGTAAAAAATGCGAATTTTCTGCCTGTCAAACCCTGAGCCCGCTCCCCACCTTCTCTACAGATATTTTTCCGCAAACACAGCCAGATCTCTGAAGTCCGGCATCCTTTCTTTCAGTGTTTCATGATCCCAGTTCCACCACTGACTTTTCTCGATCCGTTCGATCATACTGTCGTCAAACCGCATGCCGATCTTTTTAGCCGCCACGCCTGCGACGATGGAGTATGGCTCGACGTCTTTGGTCACGACGGCTGACGTACCAATGACCGCGCCATTACCGACTTTCACGCCGGGCATCAGTACCGCGTTATGACCAATCCATACATCATTACCCACGGTGACGTGATGTTCACGTCGCCAGTCGAAAAATGCCTGATCGTCCTCACCCAGCCCGTATGCCGAACTGCGGTAGGTAAAATGGTGCTGAGCCACGCGCTGATAAGTCGGATGGTTACCAGGATTGATCCGTACATAGGTGGCGATCGATACAAATTTGCCGATCGTTGCGTAGAAGATCTGATTATTTCCGGCGGTATAGGAGTAATCGCCGATCTGCGTTTCTTCAATAATCGCATTATCGGCAATATGTACATATTGTCCGAGCTGCGATCCGTTCAGCTCGACCTGCTGACCAATTTTAGGTCGGGCATAATCCTGTTCATCAGCCAGCGAAAAGGGAGAAATGATGTCTGTCATAGGATCCTTCATTGTGAAGTTACGGGATAAACAGGCGTACTGACCGGCAGAGAAAGGATCGCCAGCAGACGCTGTAAGGTTTCCTGCAATGCACCGTCGTTGTTCAGCAGATGGCACTCTGCGGGCAGCGTGCTGGCATATTCTCTGGCACGTTGCAGACGGCGGGCAATTTGCGCCACATCCTCACGTCCGCGCTGCGAAAGTCGTGAGGCCAGCACAGGAGCCGATACCTGCAAACACACCGGGAGCAGGCGCTGGCCGTAACGCTGACGGGCTTGTTCCAGATGAGCACGCGAGCCGTTCATCACCACATGACAGCCCAACTGCATCCAATGGTCGATCTCAATGCCCACGCCATACCGGCACTGGTGTGCGACCCATTCCAGCGCGAACAATCCCTGCTGACGGCGTTGCATAAATTCAGCTTCGCTCAATGCAATATGATTTTCCGAACCGGCGTCTGCGGGGCGCGTAATATAACGATGCGCCACCGTGACATTGTCCGGTAAATGTTGACGCAGGGCATCCAGCAAACTGTCTTTTCCCGAGCCAGAAGCGCCCATCAGATAGAGTAAACGACTCATTTCATCTCCTTAGACTCTCATCCCCTCAGAACACCTGAATGCCCTGACGCCAGACGTTTTGCACGTAATGATGATCGCCATGCGCGCGTGCCAGCACCAGATCCGCGCGCTTGCCTTCGGCTATTTCACCGCGATCTTTCAGGCCCAGGGCATTGGCCGGATTACGTGTTACCAGTTTCACCGCCTGCGGCAGGCTGAAAGCGTTATTTTCATCACCGGCAATGCGGAAAACAGCATCGAGCAGGCTGGCGGGATAGTAATCAGAAGAGAGAATATCCAGCAGACCGAGCGAGGCCAGATGATGCGCCGGGACATTGCCGGAATGGGACCCGCCGCGCACAATATTTGGCGCACCCATCAGCACCTGCAAACCGTTGGCGTGCGAGGCGCGTGCGGCCTCTTCAGTGGTCGGGAATTCGGCAATCACGCTGCCGAGTGCCAGCGATTCTTCAACATGCGCGGCCGTCGCGTCGTCGTGGCTGGCCAGTGAAATATTGCGTGCCCGGCAGTGCGCGGCAATGGCTTCACGGTTTGGCTGTGCCCAGCGGCGCGAGAGGGCGATTTGCTCTTCCTGATAGTCGTCCATCTGCTGGTCGTTAAGGTGGTACTTGCCCTGATAATACTCACGGTATTTCTGCGGCGTGGCGAACTGGCGCTGGCCCGGTGAATGGTCCATCAGCGAAACCAGTGACAGTATTGACGTATCCATCAGCTTTTCGAACAACGGCAAGGTGGTTTCATGCGGCAGTTCGCAGCGCAGATGCAACCGGTGTTCGGCGCGGTTTAGTCCGGCATTCTGACTGTTGATGATAGCGTCGATCATCTTTTGCAGATTATCCAGACGATGTCCGCCGTCGCGCACATCACCGACGGCGACGGCGTCCAGCACCGTGGTGATGCCGCTGGCGACCATCAGGGCATCATGACTGCTCATAGCCGAATGCGCCGGCCAGTCAACTTTCGGGCGCGGCGTGAAAAATTTATCCAGATTGTCGGTGTGCAGCTCGATTAAACCCGGCAGCAACCAGCCGCCCTGCGCATCCAGCGCCTGCGGCAACTGACTGCAGCTGTCTGCGAAGGCGCTGATCACGCCGTTTTTCATCTCAAGCGATCCTTCAACAACCTGATCGTCGAGTACCAGTCTGACGTTATTGATGATCATACGGACATCTCCGGCGCGGTTTCGGGGCTCATTTCATACAAACGATCGGCAACACGTTGGCGCACATCCTCGTCATGGAAAATCCCGACGACCGCCGCACCGCGTGCTTTGGCCTGCTCAATCAGCGTAACCACGGCGGCGCGGTTAACCGCATCCAGTGAGGCGGTAGGTTCATCGAGCAACAGCACCGGATAATCGACCACAAAACCACGGGCGATATTCACGCGCTGTTGTTCGCCACCGGAAAACGTTGAAGGCGCAAGATGCCACAGGCGTTCCGGTACGTTCAGATGGTGCAGCAATGCGCTGGCGCGTGATTCACTCTGCGCTTTATCCACACCCAGTTCGAGCAGCGGCTGCATCACCAGATTCAGCGCGCTGATACGCGGAATAACCCGCAAAAACTGGCTGACCCAGCCGACGGTATGACGGCGAACCGCCAGAATCTCGCGCGCTTCGGCGCTGACGATGTCGATTTGCTGACCCTGATGCTCCACCCAGATGGTGCCGCTGTCCGGCAAATAGTTGCCGTATAAGGAGCGCAAAAGGGTGGATTTTCCGCTACCGGACTGGCCATGCAGCACCACACATTCCCCGGCATTGACCGTCAGACTGGCGTGACTGAACACCGGTAATCGGGCACTGTTCTGGTTATGCAGCACGAAAGTTTTACTGAGATTTTCGACCCTGAGCTTCGTCGTCATTTTGGTCACTCTTTCTCTGGAAGTAGATTCAGGACAGCACGGAAGAAACAAGCAGCTGTGTATAGGGATGATGCGGATCGTCGAGCACGCGGTCGGTTAAACCACTTTCCACCACCTGACCTTGTTTCATCACCAGCAAACGGTGCGCAAGCAGGCGGGCAACGCCAAGATCGTGGGTGACAATCACTACTGCCAGCTGCATTTCCACCACCAGCGTGCGCAGTAAATCCAGCAGACGTGCCTGAACGGACACATCCAGGCCACCGGTTGGTTCATCCATAAACACCAGACGGGGATGCGTCACCAGATTGCGGGCGATTTGCAGACGTTGCTGCATTCCGCCGGAAAACGTGGTCGGCAGGTCATCAATACGTGAAACCGGGATTTCGACATCTTCCAGCCACTGACCGGCCTTCTTGCGGATATTGCCGTAATGGCGCTCACCGACAGCCATCAGACGCTCGCCGATATTTCCCCCGGCTGAAACCTGGCGACGCAGGCCGTCCATCGGATGTTGATGCACCACGCCCCAGTCGGTGCGTAGCAGACGGCGGCGGTCACTTTCGGGCATGTCATACAACGATTGCGCAGGAACCTGCCCGTTGTTGTAAATCACGTTGCCTTGCTGCGGCGCAAGACGGGCAGAAATCGACTGCAACAGTGTGGTTTTGCCGGAACCGGATTCGCCGACAATGCCCAGCACTTCGCCGGGATACAGATTGAACGACACATCGCAAAAGCCTTTGCCCGGCGCATAAAGATGAGTCAGATTATTCACCGACAACAGCGGCCCGGCGGTAAGATTTAAGGGAGTGTTCATCAGTGGTTACCCTCGTTTGAAGCCTGTTGTTCAACCTGCTGAGCGCAAAAATCGGTGTCGGAGCACACGAACATGCGGTTGCCCTGATCGTCGAGCACCACTTCATCGAGATAACTGTGGTGCGAGCCGCAGAGGGCGCAGGGCTCATCCCATCGCTGAGCGGTAAACGGATGATCGTCAAAGTCCAGACTTTCTACTTTGGTGAACGGTGGCAGGGCGTAAATGCGTTTTTCACGCCCGGCGCCGAACAGCTGCAATGCAGGCATCATGTTCATTTTCGGGTTATCAAATTTCGGGATCGGCGACGGATCCATCACGTAACGATCATTCACTTTCACCGGATAGGCGTAGGTGGTGGCGATATGGCCGAAGCGTGCGATGTCTTCATACAGCTTCACCTGCATCACGCCATATTCTTCCAGCGCGTGCATTTTGCGGGTTTCGGTTTCACGCGGTTCGATAAAACGCAGCGGCTCCGGGATCGGCACCTGAAAGATCAGGATCTGATCTTCCTGCAACGGCGTTTCCGGAATGCGGTGCCGGGTCTGGATCAGGCTGGCTTCCACGGTTTTTACGGTGGTTTTCACCCCTGCGACGCGCTGGAAGAATTTACGGATCGACACGGCATTGGTGGTGTCGTCAGCGCCCTGATCGATAACCTTCAGCACGTCGTTTTCGCCAATCACGCTGGCAGTCAGCTGGATCCCGCCGGTGCCCCATCCGTAAGGCATCGGCATTTCGCGACCGGCGAACGGCACCTGATAACCGGGGATCGCCACCGCTTTCAGGATGCCACGACGGATCATACGTTTGGTCTGCTCGTCGAGATAACCGTGGTTGTAGCCGGTGATCGTTTGGGCGGCATTATTGTTCATGGGCGGAGTCCTGTTGTTTTGCGGCGCGCAGACGTTTTAACAACTCCAGTTCGGCCTGGAAATCGACGTAATGCGGCAGCTTGAGGTGCGAGACAAAACCGGCGGCTTCGACGTTATCGGCATGGGATAACACAAATTCTTCATCCTGCGCCGGACTGCTGATCTGTTCGTTGTATTCACGGGTTTGCAGTGCGCGATCGACCAGCGACATCGACATCGCCTTGCGTTCAGCGCGACCAAACACCAGTCCGTAACCGCGGGTAAAGTGCGGGGGCTTGTCTTCCGGTGCGACAAAACCGTTCACCATCTCGCATTCGGTCAGCAGGATTTCGCCGATATCAATCGCAAAGCCCAGCTCTTCCGGCACGATTTCGACCGTCAGCCAGCCGGTGCGGATTTCACCCGCGAAAGGATGCGTTCGCCCGTAACCGCGCTGCGTGGAATAGCTCAGCGACAGCAAAAATCCTTCATCGCCGCGGACAAGTTGCTGCAGGCGCGCGGCGCGGGATGCCGGATAGACAGGCGGCGTGCGGGTGATATCTTCCGGTTCGCTGCCGTCATCTTCTTCCTGAATCGCCAGCTGTTGTTGCGTGAGTAAATCAAACACATGGCCGCAGTTTTCCGGCTGCGGTTCATCTGCCACTGGCGTGAACGGCGCTTCGCCTTCGGCCAGCAGCGCAAAGTCGAGCAGACGGTGGGTGTAATCGTAAGTGGGACCAAGCACCTGACCGCCGGGTAAGTCTTTATAGATGGCGGAAATACGCCGTTCAATACGCATCGATTGGGTATTCAGCGGCTCGCTGGTGGCCAGACGGGGTAATGTCGTGCGGTAAGCGCGTAGCAGGAAAATGGCTTCAACCAGATCCCCGCCGGACTGTTTAATGGCCAGTGCTGCCAGTTCGCGGTCATAAATCCCGCCCTCGCTCATGACGCGATCGACTGCCAGACCTAATTGTTGTTCGATCTGATCACAGCCGATTTCATTCACATTCGTGTTGCCACGGCGCTCGTGCGCCAGCAACTGATGGGCGGCGGCAATCGCCTTCTCACCCCCTTTAACGGCTACATACATCAGCAGACCTCCACGCGCGTGGTGCGCGGTATGGCAATCAGTTCTTCGCCGCAGGTGAACATAAAGTCCAGACCCAGCGGGAAACGGTGAGGACGGTTCAGCAGATAATCGCGCACGCAATCAGGCAACTGTGGAGAAATAGTCCGGCTGTTTTCAATCCCCGGCCCGCGCAGGCGCAGCGGCGTGCCACCGGTGAGGCTTTCGAGCTGAACAATCACGCTGGTCGCCAGCTCCGGCGACATTTCATCGCCGCACGGGAAAGCCAGCAGGGTTGCGCTGTCCAGCGCAGGATCAGCCAGCGCAAAACTGACAGCGGATGGGTCATTGGTCAGTACGGCGCCGGTATGAAAACGCAGGTTTTTACGCAGGATTTCATCGTTAAGCGATGCACTCAGCCATAGCGGTGTGTCCTGATCGATAAGCGTCAGCAGCACACAGGCACTGGCGGATCCCAGTGCGCCGAAACCGGGCATGGCAGGCAGTTGTACGCTGATGCCTGGCTCGCTTAATCCTTTGAGAATACGGCGAAAACTGTACTGCGCATCGGCGACCGGATGCTGAAAACTGGCAACAAGTGACATGAGTTATTCTCCACGAACCAGAGTAAAGAAATCGACGCGGCTGGAAGCCACTTCGCGGGCACGTTGCTGGCGGCGTTCCTGTTGCAGTGCGGCCAGCGGTGCTATCACGCGTTTATGCAGCAGTTCGTCCATGCCCTGTATTTGCAGTAATGCATCAATGATGGCGCACAGTTCGGCGTGGGCTTTATTGCGACCGGCAACATAGCTGTAGCCATAGATGCCGTTATCGGTGCGGATAACCGCGCGGGTAATGGTCATGTCGCCCATCACGAAACGTTTACCGGTACCCCCCATCCGGCCCTGAAGCTGAGTCAGGCCGGTTTCAGCTGCACGGAGTCGCTCAAATTGCGGCGATAAATTCAGCGGTTGCCAGTGTGCGAGCAGCTCATCAGGCCGGCTGTGAGCCAGCACTGACATCCAGCGCTGGCGGGTTTGCAAGTGATCCATTCAGTGCTCCATTGTCAGTTCAATCATGTCGGCACGTGTCAGGCTGACGGAGTATTCCGCCACGGACGCGTTGCTTTCACAGATATTCAGGGTGCGGACACACAGCAGCGGTGCCTGGGGTACGATTTCAAGTAATTTGCTCTCTTTAGCCAGTGCGCGGCGGGCATTAATGCGGGTGGTACGGCGGGTGAGTTTTTGCTTAATTTCCTGGCGAATAAAATCATGCAGCGAGCCGCTGTGGAAATTTTGCAGCGCAGGCCACCAGTCCAGGTCCGGTAAATAGTGGTCAATTAAGCAGACCGGCACGCCGTTAACGCGGCGTAACGTACGCAGATGGATCACCGTATCGCCTTCCTGACGGGACAGTGCCGCCGCAACGTGGTCGGTCGCCGGACGCAGCACCGCCAGCAGTCGTTCGCTGGTCGGGTGACTGCCTTGATCCAACAGGTTCTGACTGAACCGTGCCTGTGAATGCAGCGGATAATCATAAGGGCGCATCAGGACCAGCGTGCCAATTCCCTGGCGGCGTTGCAGCCAGCCGCGATCCACCAGCTCATCCACCGCACGGCGCAGCGTATGACGATTTACCTGAAAACGTTCGGCAAGCTGTTGTTCCGGTGGCAAATAATCGCCACAGCGGTAACCGTTACGCAGTTCCTGTTCCAGCTCAGCGGCAATTTGTTGATAGACAGTCGTGTGACTGGTCGGATGTCTAGATAAGTTCATCACAATGAATACCTCGCACGGGAGAAACAGGCAAAGGAGAGCGCTGCGGTAATGTGCATTCGCCGGAGAATTTTTCGGAAACGAAATAAAGGAGACATGATGCAATCCTCAGTTCGGTGTTGGCATCATGTTGGAGAAGTTAAGTGACAGTTGGGTGAAGTTCTGGTTGCAGTGATGTGAAAGATGGAATAAGGGGAAAAAAGTTCAAAATTGAGGGAACTTTTTGAAACGCGATTTATTAACATTTACCTTAGGATAGTTTTTACTAAATGCTTACTCTCCTTTGATTCTATTAGATTTTATCTTTTCTCCAAATGTAAATTATTCTAGGTGTTTTTTACAATTTAGATCTTAAGTTATTTTAATTTATAATTATCCATATCTTAATTTAAAAAAAAGACAGGGCAATTAAACGAAATGCTTAACACGAAGTGGAGTTCTAAAAGTATAACCCGGTGTTTTTCATGCTGAATTTGAAAGTGAATATACAATAGCGGCATAAATTCATTTGGGTTGTAAATAATAAATCAAAAAAACATAATAAAATATAATTAATCGCATATGGAAGTGATTTGTTAAAAATTAGTATATATTTCAACTATCGTTCATTTATGTACAATATGCACCTTCTAGAGCGGTTGATTATATTTGTCTCAATAACAAGGAAAAGTTATTTATGTTAAAGAAATCCAAACTTTTATTATTGCCTGTTTGCTTATTTGCCAGCAGCATGGCGGCCAGTGCTGAAGACGGTACCATTACTTTTACCGGTACCATTAGTAGTGCAACCTGTATTGTCAATGGTGGGACTGATGAAGGTCTGACGCCGTCCGGTACTTTTACAGTCAACCTTAAACCTGTCAGCACGACAGCATTGGATGTTGCCGGTAAGAAAGCGGGTGATACGCCATTTTATATCAGCTTAAGCGGTACTGACTGTCCGAATGGTAAATTTGCTAACGTTTCCTGGGAACGCGCGGCAAGCACCAAAATTGACAGTGCGACCGGTAACCTGATGAACTCTACTGCTTCAGGTTCGGCAACGAAAGTACAGGTTGTCTTGTCTGACGAAAATAAACAAGCCATCGATTTACGTGTACCTGTGACTGATCCGACTACCGGTAAAGTGATTGCAAATAATGCTGCCCGTTTTGATTATTGGGCACAATATATTGCTACCGGTGGTGCCACCGGCGCAGGTACAGTGAATACCGACGTTGTTTACTCCATTATTTATAACTAAGAATAAAAGCCAGGGTACTTGTACCCTGGTTAATTTATCGGAGTATTAAAGATGAAGCTAAAATTGGCAATTCTGTTGCCTCTGCTTTTCTCATTTCTGACGCCAGCCTTTGCCTCTATTCAGGTAATGGGAACGCGGGTTATTTTTAACGCCAAAGAAAAAGAACAATCAGTCCGTATTAATAATGTCGGGGATGCTCCTGCGCTTATTCAGGTCTGGATTGATAGTCGCCGGGAATCAAGTGTTGAAGATAAAGAGAATCTACCTTTTATCATCAACCCGCCGATTGCCAGAGTTAATAAAGGCAAAGGGAAGGTCTTACGTATCTTTCCGACAGACGAAACAGCCAGTAAATACCCTCAGGATCGCGAGACGATGCTTTGGATAAACATTCTCGATATACCCCCTGAAAGTGAGAATGCAGCTGATAAGAATCTGATGAATATTGCGGTAAGAACACGCCTTAAATTCTTTTACCGCCCGGCGGGCTTAAAAGGCGAACTTTTGACTGCTTCAGAGAATGTTGCCTGGACCACACAGAAAACAGCAACAGGTTATAAAGTTACGGGAAGCAATAACTCGCCATATTATATTTCTTTTGCCTCGCTAAAGATTGCGGGTCAGGAAGACACTATTCTTCAGGGTGATGTTATCGAACCTTTCAGTAGTAAAGTGTTTGAATTTAAAAATATTAAAAATTCTACGGCACCGGTCCTTAAATATACTTTCATCACAGACCTAGGTGCGTTTGTCAATAAGGAATTGAAATTGTAATGACGTAACGTTATTGCAATAAATAAAGGGATATTTTTGTGATTCGCTTAAATCAAGCATCAAGAAATTTTTCCGCTTTTATAGTGGGATTTTCCAGTTTCATGGTAAGTAATGCATTTTGCGAAACAGTGCCTGTTACTGGAATGACGCTTGGAAGCAATATTGAATCTAAGAGTACTGTAAAAGAGAAAAAAGCCGTACGGTTTAACAATGGGTTTATGGTCGGCAATCTTGCAGGCATGGATCTCTCGGCGTTTGATAATGAAGAATTAACGAAACCAGGCGACTATCACGTAGATGTTAAAGTCAATGGCAAATCTATTGGCGTAAAAAAAATTAAATATGTCTCTGTAGGTAGCGAAATTCAACCTTGTTTAACAAAAGAGTTTATTTATCAGTTCGATATTGATACTTCTAAGCTTCATGCCGGATGGGATGTGGATAAGTGTATACTATTAAGTAAGCTCATTCCTTCCGCAACATTTAAGTATGACTCTGATGAAGAAACATTAGAGTTTTCTATACCCCAGGTAAGCTTACTCAATAATCCTGAAGGGTATGTTAACCCTGCGCTTTGGGATAATGGTGTACCTTCTTTAGCGGTAAACTATTCTCTCAGTGCAACGAATGTGCGTAATCAGGATCATACCTCCGATGATTACTATTACGGGAATGCCCTCTCATCATTAAAGTTGGGAGCATGGCGTTTCTATACGTTCGACAGCGTTACTAAAGACAGCACTTCCACCCAGTGGGATCATATTTCAGCGTATACACAGCGTGCAATCGCACCGCTTAAAGCCGAAATGAAAGCCGGTGATATCAACACGACCGGCGAACTGTTTAATACCGTTTCGCTGCGTGGTGTCAGTTTAGCCACTGATGAACGCATGCTGCCTGATTCACTGCGCGGCTATGCGCCGGTGATCCGTGGTGTTGCGGATACCAATGCAAAAATAACCATCAGACAAAATGGTAATGTCCTTAAGGAACTGACGGTTCCACCCGGTGAATTCGAAATCACGGATCTTTATGCTACGGGCTATGGCGGTGATCTGGAAGTTACAATCACCGAGGCAACAGGTCAGGTACGTACCTTTATTACGCCTTACTCCAGCGTACCGATGTTATTACGTCCGGGGCAGTCGAGATTTTCAACCACTGTCGGTGAAATACGTAATGACTCATTACGCGATAAACCCCTGGTTCTGGAGGGAACTTACCAATATGGGTTGACTAACCAGGTCACCGCTTACACAGGTTTTCAGACCACAGAGGATAACGAATATTCCGCGCTGATGGCCGGTGCTGCTGTCAATACACCCATAGGCGCTTTGGGGGCCGATATTACCCGGTCCTTCACCTCGTTCGAGGTGGAAGATGAGGATTCCTGTGATCGTTTCTGCAATATGAGTTTGAAACTGAGTCTGGCTAAATTTTTCAATGACACCGGAACGAACCTCAGCCTTGCGGGTTACCGTTATTCAAGTAAGGATTATTATTCTCTCAGTGATGCTCTGCTGACCGCTCAGGCATTAGAGGACGATGATGGTAAATATTTACCTATTAACTACCGGGATAAGGTTGAAATAAATATTAGCCAGAATCTTATCGATGGCTGGGGGAATGTTTATCTCTCCGGATACTATGGCCGTGCCTGGGATTCACAAACAGAAAAAAATAACGCCAGCAGCTATCAGTTTGGTTATTCCAATTCATGGCATGCAATGAGTTATAACATTAACTTCAGCAAAACTATTGATGAAGATGGCGATACCGATGATGCGATATATCTCAGTATGTCAGTGCCATTTGGTACGCTGCACTCGAAGGTGCCGAAACTTAATGCGTCTGTCAGCTACAGCGACCAAGACTCCAGCATCAGAACCGCGCTGAACGGTACTGCCGGGGAATATAACCAGATGTCGTATGGTGGCTGGATAAACTATGTACAGGATCACCAGACAAATGCAGGGATAAATTTAGGTTACAGCGGCAGTGCCATGCAGGGGAATATCGGGTATAGCCAAACCGAAACTTCATTTATGACCACGATGAATGCCAGTGGCGGGATCGTATTGCATGAAGGAGGCGTTAATTACAGTTCTGCATTGAGCGATACCTTCGGTATTGTCGAAGCGAAAGGAGCAACAGGCTCACATGTTTACCCTGATATGATCTCTCAGGTTTCAGAGAATGGCTATGCCATTATTTCCTCACTCAATCCTTATCAATATAACGATATTTATCTTGATACTAAGGGTGCGGATATGGAAGTCGAAGTTGACGATACTAAGGCAAGTTTAGTTCCTACTGCCGGCGCCTCAGTAAAACTAAGTTTTAAAACAAAAAATAACATCAATAAATTCTTACTTATTAAAGATAAAAAAGGTGTTGTTGTCCCTTATGGAGCGATGATTAAAGACAGTGATGAAATCGTCCTTGGGATTGTTGGGCAGGGCGGAAGGGCGATGGTGGCTCAGCCTGAAAATAATGCTGAACAATGGTTATCCGTTTCCTGGTCTGAAAAGAAAAACGCTCATTCTTGTCGTATGAGATATATTCCAGACGAAAAGGAATCTGCAGAAAAAACAGTTGGTATCGCCACACTCAATAAAGTGTGTGAATAACGATAACTCATATTTATTGATAACTTAAGGAGGGGCATGATGAGGTTGATAATATCAGTCGTTATGCTGGGTTTATTATCCTGGCTGATGCCTGTGTCTGTGGCATTTGCCGCTAATGACTGTACCATCACACAGGGTAAAGCCATTAATGTTTCCGTAATAATACCGACGCTCAGGCCCGCCAGTAAAGGCACAGTGGGAACCGTATTAGGAAGGGCCGAAGTGAATACTTCTGCCATTACCTATACCTGCGGCGGGTTAGTCCGCAATACCTGGCGCTCAGCTTTTACCCGGCCTGAGTCAACGTTGCAGGCATCGGACAATGTTTATAATACGAACATTGTCGGTCTTGGGATCCGGTTAAGTTGGCCGGCTTCCAGAAATGCCTATTTCCCCGATGCCTTTGAGTGCATAGGCATATGTACTGAACCTGCTGATAAAGTCGTTTTGGAGTTTGTTCAGACTGGTGTCATCAAAAGCGGGACGATCCCTGCTGGCCTTATCGGGCATGTGAGTTTAGTTGCGGATACCAGTCCGGGTACGCCGGTTGATATTGTCACTATTAATTTAGGGGCACCTATTGATGTGGTGCCACGCTCATGTGCCATTTTAACAACCACTCAAAACGTTGATTTAGGCACCTATTCCCTGGCTGATTTTCAGAGCCGGAAGGTCAGGCGGGGCGCGGAAGTCCCCTTTACGCTGATATTTAGTTGCCCTGATCAAACCTCAGTGCAATTTCAATTTCGGGGTGAAAGACCTGTGGGTGCACCGAACGGATATATTGCTAATTGCGATGACGAAAGCTGTGCTCAGCAGGTCGGTGTGAGATTGCTGAATAATTCAGGAGCCGCTATTGATACCGCAGGTGCTTCTGTCGATGCGACAGGAAAGAAAGGTGCATCAACCATTATATCGGGTGATAAAACATTTGGATATAAAGCACAAATATATCCGCTTGATGAAACTCAAATGACCGCAGGTAAAATAGATACTTTCGTGGTTTTCGATATTTTAATGAATTGATTAATTACATATATAAATACTATTTAGGGAGAATGTAATGTATAGGAAATACGGTGCGTTGGGCGCTGGTTTACTTGTGATTTCACTTTCTGGGCAGGCCGCTGTATTGACGCCGATGAACTCAAATCGTGAACTTGACCAGTTAGAACGTCGCCAGACTCAAATGAATATTGAGCAGGAGAAAAGCCGCGAAGCAGAAATTATCAATGCTGAGAAGGATAGCGAACAGTTACCTGATAGCTTTGCGAAAGCCGGGCCAGGGTATAAATTTGATATTAATGAAATTACTGTGTCGGGTGATGAGGAGTTTAATGACTCTCCACAGCGACAGAAAATTATTGATGCCTATAATCATAAGAAAATGGGGCAATATGAGATTATTTCGCTCGTTAAAGACCTGACTAATTTTTATGTGGGTAAAGGCTACACAACCACCACCGTGACTATTCAGGAAAGTAGCCTGAAAAGCGGCGTTCTGACACTTAAAGTGTTGTGGGGAAAAATTGATGGTTTTAGCGTTGAGGGGAAAAACCCAAATTTTCGCCAATCGACCCGTCTGTTCAGTGCAATCCCGTTTGCCAAAAATGACGTGCTGAATATGTCTGACGTAGACCAGGGGCTGGATAACCTCCTGCGCGTCTCCGGGGGCAGCAAACTCATTATTGTCCCGTCAGATAAAAATGGCTATTCCACCTTGGATTTACAGAACAGCGATGTTCAGATGTTTTCAGGTAGCCTGGGGACCAATAACTCAGGCACAGAAAGAGATGGCTGGAGTCAATATTTTGCCAGCCTCAGTGCGAATAATCTGGTCGGCTTTAATGATGTACTTAACTATTATACTTCATTCAATGATCTGAATAATAATAATGATAATCAGAAGTCCTGGTCTCTGAACTACAGCATCCCGTTGGGATATTGGGCATTTGATACACAGTATTATCATTCAAGTTATGACAAAACCATTGGGGGAGATTTCGGTGGTTACGGTTCCGACGGTTCATCCGATCGTTTGTCGCTGAAAGTCAGCCGGATGCTTTTCCGTAATGCACAGGGTAAAACCAGTGCTTATGCCAAAGTAGAAACTAATGACAGTAACAACCGCATCGAAGGCTCACAAATTGATGTGAGCAGTAAGCGTTTCTCGAATGTGACATTGGGGTTAACCCGGGTCGGCACGATGTTTGATGGATCACTTTACGCTGATTTGAGTACGACCTTTGGTGTGCCATGGTTTGGTGCTGCCTGGAAAAACGACCCTGATTTAACGGGGTTCGACATCGATGCCGTGAAATACAACGGTTTGCTCAGTTGGTCAAAGAATCTGTATCAGGCCGGGCGTGTTGGCGTTGAGTATGAACTGGGTTCTGGTTTCCAGTATACAGATGATATTTTGGTCAGCGACGAAAATATGAGCGTAGGCGATGAATATACCGTTCGTGGATATAAAGATAGCTATATGTCTGTAAACAGTGCTGCCTATATTTCCAATACTTTCAAATTCCCAATCAGTATCTTCAAATACGGCATCAATCAGATTTCACCCTTCATCGGTTATGATTTGGCTGCGGTAAAAGATAATTGCTCCCAAGATATCTCCTTGTGCCATGCAGAATACATGACCGGCGCGGCAATAGGTTTGAAATTTAATGCCACTCATTTCAATAGTGCATTAACGTACAGCCGCCCACTAACAGAACCAACCTCATTAAGACATACCGGAATGTCAGAAGAAGCAATTTATTATAATGCGTCAGTTTCGTTTTAATGAAAAACACCAATAATTACCTATGAAAACAGAGGATGTTATGAATAATCATAGTAAAAAAGGTCACTCAAAAAGAGTGATAAAATTGAAGCCACTATACCTGGCAATGGCTGGTATTTTTTCAAGCTTTGCCGATGCCGGGGCAATTATTCCTGATAGTCGTGACCATAGCGCGCCCACGATGAATCAAAGTGCTAATGGCACACCCGTTATTAACATTGTTGATCCCAATGCAAGCGGTATTTCTCATAATAAATTTACTGAATTTAACGTTAATCAGGAAGGTGTCATTTTTAACAATAGCACGACCGATGGTGCCAGTAAGATCGGCGGTTTTGTTATTAAGAATGATCAGTTGAATAATGAGGCAAATGCCATTATTTCTGAAGTGACCGGGACAAAGGGAACTCAGATCAATGGTGCGATGGAAGTTTTTGGTAAAAAAGCCGATGTCATTATTGCTAACCAAAATGGTATTTCCGTTAATGGTGTATCAACGGTTAATGCCAATAACCTGACCTTAACGACGGGTAAAATTAATCCGCAGGCTGATGGCCGCATCCAACTGAGCGTCGAGAAAGGGACGATCAATATTGAGGGGCAAGGGATTTCAACCGAAGGGTTGGGTTACTTTGATATCATCAGCCGTTCAGCCGTACTGGAAGGTGAAATTGCCGGCCAGGCTGATATTAAAATGGTAACAGGTCTGAATGACTATGACATTCAGACCCGTACGCATACTGTCCGTGATGCCAATGCCAGCGACCGTCCCGAAGTTTCCATTGACGGCAGTGCATTAGGCTCAATGTATGGTGGCCGTATCCAACTGATCAGTACCGAAAGTGGCGCAGGTGTACGTCACGAGGGCAGTATCATTGGCAATCAGAGCATCGAAATTTCGGCGAACGGTGATCTGCGGTTATCCGGGTTGAAAAGCGATCAGGGTAGCGTCGCGCTTGCCGGTAATAATGTCAGCATACAGAAAAACTCAGCGGGGCAAGGTGGCATCGACAGCCAATGGGATCTGATGATCAATGCGCTGGGCCATGTAGATATTGGTGCTGATGCTATCTCGCAGCAGGGCCGGATCATTATTGATGCCAGTTCAATGCTGCAAAATGCCGCCACATTAATGGCAAAAAATGGTCAGAATGCCTCTGTCAACGTGCCATCAATCCAGATCAACGTTGCGAATGAATACCAGATCGTCGGCTCGCTGTATGCGGTTGATCAGTCCGGCCAGACTATACCAGGGGCGGTGGTTTCTCTGGAAAATGGCGACTATGTGGTACGCCGAAATGGCCAGGTCATCGAGGCCAGCGTTGCCTCCAATGCCCAGGTTGTGAGTAATAGTGGTGATGTTGTCATCAATGCCAAATCTGCCAAAAATAATAACGGGGGCATCGTTGCTCAGAAAGGCGCATTGGTATTAAACATTGATGAGTTGGTCGAAAACAACGGTATGATCAACGCATCGGGTAAACTGACCATCAATACCCGCGCATTTAAAAATAAAGGGATTATCTTTACTGACAGTCAGTTGATTAATACCGGCTCATTAGAAAATACCGGTGGTTTGTATGCGCAGAATACCATTGATGCGACAACTGACTCATTCATCAACAGCGGTAAGATGAGTTCAACTGACGGCGATATTCAGCTTAATGTTAATGGTACGACAGCCAATAACAACGGCAGCATGGCTGCGAAAAATATCACCATCAATCAGAAAAATCAGGCTGATAAAAGTGCCATTTTTGTCAATGATGGCAGTATAGATACCAGTGGTTCCCTGCATATCAATTCTGATTCAATGCATAACAGCGGCCAAGTCACTGCAGGTACAGTGGCTGATCTTGCGTTAACGAAAGAATTGAAAAATAGTGGCGAAGCGGCAGAAATCATTGCCGAACAGGACCTGTTAATTCACAGTAACCTGACTGATCATGAACTTTCTGTATTCAATGAGGCGGGTTGGATACAGGGCGGTAATATTCGCTTAAGTGATATTGATACCATCAGTAACACGGCGAACGGGACGCTCATTGCCAATAATGCTATTGAGCTTACCAACATTAATAACATCTTTAATGATGATTCTCTGATTAAGGCTGACTCTGTATTATTAAGCCATGTTCAAAATATCGACAACACCCAAGACTCCGTTATTGAAGGTAGCAGTAACCTTCAGATCACTGATGTTAATACCCTGAATAACAATAAATCGTCTCTTCAGTCTGATGGCGATGTCACTATAAGCAACGTCTCTGATGTGAGTAACGTGAATGGTCTGATAAGTTCCGGTGGCATTCTGGACATCAACCATGTTGAAAATTTACTCAATACTGCGGTGTCAACCATTCAGGCCTCTGCGGCATTGTTGATCAATTCTGTCACTTCTTTGGAAAATACAGAGGGTTCTTCTCTCATTTCACAAGATGTGATGAATATTGATACTGTAAAAAATATTCATAATGATGCTTCGGGTCAGATAATCAGTGAAACTGCGCTGAATATCTCGAATGCAGAAAGTCTGGAGAATGCGGGGACTATCCAGTCCAATAGCAATCTGTCCATTGAGAATGTGCTCACGTTGCTGAACTCAGGTGAATCTTCCCTGATTGCTGCGCTTGATAATCTGACGATGGCGAATATCACCAGCTTATCCAATACCGAGAGCGCAACCCTGTCTGCGGGTCTGGAATTAGTGCTCAATTCCATTGGTACGCTGATCAATAACGCGGCGCTCATCCAGTCAGAAGATGCGTTGACTATCAATGCCGCTAATCTCACGAACCTGGCCGGTAATATTCAAAGTTATGGTGATATTGTTCTCAATATCACGAATATACTTGAAAACTTATCGTCCTCTGGCATTGATGAATACGATAACCCGACCGTATTTAATGCCAATCTGGTTTCTGACGGAAATATTGATATTCATGCAAATACTTTGGTGAATAACAGCGAAATTAATGCAACAAATGTTCTTGTAGACGTTAATGATCTGAATAATACCTCGGGTAACATTGAAGGCTTCAGCACCGCTGATCTTAGAATTAAAAATGATTTTGTGAATCAGGATGGTACTGTCCGAGGTAATGATAAATTATCTCTGGATATGCAGAAAGATTTTGTGTTCAATGAGGCGGCGGGGGATCTTCTGACCACGCAGGAATTATCTATTCATTCTGACGGGAATATTGAGGTTCGTGATTCCCTTGAAAGTATGGGTAATATTATTCTGGACGCCGGGAAAGATATTACTAACTATTTTGCGATTGTCAGTAACCAGGATATTACGCTGAAAGGTAAGAATATTACCAATGCTTATAATGCGCCAGGTACGGATAGTGAAGGCAACCCTGTTGCTGGCATGAGCAGCCTTATCTGGGCGTTCGGTGATGTTAATATTGATGCACGGGAAGGTACATTCCACAATCAAAAATACGGTAACGTCCTGAGCGTGGGCGATATGAGTATTATCGCCCACGATATCATCAATGATGCGGGTATTATTCGCTCAGAAGGTGATATGGCGCTGGATGCCCAAAGCCTGAGCAACCTCAGTGAATACAGCGGCGGTGGCTGGCAAACAGGTGCCCTTCAGGAGGGGGAAGGCTTTATTGAGGATTATGTAAAAGCTGCAACCTATGTTTCCTGGAGAGTAGAAACTTATCTGCCGGTATTATCCTCTGATCTTGCGGTAACAACCAAAGCGGAGATTTCATCGGGCGGTAAGATCGACATCAATCAGCGCGGTATTTTTGAAAATACGGCTGAGAATCCTTTAGAGGTACTCAACGAAGGCGGTATGATCCAGTCGGTCGGCGATATGACCATTACGGGTAATCTGACCAATAAACCTAAATATACAGAAGCATCACTGTATGAATATATCACTGAACCTTTAGCACAGCCGATAGAGATCGAATATTATTGGAAACTCGTTGCTGATGGTGAAGGTTATGCAACATTTGACTCAGTTTATATTTTCATGGATTGGATATTTGGCGACGGTAAACCAAGCTCAAAGGGTGGCGGTGAATCGCTGGATAAGGATGATTTCCTGAAGGCATTACGTAAGGCTGCGGGTGGCGGTAGCAAATCTACCGCATCTCCGCAGCTTAACACTGTGATGACCATGATGTTTGGTGAGAGCTGGATTACCAAAGATCTGAATACGTTAAGAGGGGACTGGGACAATATTACTCAGTCTGATGATGAAGCACTGAAGGAAAAAGGATTTTACTTCCTGCCTAATGATAAGGGCAGCATTGTCACGTTGGGGACTTTCACCCATAACGGTGGGGAACTGAATAACGGTATCGGTGATTTTACGATTGAAACGGGTACGTCGGATTCTGTGAATGTCGAAAAAGTTGGGGATCAGGAAATCACCCCGATTGGTGGCAGCACCGAGGTTCTGATTAACCTTAAAGATATTGAAGAATATCGCGCCGGTATTTCGCCAATGAGCACCATTGATGCGATGAGTAAAATGCCGGCGATGTTCCCTTATTCACCAGAATGGAACCAGCGTAATACCGGTGAACCTTCACTCAAGGATGGTCCATCAAATACTGTTACGCCTGTCTTCGAAACGCGTTTTGATATGATCGACCAGAGCCAATACTATGGTTCTGATTATTTCTTTGAACAGGTCGGTTATGTACCTGATGAGCCGGTATATGTTATTGGTGATAACTATTACATCTCGGAACTGATCCGTCGCCAGGTTAATGATTCTGTTGGCTCCTATTTCGCGGTGCGTGATGGTGTCGATGGCGTTGACATGGTTCAGATGTTAATGGATAACGCCAACTATGTGGTCAACAATGGTGTCCAGGTAGAAAATGAAACGTCTGATATTCTGTCAGGTCAAACGCTTAACCCGGAGGGGGGAGATACACCACAATCGACTACCCATACGGAAGATCTCGGTCTGGTCGTGGGTGAACCACTGACCGAAGAACAGCGCGGTAAGCTGGATAAAGATATCGTTTGGTTTGTAAACCAAACCATTGATGGTGAACAAGTATTAGTACCCTTTGTCTATCTGTCTAACGCTACCCTTGACGCAATGTCTACCGGTGCCAAAGAATCCTCCGGTTCTGCGGTTATTCATGCTGAAGGTGACGTCAATATTGATGCAACCCAGGTGAATAATAATAATGCCATCATTTCCGCAGGTAATGATGTCAACATTACTTCAGAAGGGGACATTAATAATACGAGTAACGGAGCCAGTGGCGGTATTTCTGCCGGTAATGATGTTGATCTGACCACAACTGACGGGTCTATTAACAACGATGGTGCTTATATTAAAGCGGGCGATGATATTAGTATGTCTGCTGAAAATGGCAGCATTGAAATTACCGCCAGCGTGGGTCGTGATGAAGAAGGTAAGCAGCAGGTTCATACTTATGATGACGCCATTTCTGCGGGCGGCGACATTAATATGAAAGCCAAAGATATCACGTCTAATGCGGCCACCATTGAAGCAGGCAATGATATTAATATGACGTCCACTGAAGGCGATATTACCTTCAATGAGATGCATGAAATATCGGCTGAATACACGAATGATTTGGATAAAAAGAACGCCTTTAACTTTACCCATACTGAAACTGAAACCACGACGGCAACCGCTATTGAAAGCAAAGTGACTGCCGGTGGGAAATTAAATATCGACTCTGCCGAAGATGTTGTGATGAAAGGCGGGGAATATTCCGGTACTTCAGGCAACATCACTGCGGCGGGCGAGGTTGATATACAAGCAACACAGGATTATGAACATACAGAATCTGTGGTTGAAGCTCGTGAGTTTACGCTCACCGGGAATGCTAATGCAGTGGGTTATTCCGCGTCAGGTGAATATAGCGCGCGTGATGGCGGCAGTGGCAGTACGTCACAGGGCGAGTATGAATTTGATTATGGTTCAGATAATGGTGGGGCGAAAAACCCAGGTAAATCTGCGGTCGCTCCGGCAACAGAAGTCTTCGTGGGCTTCCGTTCATCCACAGATGAGTCGACGTCTGATACCAAGACAAACCAGAATGCTTCTTTCAATTTCGGCGACGATCTGAATATTGAGGCGAAAACTGTTGATATTGGGGGGGGCGATTTTAAAGTCGCTGATGAGTTAAACATTACGGCGGATGAACTTAAGACCACCAAATATGTTGATACTCACGAGGAAACGTTCAGTCATGAAGCGCTTTCTGTGGGGGTAACATCAACGACGTCCAGTGTCTTCCTGGATGTCGCGGATAAAAATGCCAATATGATCGCCAATGCAATCAATGATCCGGACGTGGGTTTTGATGCCTTAACCACAAGTGCTCAGGTGGCGGGTGATGTAACCAACTTAATCTTCAATGATTATGCTTCACTCAATACCACATGGGGTGTTGATTATAGTAAATCGTCTGGTTCAGCAAGTTCGACCAGTGAAAATATTACGCATATTGATGCCGGTAAAGTCAATATCAAAACCAAAGGCGATACCACGCTCAATGGGGTTGATATGAAAGCCAAGGATGTGGCGATTGATGCGGGTGGCGATGTCAACATGCGCGCTGCTGAACAAACCACCTCTTATACCGAAGATGGCATGAACTTCAGCATTGGCATCACTGCCGGTGCAGCGGTTGACTATGATTCTGCAGGTGCCGGGGTTTCACTGGATGCCTCTGGCGGCAATAATCATACGAACAACAGTTCTAAGAGTTACACCAACACAACGATTGCGGCAGACAATATTTCCATTACCAGTGGCAAAGACGTTAATTTGATCGGTGCGGATGTCACGGCAAAAACTGCTGATGTGAAAGCCGCAGGGAATATGAACATTGTTTCCGTTCAGGATACTGTCGACAATGATTCTTCAAGCTGGCATGCAGGTGCTTCTATCGGGGCTGCGTTCACATCACAGACGGGAACCATCCCTATTCCTACTGCATCTGTGAATGCCGGCGGGGGGTCTGATTTCCTTGACAGCGCGACGACGAATAAACAGTCAGGTATCCATACTTCAGGTGAGCTGAAGGTGGAAACCGGTGGTGATATGAATATGACCGGCGGTCAGTTGATCTCTGATGACCATACCGGCACAGTCAATGTTGCAGGTAATATTAATGCGCAGGATCTTGTTGATACTACTGAACAAGATGGTGCGTATGGCGGCGGCGGCGGCGGTATGACGAAGACGGGGCCGAGCGTTAATATATACGCGCAAACCACGGATGAGATCCACTATCAGGAAAATCAGCATTCAACGATCGATGTGGGTGATACGAAGGCTGCCCAGATTAATGGCAACCTCAACACTGACGGTACGAAAATCTCTGACGTCGTCAAAGACGAGAAAGAATGGGGCAGTGATATTGCTGCCACCGTTAGCTGGAGTCCGAGTAAGACGGGTAGCTATGATGTGGATACGCCGAATACGGTGAAACCGAAGCCAGCTGATACCACTGATGGCGTTACTCCGCGTCCGACACCGAAACCGGAGCCAGCGCCGCAGCCGAAACCGGAACCAACGCCGGAGCCGACGCCACAGCCGAAACCGGAACCAACACCGGAGCCGACGCCACAGCCGAAACCGGAACCAACGCCGGAGCCGACACCGGAACCGACGCCACAGCCGAAACCGGAACCAACACCGGAACCGGAACCAACACCGGAACCAACACCGGAACCAACGCCGGAACCAACGCCTGAACCAACGCCGACTCCGAAACCGGATGAAAGTGAGACGCAGAAAACGGGTGATGACACTACGCCAGTGAAACCGGATGCTGACGATATTACGCCACAGCCGAAACCGGATGCTGACGATAATACGCCACAGCCGAAACCGGATGCTGACGATAATACGCCACAGCCGAAACCGGATGCTGACGATATTACGCCACAGCCGAAACCGGATGCTGACGACAAAACGCCACAGCCGAAACCTGCGGATGACACTGATACGCCAAAACCACGTCCAAGCGAATACAATGGCAAGAAGTGGGAAGTTAAAACGCCTGATCGTGTTGTCTTAACGCCAGGGTCTGCAACCGGCAACACGACCTGGATTGAACCACCGAAATCGGGTCCGGGTAAAAACGGATCGCAGTTCGAGGGTCTGCCAAAAAGCGGCTCCACTAAAGCACGTGATACATCGACCAAAACGCCGGCAACTGAAAGTACGCCAGACGTTAAAAAGGCCGATCCAAGCGAGTATAATGGTAAGAAATGGACTGTCACCACGCCAGATCCTGTTGTACTGAGCCCGGGGTCTAACAGTAATAACATCACGCCAAATGATCCACCGCGTGACGGCAATAAAAATAACGGGACGGATTATGAAGGCCAGCCAGTCCGTAAGGATGTACAACTGCCAGACGGTGCTGCTAACTGGCAATCACTGATGCCTGAACATGTTATGGCTTCTGAGCATACTTATCAGGAAACTGAATGGTCTGAGAGTAATACCCCAATCAACCAGCGGGGTACGAAGAACGCGTAAGTAATAAAACAGTAATCTCCATTAGCCCTGAAGTGCGTCTCCTATGAGGCGCACTTTTTTTCATCTGTCGTCTGGCAAATACTTCGATCGGGGGATGCCAAAAGGAGAGGGGAGAGCGATGAAGCTTAAGGAATAAAATGATGCGACAAAAAGAGAAGGCACCGCCGAAAAGCAGTGCCTTAATAATCACCTCAGATAATGAATCACCTGATTGCTGCTGCCGCGCCAGATAAGTGACGGGTCTTTGAGTTCCTGCACAAATTTCCCGTCGACCAGTACATTAATCAGCGCCACAACGTCCTGTTGTTCAGCGGTCAGTTCACACCGCCTATAGCCCGTCCACATCCACACATCTTTGTCCGGACACTCCGCCTGTACGCGCAACAACAACTGGCGCACTGCAGAGAGATTTTGCGGATGCAGCGGGTCACCGCCGGAAAGGGTGAGACCCTGACGCGGGATCACCGTATTTTGCAGATCGGTAATGATGCGGTCTTCGTCTGCCTGCGTAAACGGCTTGCCGGAATCCAGCCGCCAGGTACTTTTGTTATAGCACCCGCGGCATTCATGGACACAGCCGGACACGAACAGCACACAGCGCGTTCCGGGCCCGTTCACGACATCGACAGGGTAATACTGATGAAAATTCATCACGTTAACCCAACTCACCATTACCCAAATGTTTAATCCGGCGCTTCACTTCCTCCTGCTTGCCGGCGTTAAACGGACGGGCATCCGGGCTGCCGAGATATCCGCAGACGCGGCGGGTGACGGAGACACGGGAAGGTTCATGGTTGCCGCATTTCGGGCAAGTGAAGCCTTTGCTGGTGCACTCGAATTCGCCGGTATAACCGCAGTCGTAGCACTCATCGATCGGCGTATTGGTGCCGTAATAAGGCACGCGGGTATAACTATAATCCCACACGTCTTCCAGCGCTTTCAGATTATGTTGCAGGTTAGGATATTCGCCATAGCAGATGAAACCGCCGTTGCTCAGTGGCGGATACGGCGCTTCGAAATCGAGTTTTTCATAAGGATTGACCTTCTTTTCGACGTCCAGATGGAAGCTGTTGGTGTAGTAACCTTTGTCGGTAACGCCAGCAACCAGCCCGAATTCGGCTTTGTCCAGACGACAGAAACGGTCACAGAGATTTTCGCTCGGCGTGCTGTAAAGGCTGAAGCCGTAGCCGGTTTCCTCTTTCCAGCTTTCGGTTGCCGCCTGCAGACGGGCCACAATCGCCACGGCCTTTTCGCGTAACTGGCTGTCATCGAACACGTGGGTTTGATCGCCGAACAGCGCGTTAATGGTTTCATGCACGCCAATGTATCCGAGCGAAATCGAGGCCCGGCCATTTTTGAAAATGCCGGAAATATCGTCGTCGGCTTTCAGGCGCACGCCACAGGCGCCTTCCATGTACAGGATCGGCGCAACCCGGGCTTTGATGCCTTCCAGACGTGCAATGCGGGTCATCAGCGCTTTCTTCGCCAGCAGCAAACGCTCGTCAAGCAGTGTCCAGAACGCCGCCTCGTCGCGTTTCGCTTCCAGCGCGATACGCGGCAGGTTCAGGCTGATCACGCCGATATTATTGCGGCCCTCGTGGATCATCTCGCCATTTTCTTCATACACACCCAGGAAGCTGCGGCAGCCCATCGGGGTTTTGAAGGATCCGGTGACTTTCACCACCTGATCGTAATTGAGGATGTCCGGATACATGCGTTTGCTGGCACATTCCAGTGCCAGTTGCTTGATGTCGTAGTTGGCATCACCGGCTTTATGGTTCAGGCCGTCGCGGATCGCAAACACCAGTTTCGGAAATACGGCAGTTTTGCGGTTTTTGCCCAGACCGGCAATACGGTTACGTAAAATAGATTGCTGGATCAGACGTGATTCCCACGAGGTTCCGAGACCGAAACCGAAGGTGACGAACGGCGTCTGACCGTTGGCGGTATGCAGCGTATTGACTTCATATTCCAGCGACTGGAACGCGTCATAGCACTCTTTCTCAGTCCGGTTACGGGCGAACGCTTCGGCATCGGCAATCTGCCATTCTTCGGCGGTCTGGCGATGTTTATTGAAGCTGGCAGTCACAAACGGTGCCAGCACTTCGTCGATGCGGTTAATGGTGGTGCCGCCATAAATGTGGCTGGCGACCTGTGCAATAATCTGCGCGGTGACGGCGGTGGCCGTTGAAATTGACTTTGGCGTGTCAATTTCTGCATTGCCCATTTTGAAACCATGATTCAGCATGCCTTTCAGATCGATAAGCATGCAGTTAAACATCGGGAAAAACGGCGAATAATCGAGATCATGATAATGGAGCTCGCCACGTTCATGCGCCAGCACGACATCACGCGGTAAAATATGCTGTTTGGCATAATGTTTTGCCACGATCCCGGCCAGTAAATCGCGCTGGGTCGGGATGACTTTACTGTCTTTATTGGCGTTTTCATTAAGCAGCGCCATATTGCTTTGTTCAACCAGACCGCGGATTTCCTGATTCAGGCGGCCACGCATTTCACGTTTCACATCGCGGTCATGGCGGTATTCGATATAAGCGCGTGCCAGCTTTTTATGCGGACCTGCCATTAACTGATTTTCGACCGCATCCTGAATCTCGTGGATATCTACACGAGCCTGATCTTGCAGACTTTCCGCCACCACGCGGGCAACCTGCGCGCAATAATCCACTCTGTCGATACCGGCAGCAGCAGCAGCGCGTTGCACTGCTTGTTTGATCAGAACTTCATCGAAAGGGACCTGACAACCATCCCGCTTAATCACGATGGGCTGCATTGTAGTCGGTTTTGCGGGTAGGGTTTCCAGTCTGTCTGCCTTCACAATGACACTCCTATTGGGCGGAACCCGCGCCCCACAAGGCTTACAGGCCGGTTGTGGGGTATTTGCGGAAAACCGCTATATATTGGGTTGGGTGTGTACTATACACACTATATGTAGCATTCATGCGAGTGATAATTCTCGTTTTATTGACCTGAAACAAAGAATTTTTTTGGCGGAGGAATTGATGACCAACTGTCAGTTCTGGCCTGAATTTTGCGGATTGTTTTATAAGGAGATGCATTAAAAATAAACGGGCCAGACACGAATGTGACTGACCCGGCAGAACAGAAATTTCAGATTATCCGGCGAGTTGCCAGCGACATTCGTAGGGACGAAGTACGTCGCAAACCGCCGGTGTGGCGTAATTACTTAACACCTGTTCGCCGCAAAATACCGGTAACGCAAGCGTCTGCTCCTGTGCGCTCAGGTTCGCCATCACACTCAGGGTTTTTCCGTTCGCCGTGCGGGTATAACACCAGAGTTGCGGATGTTCAGGCAGTAAATCCTCATAATCACCGTCCGTCAGCACCGGCAGCGATTTGCGCAATCGGATCAGTTGCTGATACAGATAAAATACGGAATCGTTATCCGCCAGTGCCTGCTCAGCATTAATACTCTGCGCGTTATGGCTGACGGAAATCCACGGTGTGCCGGTGGTAAATCCCGCCTGTTCGCCGGCAGTCCACTGCATCGGTGTACGTGAGTTATCCCGCGATTTCCGTGCCAGGATGCGCAGCAATTCTTCAGTATTGCGTCCGTCCGTTTTCAGCTCAGCAAACATATTCAGGCTTTCCACATCGCGATATTGCTCAAGATGTTTAAAGCCGGGATTGGTCATGCCGATTTCCTCCCCCTGATAGATGTACGGCGTGCCTTGTAAGCCGTGCAATACCATCGCCAGCATTTTTGCCGAGGTGTTGCGCAGCGCGCCTTCATCACCAAAACGCGACACAATGCGCGGCTGATCGTGATTACACCAGAACAACGCATTCCATGCGTGCCCGTGCATTCCTTGCTGCCACTCGCGAAAAATCTGCTTGAGGTGTACGAAATCAGGCGGCGCATCAGTCCATTTTTCGCCGTTCGGGTAATCTACTTTCAGATGATGGAAGTTAAAGGTCATCGACAGTTCACTGCCGTCATTGGCAGCGTAGCGGCGGCAATGTTCCAGCTTCGTTGAAGACATTTCGCCGACCGTCATCAGCCCGAGTGGCTGAAATACGTCACGGCTGAACTCCTGTAAGAATGCATGAATACGTGGTCCGTCGGTGTAAAAACGCCGCCCATCGCCTGCGTCATCGGACGGGAAATCCTGCTGTTTCGACACCAGATTGATAACATCCAGCCGCAGCCCGTCGACGCCCTTATCTGCCCAGAACTGGCAGACTTTTTTGAGCGCCTCGCGAACAGGCGGATACTCCCAATTGAGATCCGCCTGCTCGGCCGCGAACAGATGCAGATAATACTGACCGCTGGTTTCATGCCACTGCCAGGCACCGCCACCGAATTTGGAGCGCCAGTTATTCGGCGGCCCGCCTTCGGCTGCACCGTCACGCCAGAGATAAAAAGGCCGGAACGGGCTGCCCGGATCCTGCGACTGCCGGAACCATTCGTGATGCGTCGAGGTGTGATTAAACACCATATCCATCACGATGCGGATCCCGCGCTGATGCGCCTGTGCAGTCAGCCGCTCGAAATCCTCCAGCGTGCCGTAAGCCGGGTCAATCTCACAATAGTCGGCGACGTCGTAACCATTATCAATCTGGGGTGACAGATACATCGGTGTCAGCCACAGGGCATCAACGCCCAGCGTTTTCAGGTAATCCAGACGCTGTGTGATGCCGTTGATATCACCGGTACCGCTGCCCGTGGTGTCCTGAAAACTCTTGGGGTAAATCTGGTAAATCACGCCGTTTTTCCACCACGGCAATTCGCTGTTCATTCCTTTTTCCTTCTTGAAGGTCTTACACCACAGCCAGTTCACCACGGCGGGCTTTACGCTGGTAAACCAGCACGGTCAGGATAATCGGCACCACAATCGCCACCAGCATCGCCATGGCGTAAATACTCCAGAACTGCAGCTTGATAGACAAAATGCCCGGCAAGCCGCCGACACCGATACCGTTGGCCGTAACGTGGAACAGCCCGCAAATCAGACCGGCACCGGCTGAGCCAATCATCGCGCAGAGCATCGGGAAGCGGTATTTCAGGTTGATCCCGTACATGGCCGGTTCGGTCACGCCGAGGAAGGCGGATATCGCTGCGGGCACGGAAATCTCGCGTTCATTATGTTTGCGGCTGACGATAATCACGCCCACCACGGCGGCCGCCTGTGCAATATTGGACAGGGCGATCAGCGGCCATACCGGGGTTCCGCCGGTGTTTTGCACCATCTGCATGTCGATGGCGAGGGTGGTCTGATGCACGCCGGTGATCACCAGCGGTGCATAGAGGAAACCAAACAGCGCGGCACCGATCGGTGCAAGGCTGCCGGTCATGATGAATTTCACCGCGAATGCCACGCCGTCACCTACCATGCGGCCAAACGGCCCGATCAGCGTGTGCGCCAGGAATACCGCAATCAGCAGTGAGCTGACCGGCACAATCACCAGGTACAGGTAATTAGGCACGATACGTTTCAGGCCACTTTCGATGATGGCTAACGCCATGCCTGCGAGAACGGAAGGAATAACCTGCGCCTGATAACCGACTTTTTCGATGGTGAACCAGCCAAAATTCCATACATCAGGGATCTGCTGGCCGAGGTTATAGGAGTTCATCAGTTGCGGTGATACCAGCGTGATGCCGAGCACGATGCCGAGGATCTCGGTGCCGCCCATTTTTCTGACCGTCGACCAGCAAACCGCCACCGGCAGGAACATAAACACGGCTTCGCCAAGCAGCCACAGGAAGTCGTAAATGGATTGCCACAGCGGGTGCATCTGCGCCAGCGTCTGGCCGTCGCTTATCGGAATTTCACCGATAACGTTGCGGAAACCGAGGATCAGACCGCCACTGATTAGCGCGGGCAACAGCGGGAAGAAAATTTCGGCGAAGTGAGAAATACTGCGTTCGAACCAGCTCATGTTCTGGCGGGCGGCGATTTTTGCCTGCTCTTTACCTGCCTGACTTTTACCGGTACTGGCGAGCAGGACTTTATAGTAATCGTCCACTTCCGGCCCGATCACCACCTGGAACTGCCCGGCATTGGTGAAGCAGCCTTTAACCATTGGCAGGGCTTCGAGGCCTTTCGGATCGGCTTTAGACGGATCATTGAGGACAAAACGAAGACGTGTAATGCAATGCGTCACCATCGCGATATTGTCGCTGCCGCCAACGAGGGCGATCAGCTGATCAACATCCTGTTGCTTAACTTTGCTCATGGGAAGTGGCCTGTGTTTTGCGTGAGTGTGTAGGGTACGGTTCAAGCATAGCGAAGGCGGTGGGAATTTGTCTGGGAACGTTCCCGGTTTTGCCGGGACGATCACAAAGTTTCTGTATAACGTCGGATCAGAAAGCGAGCTTTCCGGGGATAATCAGCTGCCGCACATGTGCGCCATCGCTGAGCTGCGCCAGCAATTGTTTTGCCGCCGCTTCACCGCCCGCGCCATAGCCGAGTTCCACGGAATACGATTCAGGGAAGAGGAAATGCAGCAAAGGGTTGTTACCTATCCCGCACACCTGTACGCCACGGATTTGCTGTTGTTGCAGGTATTTTTGTGCGCCGATGGCGATGGTGTCGGACGCGCATACCACTGCCTGAATGTCATTTTCCAGCAACTGGGGAATCAGATCGAAGCCGCTCTGATAAGTCAGTGCGCCCAGTGCAATGTGCGGTGTCAGGCCGTGCTCTTTACAGAAAGCCCGGAAGGCCGCGCTGCGACGCTGACCGGTGGTGGTGTCTTGTGGCGAAACACCGATAAAGCCAATCTTCCGGATGTTTTGCGCCAGCAACTTTTGCATCAGCAGCTGCACCGCGCCCGCATCGTCATAACACACCGAAGACAGCCCCGGTACTTCGCGCGCCAGCATCACCATTTTGTCCTGCCATGGCATCAGCATTTGTGCTGAAAGTCCGGTAAAACCAAACAGCACCACGCCGTCGATATTGCGCTGTTTCAGTACCTGCAAATGCTCTTTAACGCGCTCTGCGCTGAACTGACTTTCCAGCACAATCGGGTCGAATCCCTGCTGATAAAACAGCGGCAACATGGCACGTACTGCCAGGTTTTCCGAAGGGGAATCGAGGCGCGACACGATGATTGCCACAATTTTATCGCTGAAGCCGCGCATTGCCCGCGCTGATTTCGACGGGCTGAAGTGCTGTTGCTCAATCACCTGTAATACGCGTTCACGGGTTTGCGGGCTGACGTTGCCTTCGTTATTTAAAACGCGGGAAACCGTGGATTTTCCGACGCCGCTCAGGCGGGCAATATCATTAATGGTCAGGCGATTTTGCTGGGTCATGTTTTAAGGTGAATAAAGGTCAGGTTTAAATTTGGTTGTAGTTAACCGGCGTATACTGCGCTCGCCGGAGATGATGTGCGCGTCATCCCGTGACGTTACCCTAACGGATTTTTATACCCGATGCGTATGAATTTCCAAACCGTTCCTTACCGGAGGTGAAAACCCATGGAACCCGACCCCAATTCTGTAGGTCCGTTGTGATCCGGTAAGCACCCGCATTTTTGCTGCTGCTTGCCGTGACTTTACCTGGCAGGCAGTGGCGCACGTTTTTTCGTTCGCCCTGTTTTTAATAACCCTTTTGCCATGCTCATGGCGGCTTCGCCGTGGGCGCAACAAAGGTGCGAATGATGTTCAAAAATTTCACTTCCCGGCTGTTCACTGCGCTCAGCCGTAATTTACCGCGCCGTTTAGTCCGCCGCGATCCGATGCTGGAAAACGTGTCTGTCCGCGCGGCGCAGGCGATCCCTGCTGCTATGTCTGCGCATTGTCAGGCCTGTGCCCGCGCTACCGAAGACCAGTTGTATCTGCAATTTGCCAGCCATCCGGAAGGGCTGACTGCGCACGAAGCCGATGCGATCCGCGAAGTTTCCGGCCTGAATCAGACCGGCGATCAGCAACCGTCGCCGTGGTGGCTGCATCTGTGGCATTGCTACCGCAATCCGTTCAACCTGCTGCTGACCGTACTCGGTCTGGTATCTTACGCCACCGACGATTTAACGGCAGCGCTGGTGATTGGTGCGATGGTGTTTATTTCTACTTTCATGCATTTCATCCAGGAAGCGCGTTCCAATAAAGCCGCCGATGCGCTGAAAGCAATGGTCAGCAACACCGCGACCGTGCTGCGCAGTGACGCGCAAACCGGACGGCACGAAACGGTGGAGATCCCGATCAGCCAGCTGGTGCCGGGGGATCTGATCAAGCTTTCTGCGGGCGATATGATCCCGGCTGATCTGCGTATTCTGTCTGCTAAGGATTTGTTTATCAGCCAGGCGGCGCTCACCGGGGAATCCCTGCCGGTGGAAAAACATGCCTGTGAGAAAAAACCGATTGCCGCTGATCCGCTTGAACTGAGCACCCTGTGCTTTATGGGCACCAACGTGGTGAGTGGCACAGCGATTGCGATGGTGATTGCCACCGGCGGCAAAACCTGGTTCGGTCAGCTTGCCGAACGCGTGGTGCAGGAAGATACACAACCGAACGCATTTCAGGCGGGGATTAGCAAAGTCAGCTGGCTGCTGATCCGCTTTATGATGGTGATGACGCCAGTAGTGCTGCTGATCAACGGCTACACCAAAGGTGACTGGTGGGAAGCCGCACTGTTTGCGCTCTCGGTGGCGGTCGGGCTGACGCCGGAAATGCTGCCGATGATTGTCACGTCAACGCTGGCGAAAGGCGCGGTAAAACTGTCACGCCAGAAAGTGATCGTCAAACGCCTGGATGCGATCCAGAACTTCGGTGCAATGGATATCCTTTGCACCGATAAAACCGGCACGCTGACGCAGGATAAAATCGTGCTCGAGCGCCACACTGACGTGCTCGGCGTGACCAGTGACGAGGTACTGCATCTGGCATGGCTGAACAGCCATTACCAGACCGGTTTGAAAAACTTGCTGGATGTGGCGGTGCTGGATGCGGGCGATCCGCATCCGGGGCATAGTTCACTGAAAGTGGATGAGATCCCGTTCGATTTCGATCGCCGGCGGATGTCTGTTGTCGTCGCAGAAAATGACCAGAATCATCGCCTGATCTGCAAAGGCGCACTGGAAGAAATGCTGTCGATTTGTACGCTGGTGCAGCTCAACGGTGAGATTGTGCCGCTGACCGATGTGTTGCTGGCGCGCATCCGCCGTATCACTGACGATCTCAATCAGCAGGGCCTGCGCGTGGTGGCGGTGGCGCATAAAGTGATGCCATCGCGTACGCAAGGCTATGGCGTGACCGATGAGTCCAGCCTGATTCTGGCCGGTTACATCGCATTCCTCGATCCGCCAAAAGAGAGCACCGCGCCCGCGCTGGACGCACTGCAACGCAAAGGCGTGACGGTGAAAATCCTCACCGGCGATAATCCGCTGGTGGCGCGTAAAGTTTGCAAGGATGTCGGATTACAGGCTGATAAAGTGGTCATCGGCAGTGACATTGACGCGCTTGATGATGTGCAGCTTCTGCATGTGGCCAGGGAAACCACGGTGTTTGCCAAACTGACGCCAATGCACAAAGAACGCATTGTGCGCGTTCTGCGCGATGAAGGGCATGTGGTCGGATTTATGGGCGACGGTATTAACGATGCTCCGGCGCTGCGTGCGGCGGATATCGGTATTTCCGTGGATTCGGCGGTGGATATCGCCAAAGAAGCGGCTGATATCATTTTGCTGGAAAAAAGCCTGATGGTGCTGGAGCAGGGCGTGACGGAAGGGCGCAGAACGTTCGCCAACATGTTGAAATACATTAAAATGACCGCCAGTTCCAACTTCGGTAACGTATTCAGCGTGTTAGTCGCCAGCGCCTTCCTGCCGTTCCTGCCGATGTTGCCGCTGCATCTGCTCATTCAGAACCTGATTTACGATGTGTCTCAGGTGGCGATCCCGTTTGATAACGTCGATGAAGAACAACTGGCGAAACCGCAGCGCTGGAATGCCGGAGATATCGGCCGTTTTATGGTGTTCTTCGGGCCGATCAGTTCCGTATTCGATATCCTGACCTTCAGCCTGATGTGGTGGGTGTTTAAAGCCAATACTGTTGAAGCGCAGACGTTGTTCCAGTCCGGCTGGTTCATCGAAGGATTGCTGTCGCAGACGCTGATCGTGCACATGATCCGCACACGCAAAGTGCCGTTTATTCAGAGCCGCGCCTCCTGGCCGCTGTGCATCATGACGCTGATGGTGGTGATCACCGGTATCGCGCTGATCTACTCGCCGGTGGCCGGATTCCTGCAACTGCAGGCGCTGCCGCTGAGCTACTTCCCGTGGCTGATCGCGATTCTGGCGGGCTACATGGTGCTGACCCAGTGCGTGAAAGGCTGGTTCGTGCGTCGTTACGGCTGGCAGTAAGGGCTACGCGTTGATCATAAAGGCGGTGATGGTTAATGCAGTCACCGCCTTTATTTTATCCAGCGACTTTAGTTATTCCTTTAGATTCAGCGGGCTAAGATGGCGCGCTTTTTACTCTGAGGAATTTCACCGATGTTATTGCCTTTCCGTCGTACCCTTCTGGCTTCATCCCTGTTTCTCACTTTTTCCGCCTTTGTATGAATTAATATATCAAAACGAGTGATTCAGTATTAATTAGAGCCCGACTAAACTGGACTTTTTTGCCTGAACTACATTGTAAGTAAAAAATCTAGTGCGTACGTGTATAATGCAATACCATTAGAATGGGAATGAATCACAACTAAGGGACTAATATGGCTGACATTGATGTTATAGCCACGCGCATTGCTAAGATTATTCTATCCCCCGAATCAGTAAATGGCCTCATAAACGGTGCGTTCACCGTGCCGCTTGATATGGGCTATAGGGTATATGGCGTGTTTGATACAGGCTCACGGTTCAGGCGTGAAACAGCTAGAATTAGAATGGCAGGAGCTATAAGAAAAGACATTTTGAATTATGACCATATCATAGATGCGATTAAGATAATTTTTACCAAGTTTAACACCTATGTTACCGAGACAGAGCAGGACAGTATATATAGAGGTGTAATTACATCGTTTGTTGGAAGGATGGGGACTAATACAATCATGGCTATGATAACGGCCGCAGTATTAGAAAGAGTTTCTTTTATTTCAGCTACATTTAAATCGAAACCCATAGCTGTATTAACTGGAGCGTTGTTAATTGGTGGTATGACTGAGCGCTCAATACGAACCTCTGAACGGTTGGAGGCTGAGAACCCAGAAATCTATAATTTATTGATTCCCAAAGACTATGATCTCCTTTACTTCTTATTTGAGCCATCCGTTCAACCTTTTGTAGATGCAATGCATATCAGAATGACGCAAGGCGAGCCTGCATTCAGAAAAATAATTGATTTGGTGAGGAAGGAAATAAATGCCTAAAAACGGGGTATTTTTTAAACTCTTCAGGATGGTGCTTACTGCAATCGAAAAATTAGTTGCATTTATAATTTATTATTTATTTGAATTCGCATTTGCACCATTGATTATATTTGGGACAATACTTTGCATTATGTACATCGAGCCGTGGCCGATGAAGTTTGCAGGTATAGGAACTTGGCTCATATTTCTATACGTCTTGTACAAAGTGATTGATAAAATCACAGGCAGAGACAAACGTGATAATTAACTTTATAAGGATATAACATGTCAATTCCAGCTTATTTATTTCTAACAGATGAAAATAATTCTCCGATTATCGGCGGCTCGTTGGTTTCTGGCCGCGTGGGTGCCATTGAGTTGAAATCGTTTGCTCATCATCTGTCTATACCCTGCTGCGGGCACACGGGAAGACTGACGGGTACACGTGTACTTGAGCCCATTAACATTCAAAATGAATGGGCGTGATATCCGCCCATTCGTTATTCCTGATTAATGCTATGACTTTCGCGTATTGTTTAGATCGTTACGACGGTTCACCCAGGTGTTAATCAGCAGGGTGATGATCAGAATCGAGGCGATCACGCCCAGTGAAATACCCACCGGAATGTGGAACACGTCGAGCAGCAGCATCTTGATACCGATGAAAATCAGGATCACTGCCAGACCGTATTTCAGCATCGAGAAACGTTCTGCCACGCCTGCCAGCAGGAAGTACATCGCACGCAGACCGAGGATCGCGAACAGGTTAGAGGTCAGCACGATGAACGGGTCGGTGGTCACCGCGAAAATCGCCGGGATGCTGTCGACCGCGAAAATGACGTCGCTCAGTTCGACCATGATCAGCACCAGCACCAGCGGGGTGGCGAACAGAATACCGTTACGGCGCACGAAGAATTTCTCACCCTGCAACTCGTCGGTCATGCGCATTTTGCTGCGCAGCCAGCGGATCATCGGTTTCTCACCAACCTCACCGTCGTCTTCTTTCGCCAGCGCCATCTTGATCCCGGTGAACAGCAGGAACGCGCCAAACACGTACAAAATCCAGCTGAACTGACCCACCAGCCAGCTTCCGGCGAAAATCATGCCGGTACGCAGGACGATAGCGCCGAGCACACCGTAGACCAGCACGCGGCGTTGCAGGTTGGCCGGAATGGAGAAGTAGCTGAACAGGATCAGCCAGACGAAGACGTTATCTACCGCCAGCGCTTTTTCCAGCAGGTAGCCGGTCAGGAACATCGTGGCCTTGGCGTCGGCCACCTCGCGACCAAACTCGCCGTTGAGGTACCACCAGAAGCCGAAATTGAACAGCAACGACAGGCCTATCCACACCAACGACCACAGCGCGGCGCTTTTCATACTCATGGTTTGCGCGCCTTTGCGACCCTGTAACAGCAGGTCGAAAGCGAGCATAATTATCACTACCACGGCAAAAGAGCCCCACAACATCGGGTTGCCTACGGAGTTCATCATTGCGTCATCCTCGAAAAAACATCAAAAAAAAACGGCCAGCGTCAGAAGACGTTAGCCGCTCATTTTTGAGTTGTGAGCAAACCTCGCCTTCCGGCAAGGTCTCACTTACGAAAATAGGCATTCACTTTGTAAATGTCTATCTTCGCCCCGGTAACCGGGTGGCTGAGATGGCGCTTAAGCGCGGATCCAGGCACCGTAATGACGATTATCCGGCGAAGAAGTTACTCCCCTTTGCAGTTCGCAAATTAATGCAAAATGTGTCAGATGTCAAATATTCAGAAACATTTTAGACTATTAACCCGCCAGTGCCTGACGTTTACCGAGTGCGCCGACAAAGGAAAGCAGCAGGCTGCGGCTGAGCGGTGTTTCGCTAAGTTGCTGAGCCTGATGCGCAAAATCGACATGATCATCTTCGGCAATGGAACCCAGCCAGGACAAATATGTCTTCATGACCGCCAGACTGAATTCAGGGTGAAACTGCGTGCTGATGGCGTTCGGGCCATAGCGCAGGATCTGATGCGGATCGTGCAGCGTTTTTGCCAGCACCTTCGCCGTCGCGGGCGGGGTGATGACGGTTTGCAGGTGGATAAGATTTGCGGCGAACTGCGCCGGAAGCTGCGATACCAGCGGATCAAGATGCCCGTCCGGCGTCAGCGACACCTCATGCGTACCAACTTCGATGCCTTGCGGGTGGTAATCCACTTCGCCGCCCAGTGCATATGCCATCAGCTGATGGCCGTAGCAGGCGCCGAACATCGGTAATTCCTGCAACATCCCCAGCCGTACCCAATCCGCCGCTTCTTCGCTCCATGCCAGATGCTCGGTCACCATGCTGCGTGAACCGGTAATGATCGCCCCGCAATAGTTTTCCGGCGGCAGCGGACGTTCACCTGCCTGTAAGTCCACAATCACAACCTGCTGTGCGTCAATATCGCCCTGACGGATAAACATCTGCGGAAAGTTATCGTGCGCACGTCGGATAGGTTCCGGCGCGTGGCCGGTCTGCAAAATCAGCAGAGGTTTCTGACTGGGTGCAATCATCTGTTACTCCCGATTATGACTGAACATTAAGGCTGGGTATCGGCCGGGAACACCACGCCGGTCTGACGGCGGATTTCCGTCAGTACCTTGGCGGTGATACGCGAGACTTCCAGCCCCGGATGCGCGACAAACTGGCTGTCGACCAGAATCGCAAACGTTTCTGCCTCATACAACATGGTGTTGATGTGTTGCGGTTGGGTCAGATCCAGCTTCTGGCTGCCGCGTGGCGTCAGGCTGAGCGTCTGGCATTCAGACAGTTTTTCCATCTGCAACGTACCGTCTTCGCCCTGGATCTCACTCGGCAAATGGGAATCGCTGATTTTGGAATGGTGGATCACCACTTCGAAATCATCAGCATATGACAGGATGACCGTTCCCTGACCATCAACGCCGCTTTCCAGCAAGGTCGCCGTGGCTTTCACCGATTCCGGTTCGCCAAACAATGAAATGGCACTCGCCAGACAGTAATAACCGATATCCATGATCGAGCCATTGGAAAACGCCGGGTTAAAGGTATTCGGGTTTTCACCGGCCAGATAACGCGGATAACGTGAGGAATACTGGCAGTAATTCAGAATGGCTTTACGCAGTTTACCGATACGGTTCAGCGCACCTTTCATATGCAGAAAGTTGGGCAGATAGGCAGTTTTAAAGGCTTCGAACAGCACCACGTTGTTCTCTTTCGCACAGGCGATCAGGCTTTCGGCTTCGCGCAGATTGGACGCCAGCGGCTTTTCGCAAATCACATGCTTTTTGTGGCTGAGGAACAACAGAGACTGCGGGTAGTGCAGGGAGTTCGGACTGGCGATATACACCGCATCAATCAGATCGGATGCTGCCATTTCTTCAAGGGAATCAAAATAATGCTCAACCGGATAATCCTCGCCAAGCTTTTTAGCGCCTTCCAGCGTGCGGGAATAAATCGCGGTTAACTTCATCTTACCGCTCTCATGTGCGGCATCAATAAAACGCTGGGTGATCCAGTTGGTACCAACAACCGCAAAACGAATCATATATATTCCGTATAGATAAGTTGAGATCTCATTTAGGTGTATAACTTACCGAAAACTTCCAGATGCGTCAGGTACATGCGCGTGTCGAACTCTAACTGATGATAGTCAGGCGTCATATGACAGCACAGGCTGTAGAACGCTTTGTTGTGTTCTTTTTCTTTCAGGTGCGCGAGTTCATGCACCACGATCATTTTCAGAAATGCTTCCGGCGCGCTTTTAAACACTGTCGCTACACGGATTTCCGCTTTGGCTTTCAGCTTGCCGCCCTGAATACGGGATATCGCGGTATGCAGCCCCAGTGCGTGCTTCATCACATGAATTTTATTGTCGTAAGCCACTTTGCTTAACGGCGATGAACTGCGCAAAAACTGGTTTTTCAGGTCCAGCGTATACTGATAGAGCGATTTGTCGGTGGTCAGCTCGTGCGGTTCCGGATATCGCGTCAGCAAGACTTTACCTAAACGTTCCTGGTCGATTAACTGACGCACCTGAGCCTGAAGCGACTCCGGATAGCCTTGAAGATAGGTCAATTCAGGCATAACTGTTTGCTTTATCTCTTATTACCGGGGGAAAAGTTGCCGTACCGGCCAGCGTTGTTTTTGCAACGATCACACGCATCCGGCCATTAAACCCCTTTTTAACTGAAAAAACGTTTTACTGATAGACCAAATTAAGGGATAAACAGCGCAAATTGAATATGAGGAGGGCCAATGAGCCAATTTGAAACCGAAACCGGTGGTCAGTTACTGCAACTGCGTCTGGAACGTTATCCGCTGGAAGAAGCGGCAACGCAGTTACAGGCATGGGAAGCGGCCGATGAATATTTGCTGCAAAACCTGAATACTGATGCGCTCAACGGCCGTCCGCTGCTAATTTTCAACGATGCTTTTGGCACTCTGGCCTGCGCATTGCAGCCGCACAATCCGACCAGTATCAACGATTCCTTTATGAGTCAGCTGGCGATGCGCCATAATCTGCGCATTAACGGTTTTGACGAAGACAGTGTGGCAACGCAAAGCAGTCTGGTGCCGTTGCCGATCAACCCGGGTCTGGTCGTCATCAAAGTGCCAAAAACCCTGGCACTGCTGGAACAACAATTGCTGGCGCTGCGTGAAGTCGTGACGCCGGGCACGCAGATTATCGCCGGCGCGAAAGCCCGCGACATTCATACGTCAACGTTGCAGTTGTTCGAGAAAATTCTCGGTCCTACCAAAACCAGTCTGGCGTGGAAAAAAGCCCGTCTGATCCATTGTGAAGCCACTTTGCCTGCGCAAACCGCTGAGCCGGTGATTTCTGAATGGGCGCTGGATGACAGCGAGTTCCGTATTTCCAACCATGCCAACGTGTTCTCACGCGGCGGTCTGGATATTGGCGCGCGTTTCTTCATGCAGCATCTGCCGGAAGGCATCCAGGGGCGCATGGTGGACCTGGGGTGTGGTAACGGCGTGATCGGCATGACCGCACTGGCGCTGAATCCCGATGCGGAAATGCTGTTCGTCGATGAATCCTATATGGCGGTGGAATCGAGCCGTATTAACGTCGAAAACAACCTGCCGCAGGATGTCAGCCGCTGCCATTTCGAAGTAAATAACATGCTGGCCGGTGTCGAACGTGAAACGCTGCACGCCGTGCTGTGTAACCCGCCGTTCCATCAGGGCACGGTCATCAGCGATGACACCGCCTGGCGCATGTTCTGCGATGCCAAGCGTTGCCTGCAAACCGGCGGCGAACTGCGTATCGTCGGCAACCGCCATCTGGATTACTACCAGAAGTTACGTCGTCTGTTTGGTAACTGCACGACGATCGCCACCAATCAGAAATTCGTGATTTTGCGTTCTGTGAAAACCGCTGCACACCATTAATCGCTGAGACAGAGTGAGTGCAGACATGAAAAAGCCGCTTATCGCGGC